>NZ_JAMPKY010000007.1 GCF_039962255.1 Leptolyngbya subtilissima AS-A7 | reverse complement strand
GATTCTCAGGGTCGCGTGATTGGCACCTGGGCTGACGTCATCAACCGGGCGAACCTGGGTATGGAAGTGATGCACGAGCGCAATGCTCACAACTTCCCCCTCGACCTCGCTACCGCTAAGGCGCCTGAAATCATCGGCTAGTCCTCGACGACTACCCCACTGATTGACTAGCACAAGAGCGCTCCTCGCAAGGGGGGCGCTCTTTGTTTTAGCGAAAGCGTGGAATCGATCACGCTGCGATCACAGGTTGGTCTAAACTTTAGGGCTGTTGTTATCGAGAACTACCCCGATGCTGGAGTTTATGACCCTGCCCAATAACCTGCTGCCTCCGGTAGCTCCTTATTCCCACGCCGTGCGAGCGGGAGACTTTCTGTTTGTCACTGGCCAGCTAGCGGAAGATCCAGCTACAGGCGAAGTTGTCAAAGGCTCGATTGAAGACCAGACACGGCGGGTAATGGATAATTTGGCCCTAGTGCTCGACCACGCGGGCAGCGGTTTTAACAAAGTAGTCATGGCTAGAGTATTTGTCACCGACTTTCGCTATTACGAAACGGTGAACGCCATCTACCAATCTTACTTTGGCGATGCTCCCCAGCCCAGTCGCACAACCGTGGGGGTCACGGCATTGGCAGGCTATGGAGATGTTGAGATTGATCTGATTGCCTATTGTGGGGAGTGAATCAGCGGGTAGATGAGTAGTGGTTCCCTGTAATAGCTCTGTCCACAAATTCTAAACAAAGCCATACATAGAGACAAAGCAAGCCCCGTTTACTAAGGCAGTCAGCGTAGCGGCGATGATTACCCCCTTAGCCATGTCGGGGTGCCCTCGCCGCCGGAGAGTGATCACTAACGGAATCACGTAGAGCAGCTGCCAGAATAAGAACCCCGCTGCTCCGATAAACCAGGGAATGACAAACGCATAGTCGCCGATGCCAATCACGGCTACCAACAAACCTAAAAGAAATATCAGTGCCCCGGCTATGGCATGGCAGCCCAACAGCAGCAGCATGCCTTTAATGATTTCCAAAAGTTCGTTTTGGGGCGTGGGGTTGTTTGGGGGTGTGGGATCGGTAGGGTTGGTCATGGGGTTGAGGTAGCAGACTGAACTTTGGCCAGTTTAGCGGCTCCGGTACTGCCCTCTCGATAAAACAGGTTGTAGGTGTCGAAGGGAATAATGCGGCCATCGGAGTGCACGATGTGGATGCACGATCGCTTCACCGATCGCACATCGAAGTTGAAGGCATCGAGAAACTGCACAATCATAATGCGAAAAATATTCTCGTAAGTAATGCCGCTGGGCACAGTTACCTGGGGCAGGCAACAGAGCAGTTGCTTCAGCGCATTGGCAGATGACTGCGGGGAGTGGCTGGTAGAAAACAGCTCGAAGATTTTTTGCTTGAGCTGAGGGTCTTGCTCGTAGAGCACCGAGTTGGGCATCATGTCCACAAATGTTGGCGTTGAGAACATGCCCGTTAGCGGAATTACTTTGCCCTTGATCTTGAGAGCATAGGCCATCGCTAGTGAGTCGGGGTGGCAGGGCACTGGCAGAATATCCTGCGGTTTGAAATGTGGGCTCTGGTCAAGAATGGCGCGGCGCACCTCAGTAAGGGTATAGCGATCGCGCCCCGCCTCAAACCCCTCTAGCCGCCCCGCCGCCTGAATGGGCTGAAATGTCACGCCTCGCACACAGCGCTGGGCCAGAGCGTAGTCGATGATTTTGCCGATTTCGTGGTCGTTGAGCCCTTTCTTGAGGGTGACGACCAGAGTGGTCGAGAGGTTGAGGTCGTTGAGGCGATCGATCGCCTGCTGCCGTGTGGCGCGTAGGTCGGCCCCTCGCAGTTCGCGCAGGGCTTTTTCCTCAAAGCTGTCGAACTGGAGATAGATTTCGGTGCCAGTTTTGTACTGGGCGAGGCGATCGCAGAACGCTGCGTCCTGAGCAATCCGCAGCCCGTTGGTGTTGATCATCAAATGCTGAATCGGTCGGGCCTTGACTAGCTCCAGCACTTTAAAAAAGTCAGGATGCAGGGTAGGTTCGCCGCCGCTGAGCTGCACCACCTGGGGGCTACCCTCGTTAGCGACGACTGCATCTAACATGCGCTCGATCTCGGCCAGGGAGCGGTGGCGGCGGGGCTGCTGGGCAGCATTGTGCTCCTCGACACCGGAGTCGGCATAGCAGATGGGACAGCTCAGGTTGCAGCGATCGGTCAGTTCGATCAGCGTCAGGCAGCTGTGCTGCTCGTGATCGGGGCAGAGGCCACAGTCGTAGGGGCAGCCGTAGCGGATGGGAGTGTTGAACTTGAGGGGCATGTCCCCCGGTTTGATGAACGCCTGGGTTTGCCGGTAATATTCTTCGTCGTCGGCAATTAGGACTTCTTCGCGCCCGTGGGTGGGGCAGTGCTTGATCAGATACACGCCCCCGTCTTGAAAGACGATTTTGGCCTCGACTTTGCCTAGGCAGCGGGAGCACAGGCTGTTGGTGAGGGCGTAGAACAGGTAGGGGCGGGTGGGCATGGGGACGCTGCTACGAAACTGTGACCTCCTGCCGCAAAAGCTGATATAGCCCGTAGGCCACTCCCAGCAGGCAGGCGAGTTGAATAAAGCTTAGCCCCAAGAGCGGCTGAAAGTCGGGTTTAAGAAAATCAACAACAAAGCGAAAACCGAGGTAGCCGACCAGATAGAGCTGAAACAGTTTGCCGCTGGGAGGATCGCTTTTGCGATACCAGGCTAGAAACATGCCCAAGGCAATCAAGAAGCCAATTTCGTAGAGCTGGGTGGGGTGGCGGGGTAGGCCATCGCCAAAGTCGATGCCCCAGGGTAGGGCCGTGACGGTGCCGTAGGTGCGATCGCTCAGCCCGGTCAAAAAGCACCCCACCCGCCCGATCGCCGTCCCCGCCAACAGCGGAAACACAAAGGCATCGCCGGTCGATCGCGTCAGGCCAATCCACTTTTTGGTTAGCTCGACGCCGATTAGCCCGCCTAACAGTGCCCCTACAACCGTTTTGCCCTGCAAGCCCAGCAGCAGCCACGATCGCCAGTCGCTCCCCAACAAATCTATATGCTGGAGCAGCACCAGCAGCTTTGCCCCCACCAGCGCGCCGATCAGCCCACCCACCACCACCGAGCTGCGCTGGTTCAATGGGATAGCGTCACGGCTGACATTGCGACGCAGCAGCCCCATGGCGACCCCGTAGGCCACTACCTCAAACACAAAATGGGGGTGGAGCTTAAACGCCCCCACCCCCAAATAAACCGGAAACACCATAGATTGGACGCGAGTAGGTTGGGTGAAACGCAGTGTAACCCAACAAAGTCCACCTGCTAGGTGCCGCTAGTGCTCTAGCCAACCTCACTAGATCGAAATATCGAAAACAAAACAGTTGGCAGCGAATTTACCCTCTCCCCAAACCCCTCTCCCAATCTTGGGAGAGGGGCTTTGAGCCATCGCCATCTACTCCTAGGCGCTAACCGCGCATTTTCTCAGACCAGACGCGGGTGGGCAGGCCCCACACGTAGATAAAGCCCTCGGCAGCCTTGTGGTCAAACGTGTCGTCGGAGCTGTAGGTGGCCAGGGCATCGCTGTAGAGGGCGAGGTTAGACTCGCGACCCACTACCCGGTTGGTGCCTTTAAACAGCTTCACCCGCACGGTGCCGCTGACCCGCTCCTGGGTCTGCTGAATGAAGGCATCCAGGGCCAGCTTGAGGGGGCTATACCAGAGGCCGTTGTAGACCAGGCGGCTGTAGGTTTCTTCAATGCCGCGCTTGTACTGGGTGACATCGGCGGTGAGGGTGAGGCTCTCCAGGTCGCGGTGGGCGTCGATCAGCACCAGCAGGGCGGGGGCTTCGTAAATTTCGCGAGACTTGATGCCCACCAGGCGGTTTTCGATCATGTCGATGCGGCCCACGCCATGGCGACCAGCAATTTCATTCAGCTGCGTAATCAGCTCTACTGGGCCGAGGGCTTCACCGTTGAGGCTGGTGGGCAGCCCCTTGGTAAAGCCGATGTCGATATATTCCGGTTCATTGGGGGTGTTTTCGATCGCCTCGGTCATCAAAAACACTTCTTCTAGGGGCTCGGTCATGGGGTTTTCGAGCGGCCCGGCTTCGATGCTGCGGCCCAGCAGGTTGCGGTCAATAGAATAGGGGCTGGATTTTTTCACTGGGAAGGCGAGGCCCATTTTTTCGCCGTAGGCAATGGTCTCTTCGCGGCCCATACCCCACTCGCGGGCGGGGGCCAGCACCTTGAGGCCGGGGTTGAGGGCGGCGATCGCCACATCGAAACGCACCTGATCGTTGCCCTTACCGGTGCAGCCGTGGGCGACAGCATCAGCCCCATAGCGATCGGCGGCCTCTACCAGGGCCTTAGCAATTAGTGGACGAGCCAGGGCGGTGGAGAGGGGGTAGCGGTTTTCGTACAGCGCGTTGGCCTGGATGGCTGGAAAGGCGTAGTCGGTGATAAATTCTTCGGTCAGGTCGGCGACTAGGGATTCTTTCACCCCGGCATTCAGCGCTTTGACGCGAATCGGTTCTAGCTCGTCGCCCTGGCCTAGGTCTGCCGCTAGGGTAATCACCTCTTTTACGCCCCACTCGTTCATCAGGTAGGGAATACAGACGGTGGTATCGACGCCACCGGAATAGGCTAGGACAACTTTCTCTGCGCGACCCATGGGCAATTCCCTACTTTCGTTAGACGATTCGTTTAACAGTCGTCCTGAGCGGACGATTTACTCGATGCACCAAAGCCTGCGGTTCTGAATAGAACGATAACGCTCTGGCCATGGCTATCTTATATGGAGTTGCCCGCCCTGCACTACGGCGGTTTAGTAAGATCTGATGACATAGGGAACTGGTCTGTGTATATGTCACGGCAACATCGCACAGCACTGAAGCTCCATACCTGGTATGTCAATCCCAGCAATAGACTTGCTCTGGGGATAGTTATAAGGTGTAGTCTCGCCGAAAACGATTATCGATCTTGGCACTTTTCTTTTGATTACAGCCTTTGCAAAGGGTTTGTAAGTTGCTAATGTCGTTAACGCCTCCTTTCGCAAGAGGGAGAATGTGATCGATCTGCAACTTGACTTCTGAACTCTTTTTGCCACAAGACTTACATTGATGGTTATCCCTATTTAGAACATATTCTCTAACTGATCTTGGTATAGAAATTCGCTTTGTACGAGTCATTTATTTTGTTCGTCAAACTCACTGATCCTTGTTCTCAGTTCGTCTAAAGGGTTATCTTCAGGATTTTGTATATTTTCTTCATCTTCGTTAAGCACGAAAACACACTCAATTCTCATCTTTCCTTTTTGCCACTTACCTTTGCCTACACGCATGACCTCTACCTCTACCCAATCAAAAATCGAGGTTCTCGAGTTTCGATCAAATTTCGTTTTAAGGTCATCAATCCTAAAGGTTCTTGGTAAGCCGTAGATACTTCTCAAAGCACTTTCGGTAGTATCTAGTAAGACTACTTCTTCATTAGCCAACATAATCTTTCCATTTTCCATAATTGAGCCCTGCTTACTACTTCTATACAACCCTTCTTAGTTCGTCTAAATCAGATTCACTACCATTCTCCTGTTGGCTAACACCTTCAAGCTCTTGAGGAGTATCTGGAATAAAATTTAGCTGAATTCGAATCTCCAATTTTCCAGCCTTCCATCCAGAAGACTCTGGACCTGGTACTTTGCAAACTATTCCGTCATTGAGAATATTATTGGCTTTCAGATCTATTCCATGACTTTGAATAAAAGAACTGTGAAGGTTGTTTGAAAGACTTGAACTTAAAATTTATAAGGCTTGCAAAACTTGCTCAAGCCTGTAAATCTTGCCTGTAGATTCAAGTTCTTTCTTTTTGAGAAAAATCTCGAAAACATCGTCTTTCCCAATGCCAGAGTGATCGATATTCATGCTTGCCTCTCTACATTTATCAACATTCGGCTAGAAAACATTCATTTTGCTTAGAGAAAAAGCTTCTGTTTTTACGGCTGGGGTTTTTAGTAAATAGATTTATTATGATTCTAATAGAATAGCCTCTAAATCGCGTTGGTTGATATTGGGCAGCTTGTCTCGATCTAACTGTATGCTCTCAAGAAATGCATTAACTCTATTGATAACGGAATTAAAAACGTCAATATCTTTCTCAAGCTCACGTTTCCTCATTTGGTTAGCCTCTGCTTTCTTGACAGCTTCTTTCTCTAGAGTTTGTGCAAGATACTCGCGTGCGTGATCATATTGCTGCAAAATGGCGGTTCTTTGTTCGTCTGCTATTTTTAGCAGATGAATATTCAATGTTTGATTAATAGTTTGACGATATGTTCTGAGTACGGTTTCTCTCACCTTTTGCTCAAAATCAAGCTTGAGCAGTTGTCGAATAGCTGGTTCAGCATCAATCATTGTGTTATAGTCATAACCTTGACACGCTTGTTGAAGGGTTTGACAAAGCTGCCAAATTGAAGGAGAACCTTCTTTGTAAAATTCAGGGCGTTCTCGAACATAGCGATCGCACTCAGTATGCGCCTCGTTAGTAATTGCCTCACAAATTAATTTCTGAGCTTGGTTTAGCCTTTCTTCGATACCCGCATCATTTCCAAGCAAGTGATAGATGTCTCGATAGTAATCTGCATCTTTGACCTGGTTAATAAACCTTTGAAAGTATCTTTGCACAAGCTCTTGCGAGCTATTGACAAGTACTTCCTCTAAGCCATTCGCTAAATAGTAGAATGCTTCAGCCAATATTCCTAATAAAGGAACAACTGAGTTTCTTCGATGGCTTGCTTGAGCTTTCTGATAAACAGTTTCAACACTAAAAGTATGGATTAGCTCATCTAGTCGAGTCACCATTTGAGCTTTTAGCTTAAGGAAATCGCGCTCAAACTCCTCGTTATAGTTGCTTGCTGCTATCTCATTGACTTCATCTTCTATGGCAGATTTAAATCGGTCACCAACGTTTTTGAGATCTGCTGCGAGCTGTTTGATTTTCTGAGACTTTATTTCTTCTGCTGTTTGAGGCTGTTGAACTAATATCTTGTGTTGATGAAGATAAAAATCTCTTAGCGATGTACAGATAGGATATAAGTCATTGATAAGTGTGCTTATCAGTTGAGGCCGTTTCTCATGGATCAAATAGTTTATGATTGAATCGCGAAAAATATCTAGTCCACTATCCTTAATCATCTTTTGGATGAGTGGCTGACCATGCTCACTGAGTACTCTAACGTAGTTTTGGTTGGGTGATTCATAGCCCCTAATTTCCAATTTGAAAGGGCTATCAAATAACTTTCCGGAATTGCCGCAGTAGTTGTTGAACTCAGTTACGAAAAGGGGTGTCTCTTCAATATCATTTACTCCTTGGCTCTCTTCAAGAAATATACTGTCCAGACCAAACCTGTCACCTGCGCTGGTTTCTTGAATTAATCGACTATAAAACCCTAAAAGACCACTTGTTTGGAAAACCCTTGAACTATCCTTAAACTGTGTCTTTATGCAGCTTTCTAAGCGCTTGCGGAGCTGTGGGTTGTACCATGTCTTATCAACCCGGTTAAATATATAAAATACTCTGTCTCGAATCCCAGGATTATTCTGTATCGTCTCCAGAAGTTCCGTTTCTTCAGCAGTAAGCTCGCCGGTTTCAGCGGTTTTCAAGACACAGACGATAGCAGATGTGTCAGGATGTTTGATTTTTTTGTAAGTGAGTTCTGCATCCTGACGCACAGGGGCATCAATGCCAGGGGTGTCAATTAAAATATTTCCATCTTTGAGCAATGGATCACAACAAAAATATTCTATCCGCTTTAAAACAGCGCTATTTGAACCTCGACGAGCATAATTAGCTGCTTCCTGCAACGTAGAGAAATTAAACTTCTCCATGGAATATATTGCATTATCACGAGAATTAATGAATTCACGATTTTTCTCGTAACCCTGAATCAATAGAGACAATGCATTTGCTTGCTTTGCTCTCTCTGAACGATGCTCTCCCTTCTCTTCATCAATAATTTTTTGGCAATTCTGTCTCACAAACTCACGAGCTGCATTATCAAAGTTTGGACTCGTAATTTTGATTCCTAAACGGTTGCTGCCGACGTTTACCTGATCTACAATTTCTGCTTCACTTAAAAAGGTCAAAACCACTTTTTCTTGGCCTGGCTCAGCATAGGCAATTCTACACTCGGTTCCTGTGGCATGCCCTTCTGAACTGTAGAGTAACTTTCTACCTATAAGCGCATTAATCAACATTGATTTTCCAGCGCTAAAAGCACCTGAAAAAACAATCTCGAAGGTGGGTGAAATAACCTTTCTTAAAGACTCCTGAATAACTGTAAGGTTATGTTGGTTTCGAAGGCTAGGCTCTTTGGAAAACAAACTGATCAGATTGCCAACATCTTGTTGCAATTCATGATACTGAAAGGAATTGTTTTCCATAGCTTGCCACCGCTGCACTTAGTGTTATTTTTCCTTGGGCTCATGTAAGCATTCCCGCATCAGGTTGTCGAACTCTTATATTTGTCGTCTATATATCGCTAATGTGCAGCAGCGATGAACTGTCGGGTGGACACATCTAGTTGAGGCTTGACACGACCGTGCCAAAACTAACCCCACGCCCACCCGACGGTCTTAGAGTTCTAAGCTGACGGCCGATCGCGCCTCAGCAGACTAAACACCTCCCCTTGCTCTGGGGTAATCAAAATCCCCGATCGCGGTATTGCAATCTGCTGGCTCCAAGTTATCTGGTCGGCATAGTGCAGCACATGCAGCTGGTTGATGGTGGCTCGCACCCCCTCAGGTGAACCAATTACCAGATGGCGCAATCGCTCGCGCTCCGGCTGCGCTTCAGGATTCGCTAGCAACAGCGGACTGGTCGCCTCGCCCCGACGGGCCGACGACACCAAATATGGCAAACACAACATAATTCAGGGATTCCTTTTCTAACGATGGGTAAGGAATCCCAAAAACTTGGCCGCCCCAGACATGTGCAGTTCGAGACGGCCAGGTAAAATCACCTTAGCCTCCGAGACAGCAGTACCTGTCGACGAGGTTAGCCGCTGGTTGGTGCTCCAACACCTTCCAGCGGCGCTTGACCAAATTTTTGGGAAGCAAAGCTGCACGCACACAGCCTTAGCTCAGTAAAGTACTCTATTCAAACCTCTAAATCAAGTCAAAATCGCTACCTGCTGAGACAGTTGCCGCTCATATTGTGGTTGTGCAGCGTCTCTCACTGTTACCTGAGTTACCGCCCGCGCCTCTGTTATTGCTGACACCTTTGATGCTGTACCGCAACGCATTAGTGGTGCGGCTGCATGCTTTAGTGTGAGGCCGCAATGTATTAATGCGACCGCTCAACATTTGATTGTGAGGCGGCAACATCTCAAGTTGGGGCGCGACAATGCTGCCGCGATCGCGCAATCTTTTAAGTTGTCAATACACAATGCTTCTGTCATAGAGTAACTTCGAATAGTCGTCCGCTGCACCCTTATCTATTCAATACACAATGCTTCTGCCATAGGGCAACTTCGAATAATCACCCGTTACACCCTTACCGGTTTAATGCACAGTGCCACTGTTATTGATACAAGCCATGCCGTCATGCGCTGCATTACGACTGTTGCGCTAAAACTCGCTTCAACCCACTGCAACTTTCATCCACGACGTAAGCGTACACAAGAGAGCAAGTGCACAGTAGTAGTTGATATACCCGCCGCTGCAATTTGCTGCCATGCTATGAGGGTTGTCGTCAACGCGGTTTTGCTATGGTTTCTGCGCCCTCCTCGTCCGGCAATCCCCAGGGCATCTCTGCTACCCCTCGCACCGCCATTCTCGTCGCCCTAGAGCGGCTAATTGATGTCATCGCCCAGCTCCGCCATCCCGAAACCGGCTGCCCGTGGGACTTAGCCCAAACCCCCACCAGCCTGATCCCCTACGTGATTGAAGAAGCCTACGAGGTGGTTGATGCCATTCAGGTGGGGGACAAGGATGCGATCGCCGAAGAACTTGGCGACCTACTGCTCCAGGTGGTGCTTCAGGCCCAAGTGGCCAGCGACAACGGCGACTTTGACCTGGGCACCGTCGCCACCGGCATCGCCGACAAGCTGGTGCGCCGCCATCCCCACATCTTTGGCGATGCGACGGGCGAAACCCCGGAAGAAGTCAGCCAAAACTGGGACCGCATCAAAGCCGAAGAAAAAGGCATTCCCCACGACCCCCACAAGCTGTCACCCAAGCTGACCAAATATAGTCGCACTCTGCCGCCGCTGATGGCCGCCAGCAAAATCTCCGTCAAAGCAGCTAAGGCCGGGTTCGAGTGGGAAACAGTTGACGACGTTTGGGATAAATTCCACGAAGAGCTGGACGAATTTCGCCAGGCCCTGGCCCATGAGCCTAAGGAAAATCAGCAGGCGGAGCTGGGCGATCTGCTGTTTACCCTGGTTAATCTGGCCCGCTGGTACGACCTCGACCCTTCCGAAGCGTTGCAGAGCACCAACCGCCGATTTATCAAACGCTTTGAGCTGGTGGAGGCGGTGGCAGACAAGCCATTAGGTGAGCATTCTATTGACGAGCTAGAAGCGCTGTGGCAGCGGGCCAAGGCGCAGTTGGCAAAGCCTCAGGACTAGGGAAATTGATGATTCAATCACGCGGGATAGCCATCTCGACTGTCCCTGGCTAGGTAGTAGGCCCAACCTACAAATCCTAGATTTAATGAACTCCCTAATCCAAGATTTGGCTATCGCGGTGCATTGGGCTTGTAGTAGTCGTTGGGGTTTGCTGTCTGGCCGCCGCCGTCCTTGTTGATGCAGCCAGCCTTTTCGACATAGCGGCAGACTCGCGCGTAGAGCCGAGCGCGGGTGCCCGGTGGCCCAGCCGAGAAGAGCACGCGATCGCCCCCCACCATACCCACCATAATTTTGACGCCGCATACAGGACAGGTTTGGGGAGCAGCCATGGGGGAACCTCAGTTAACCTGTGAGGATTTTACCCTGTTGGGGTGGATGGGTGGATGGGTGGGTGAGTTCAAAGATTGTTGAGTGAGTTGCGCCAAGCTTTTACTAAAGACTGCAGCGGATCGGGTAGCCAAGTATCGTACTGGGGATAGATGGGCAGGCGGGGCTGAAGTTGCCAGCCGGAGGGGGCGATCGCATCCTCTAGCGATTCTGGCGTGGGGTGGTCGTAGTCGGGGTTCACCTCATCCACCGGGCTAATGCCGCCCAGGTCCCTCGCCCCTGCGGCCAAACAATCTAGCAGTCCTTTGTGACTGACCAAATTGGGCGGAATCTGAATGGCGACTTCCGGGGGCAGGCATTCCCTTGCCAGATGCACGGCTCTCACTAGCGCGGCTTCATCGAGCGCCATCCCCGGCTGAAGCTGCTGCTGCCCAGGGCTGTGGGGTTGCAAAATGACCTCTTGAATGTGGCCATAGCGAGTTTGAATAGTGGCGATCGCTCGTAGCGAATCTACCCAATCAGCCTCACTCTCCCCCAGCCCCAGCAGTAGCCCAGTGGTAAAGGGAATCCCTAGCTCTCCAGCCCAAGCCAGCTGTTGCAGCCGCACTTCAGGACGTTTGCTAGGGGCATGGCGGTGAACGGTGTCGAGCAACTGCGGCGTTACCTGCTCGACCATGAGGCCCATCGACACATTGACCTGCCGCAGCTGCGCCATTTCATCGCGGCTCAGGGGGCCAGCGTTGGTGTGGGGCAGCAGCCCAGCCTCCAGGGCCAGCGCACAGATTTGGTAGATGTGACGAAACCATTCTTCGCGGCGAGGGCTATGGGGAGCCACCTCACCGCTGAGCACCAGCACCTCGCACACCCCCTGATAGCGCAGAATGGGCAGCTGTTGAGCCACATGCTCTAAACTCAGCCAGGGTGACTGACCGGGGTCAGCTCGAAAGTTGCAGTAGGTGCAGCGGTTGAAGCACTCATAGGTGGGCACCAAGGTGTAGGCTCGGCTGTAAGTAACCACTCGATGCGACCTGTTCGGCGTCAACAAATCGCTGATCGAGTTAACTGCCCCCGCCTGATCCATATCTATGCACAGCTTTAACTTCGCCAGTTTATGTGAGTTTAGGCCACTTCCACCGTCACCATCTCGATCGGAAAGCCCGCCGCCTTCCATGCAGCAACCCCGCCTCGCACAATGGCGACTTTAGAGAAGCCTGCCTCCCGCAGCTGCTCGGCCACAGCGGCGGCTTCATCATCGGTGTTGCTATAAATATAGAGATCGCGACTGACCTCGAAGCAGCTAGCAGCTGTGGCTAGCAGCGAGTCGGCGGGCATTGAAATTGCGCCGGTAATATGGCTCTCGTTAAAGTCGGCGCGATCGCGGACATCAATGATGGTGAGCGCCGGTTCGCCCCAATCCAGCCGCTCCTTAAGATCATAGACACGAGACTTGGGCCGCAGAGGCGAAGGCTTAGGCAGCAAGCCAAAAAAGCGTTTCATGGTGAGGAGGATCCTGGGAGAAGGCGTTCCCCTGCAATGTAACAAACCTTAATAGAGTGCGCAAACTTTTATTGAAAATAGTAGACAAAGTAGCCTATTCCTTGACCCATATCAATTGAAATTTTCAATGGACTTCCTTGAGTTAGCTTTCGAGCCCTGAGTGAAATGGTGCTGATACCAGCCTCCAAAAATTGCCAAAAGCCTTGATATACTGCAGTACAGGCACTGCCCACCAGCGTTAAGCAATCGCAATTTGGCCCTGGGTTAAGACCGGCACTAGATCTTTTGTTCCAGTGCTTAACCTGCGCAGTAGCATAGGATCAGTTGCCTCGGAGCCCCCTCCCTATCCCTGCCGACAGCGTTTCTAATCTAGTGCCCCGCCGCATCCAGCTGTTGCCTGGAGATGTCATTCACAGTATCGCAGCTGGAGAAGTCATCGACTCTTTGGCGGCGGTCGTGCGCGAGCTGATTGAAAACGCTCTCGATGCTCAGGCCACACATATTACCCTTGCCCTCTGGCCCGACCAGGGCCGGGTGCAGGTGGCCGACAACGGCACTGCTATGGCGCTGGAGAATTTGCACCAGGCCGCCATCCCCCACAGCACTAGCAAGATTCGCACCCAGGCTGATCTGTGGCAGGTCAACAGTCTAGGGTTTCGCGGCGAAGCTTTGCACAGCCTGGCTCAGGTCGCTCAGTTAGAGATTTGCAGTCGTGCCCCCGGTGCAGAGTCGGGCTGGCGCGTCACCTATTCAGCCCAAGGAGAACCACTAGGGACAGTCCCAGCCGCCCTCGCCCAAGGCACTGTGGTGACAGTTACCGATCTTTTTGGGGCCTGGCCCGCTCGTCGGGAGCGATTGCCAACCATGGCTCGCCAGCTTAGCCAGGTGCAAAACATCATTCGCCACTGTGCCTTAGCTCATCCAACGGTGACTTGGACGGTGCAGCTGAGCGATCGTCCCTGGCTGGCCTTCACCCCCAGCCCTACCGCTAGGGGCCTCGTTCCTCAACTGCTCCGGGCCGTCAGCGAAAGCGATTTGCAAGACGGCTGGCAGGCTGCCCCCTGGGCCGAGGACGAGGGTAGTCCCTTAGATCAGCTTGCTTTTAAGGCTGGTATCTATGGTCTGATTGGTCTGCCCGATCGCTGCCATCGCCCCCGCCCCGACTGGGTTAAGGTCGCGGTCAATGGGCGGGTTGTAACGGTTCCCGAGCTAGAGCAAGCTATTGTGAATGCTTTTCGCCACACCCTGCTCCGCCACCGCTATCCCCTGGCTTTTGTGCACCTCACCGTTCCCCCCAGCGACATCGACTGGAACCGCCGCCCCGACAAATCGACCCTTTACCTGCACCGGCTCGAAGACTGGACTGCCCTCTGCCAAAGCCACGTGGCTACGCTTTTAGGGCAGCATACCGAAACCCTGATTGATGCGAACCAGCAGCGCGTTACCCAACTGCTCAAGACGGCAGAGCCGAGTAGCACCTACGGCGTTGCAGAATTATCCGATGAGTTGCCCTATCGCGAGCGTCCGGGAAGTTTGCGGGCGATCGCCCAGGTTCACAACCGCTACATTTTGGCCGAACAGACCGACGGCCTTTGCCTAATCGAACAGCACATTGCCCACGAGCGCGTTCTCTACGAGCGCCTGCAAGCCCAGTGGCAACTGGTACCGTTAGCCACACCCGTCGTGCTGGAAGGGCTAACTGAAAAGCAGCTAGAACAGCTTCAAAGGCTGGGCCTGAGCCCCGAGGAGTTTGGCCCAAATCGCTGGGCTATACGAGCTGCGCCAGCTCCCTTGCGCGATCGCGATGACCTGCCCGATGCCCTGCTCGAACTTAGCCTCGGCGGCAATCTAGATACGGCTCAAGTGGCGATCGCCTGCCGCACCGCCATTCGCAACGGCACGCCACTCGATCTCGCCACCCTACAAACCCTGCTCGACGACTGGCAGCAAACCCGCAACCCCCGCACCTGCCCCCACGGCCGGCCCATTTGCCTAACGCTAAGCGAGACTAGCCTAGCCCGCTTCTTCCGCCGCCATTGGGTAATCGGCAAAAGTCACGGCATCTAGCCGGAGTCAGGCACCCAGTCCCTTTTGCATTGCATATCAGGGCTTGATGGTTGCCCAGAAGGGACTAGGTGCTTTGGCCAATACTCCTCACCTAGGCAGCAAAATTCACTGGGTCTTGGTCACGGCGGTGGCGAGTCGGTAGCGGGTCGGGCTGAGCTTCCCCCACTAGGGCAGCGGTGGCTTCTAGAGCTTCCCGCAGGCGCTTGGCGGCATAGATAGACATGTCTCGGGGGACGTTGATGCGATCGCGCAGGTACCGCAGCCCCAGCTCAGCCCCAGCAGGAGGCTCGCAGGGTTCTCCCGTCATCAGATAAGTCAACGCACAGCGCAGGGCCAGATCAATCACATCATTCGCGGCAGGATTCACCTTAATCACGTTGTCTCGATGCTTCACTACGCGAGTTAGGGCCTCAACACGGGAGGTTTCTGGCTCTGGGTAGGCCACATCGGGCAAGCCAAACCAGGGGCCGAGATCGACCTGGGCCTGGTTGCGCCGGGTCTGAGGCGAGTCATTCTCGTAGCAGCCCCCCATCTGCGGCGGCAGATCGTGCACGTGAGTGTGAAAGTCGCTCTGGGTACCGCGATAAGTTGAGCGGCTCTCCAACCCATCAAACCAATCCTTAAGGCGAGGGTTCTCCTCGCGCAGTGAGTAGCCTTTGTAGTAGTAGAGGCTGGCGTTCATGCGCTCCACGTAGGGCACAAACACTACGTCGCCAGTGCTAAACTCTGGCAAAAAGAAGGGGCCGGGATGGGTAGACAGCGCCTGCTCTACCCGTTGCACTACTCCAACAAACTGCTCGCCCGCGCGCTGGTCTGCTGCCGGCGATCGCGCTGGTTGACACAGCCACATGCACCAAGCCCGAAACAGTAATCGCTCTAGCTGCCGCAGGGGCACCACCGCTGGGTCTTTCATCCCCCACTGCAACGGCCCAAAAGCCTGCTCCAGCGCTAGCAAAATGTCATCGCTTTCGGTAACCATCCGCCCGTCTAACTCCAGAGCAGGCAGCATTCCCGAAGGTACCTTGCGCTTGTACCAGGTTTCCTTTTCGCCGTAGCAAAACATGGTGACTTTTTCGATGCGGTAGGGCACCTGCTTCTCTTCCAGCCACAGCCATACTTTTTGGCAGTAGGGGCACCAGGCGTGGTTGTCGCGGTAGAGGGTGACCCGCACCGCCGACTCAGGCTGGCCAAACAGGCGTAGCCGAGACTGGGCATTGGTAGGGCCATTGACATAATCAACAGAAAAATCGGCCATTTCTTCCAGGGCCGACCAGCTGAGGGGAGCAGTTGTCATAAATCAGGGCATGCGATTAGGTCACTACCCTGATTGTGCCAGGTTCAAAGGAGGGTTTAGGGTTCATGGTTTAAGGTCGAGGCAATTCCTTCAACCTCACACCCTGTACCTTGAACCCTTTTCTAGGCCTTATTGTTCTCTATGGCCCAACGGGCTAGCTCTGTGCGGTTGTTGAGGCCGGTTTTGCCCAGCATGTTGCTGACGTGGCTCTCAATGGTGCGCTGGCTGACCTGAAGCTCGTTAGCAATCTCGCGGTTGGCCATGCCTCGGGCTACAAACTGCACCACCCGCAGTTCGGTGGGTGTCAACTCCACATCAAAGGGAACTTGAATCGCCGGGCTGCCACCACCCTTGATTTGCTGCTTGATCAGCCGAGAGGCCTGTTTGAGAGAAGACTCTACCTGCGCGACTAGCTCCTCAGGCTCGAAGGGCTTGACCATGTAGACGTCGGCCCCGGTGTTGAGCCCCTTCACGCGATCTTGGCTTTGGCCTTTGGCGGAGAGAAACAAAATTGGAATCCACTCGGTGGATGGATTTTCTCGCACGTGGCGCACAAAGGCGTGGCCATCCATCTCGGGCATCATCACGTCGCAGATGATCATGTCTGGGGTGGTGTTTTCCAGCATATCCAGGGCTTCTCGACCGTTGCCCGCCGTCTTCACCTCATAGCCACGGAACTCAAGATAGTCCTTGACTAACAAGATCAGGTTTGGGTCATCATCAATTAGCAGAAGCTGCTTCTGATCGCCTGGGGTTGAATCCTTCATGCTTTGACAGTCACTGCGATTAGCTCATCGTTAAAACAAGTATGCCCCCAAAAGCCCGGTGCACCTACATTGAATAACGCAGTACCGGGAGCTCTGAACTCTACCTCTTCAACCATGGTTAAAGGGGTAGCGCTTATTGCTGATGATACTTCAACAAACTGATATCAGCGTGCGATCGCCCTTCAAGGGCCACTGCTGCCACACAGGGCTGCTGTAAAACTCAGCAATTGCCTTCAACGGCAAGCAGTCGCCCTTACGTAAGGGCGACTGCTTCCGTTGATTAAGCCTCTGTGTTGCAATGCGGCAAACAATGGTTATTGCCGCAGCATTTCACGCGTCAAAGTAGCGCGTCAACTACATCGGCAGCAGCACCGTGTCAATGACGTGGATGACGCCATTGCTGGCTTCAATATCAGCCGTTACCACGTTGGCTTCGTTGACGGTGACAGACTCTTCACCCACCGTCACTGTTACAGGGGCACCGGTCAAAGTATCCACTTCGCCAGAAGTCAAATCCGTGGAGCGAACTTCGCCGTCTACCACGTGATAGGTCAGCAGCTGCGCTAGCTGGTCGCGATTTTCAGGCAGCAGGAGCTCCTCCAAAGTCCCCTCAGGTAAGGCTTCAAAAGCTTCGTCAGTGGGGGCAAACACAGTAATAGACAAATCGTTGCTGCTCAGGGCCTCAGTTAGACCGGCGGCCTCAATCGCAGCGGTCAGAATCTCAAAGTCTTCGTTGCCAGCGGCAATTTCAGCAATTGATTGCTCGGTGCTAGCAGTAGGCTGCTCAGCATCGGTGGGTTCTTCCGCAGCAGTAGGCTGCTCAGCATCAGTGGGCTCTTCCGCAGCGGCAGGCTGCTCAGCGTCAGTAGGCTCTTCCATGGCGCTGGGCTGCTCAGCGTCGGTAGGCTCTTCCACGGCGCTGGGCTTCTCGGCATCAGCGGCTTCTTCCATAGCGCCCGGCTGCGCAGCGTCAGTGGGTTCTTCCACAGCGGCAGGCTGCTCAGCTTGGGGCTTGTAGGTGTCAGAGATAGCCTGCTGAGGAAACGCAGTGATAGCAGCAGGAGCGGCACCAAAAAGCATTAGGCCTAGGGCGATGCGAAGAGTGTTCGGAGTCATACAAAGTTACGTCCTAACAAGTGTTACAAATGTCTGGCTAACAGCGTTACATAGCTTAACCAGACCTGAAGAGTTGTAACACGGTACCAGGAGGCAACTATCCCTCCTCCGACAGAGTTGTTTCGTTCCCCAAAAAAACAAAAAAGATGTCATTTCCCCTCACGCTGACCAATAGCGCCTGTTTGGGATAGCTAAGAAAACAGCAGTAAGATTGCTAATTTATACATTGAAACGTAGGCTGCACGCAGAACTGAGGCTAACAGGGCAGAACAATGTCTGCTGACTTTTTCCTGATTTCAAAAATTTGGTGAATGGCGGCAACTAAGTAAAGTGTGAGGATGGAGCGATCGCGATCGCACCCTTTCTCCTATAGACCTATATCGTCAGGGAGGCGAAGCAAGGGGCTGCCGGTCAATGGAGTAGGTTTGAGTTGAGGCAAACTGCTGGGCAAATCCCGAAGACGCGTCGAGAGGTTGACCTACCTAAAGGGGTGGCGACTTAAACAACAGACCAACCATTTCCACTTATGTCAGCAGGGGTTAGCCCCATTGAGCTTAGAGAAAACTTACTCGTGACGCTGACTACTGCTCTGGACTCGCCCAGGCACAGCTTCCATAGCGGCTATAACAGCTCTCTGGGCAGCTAGAATATCGCGTTCTTCGCCGCCAAGGTAAAGGCGACCAAAGCTACCTACTGAGCTAATCTGGAGAATGTTGATCAGCGCTGCTTTTTCGGCCTCGTTGGCGGCCAAAGAGGCGTAGGCCGCAGGTTCTACTTCAAACACATAGAGGGTTTGACCAGCCACAATCATGTTGCCACGGCGGCTGCGGTTGATTAGCTGAACATGGTGAGGGTCAAGGTTGCGAATTACCTGACTGGAGATAATTCGGGGTTTGAGCCGCTCTCGGTAGGTGAGCCCTAGGGCATCGAGCATAGCCCCACCAGCGGCATGCACTTCGCCCTGGTTGCTAGCGTGGATTTCAAGCAGACCGTAGAGACGTTCTACGATAAGGGTGCCAGGCCGGACCACGGCGGCTTTGAGGCCGATATCCAGGATGCGGTTGATTTCAATGCCAGGGGAGATTTCTATCCACAGTGAGGCGTCCCCGGGCAGCGGCAAAAACCCCAGCGAAACGGTACCCATGTAGGCCGCATGCTGGGGTTGAAGATTGTCAATATAAACGTAGCTACGAAGATCGACGCCCAAGGCCCGGTGTTCCAATTTCTTTCCTTGGTAGTATACCGGGCTGGGGCGACAAGTCAGGGTCTTGCCCTAGGCATAAGCTGCCCTGGGCGCAAACTAAAACTTAGAGCCAAAGCCGACGGAGGTCGTACCCATGGCATCGTAAACAGTGAGACCTAGGGGTAAGGTTACCTCTCCAGATTCATCTACTAGGTCATTGAGTATGGGTAAATTTAAAGACTCAGCTAGATCAGTGATACCACTGCTTTCTTGGCGACCTACGCGCTGATCCAATTGATTAGCTACGCGGTTGAGGCTGTCTTGGTCACGCTGTTCGACAGCAAGGGCGTCAGCCATGGTTTGAGGGGTTGTTTCTAGGTCTTGGGGGGCTGCTAGAGCTTGACCTGGAAGAACGCAAAGGCCTAGAACGGATGCTGCTGTGAGCCAGTATGAATAGTACATAGGTCTTGTGTATGTGAGGGGTTTTGACGGCTGACGGCCAGGAACTTAAACCCTTGCCCTGACAAGAAGGCGATGAGCTGTTTCAGGTATAGCCCGCTAAATTGAATTGGCAAAGCAAACTTATTCTGAGTTCATGAAGCTGCGATGTAGTGAAGCAACTAAAACAAATTTCTCAAACTACAACGAGAGCAGGCATCGGCCCACGGGGGTAGCTTGCCCAGTCTGCGCAAGAAACCACCACAATTCAGTCAAATGAAATAGTTCCGCAGGAGGGAGCAGGAGCTAAGTCCGTAAACTTTGATTTAGATATCTACTTGCTGGCCTGTTTCGGCGGCGATCGCGATCGCTTCCATAAGCCTCACCAGTTCAGTGGCCATAGGTCCCGCCGATATTGGTGAGGGCCTATTGTTGGCAACGCAGTCTAGAAAGTGGGCGCACATCTGTTGCAGCGGCTCTAGGGGAGCGATCGCCACAGTCTCGGCCTTGAGACTACTGGGGACAAACGGGGGCTCCTGGGGCTGAAAGTGCCCAGAATATAGGGTCAAAGGGTGGGCTTGGGGGCTCTCATCGAAGACTAGAGTGCCGCGATCGCCCACCAGAGCTAGCCGCCGCTGCCGGTCGGAGTTGGCCCAGCTCACATGAACCATGACCTCTAGTGGGGTAGACCCAATCGGGTTGGGATACGTTAGCCGGAGCCAGCCCGCATCTCTTAGCTTGGCCTCCGTCTCGGTTTGCAGCCACACTGGCCCCCAAGCGGCGACGGCCAAGGGGCTCTGCCCCAGCCAATAATTCAAAATGGAAATGTCGTGGATGGCCAGATCCCAAAACACATCAGCATCGGAGCGCACTGGCCCCAGATTGGTGCGGGTAGCATAGCCGTAGCGAAGGGGGCCAATTTGCTGGCACAGCTCACGACCCCGCTGCACCGCTGGGTGAAACAGATAGGTGTGATCGACCATGAGCTGCCGCTGTTGGGTAGTGGCTAGCTGGCAAAGAGTAGCACTGCGGTTGCTGTCTAAGGTGAGGGGCTTTTCGCTCAGCACATGTAGGCCGGCTTTGAGTGCCGCCTGAATCATGGGGTAGTGGGTGCTGGCCGGGGTGGCAATCACTACGGCCTCTAAACCTGGGTGGGCCATGGCCTGGGGCCAGTCGTCGTAGCAGGCCACGGTGTCGGCTAGGGCAAAGCGATCGCGCAACTCTTCTAACCGCTGCCGGTCAGGATCAACTATTGCCACCACTCGCGCTGTGGGTAGGGCCAAAAAGTTACGCAACAGGTGGTTGCCCCAGCGGCCCAGACCAAAAATAGCGAGGTTAAGTGGCTGAGGATGAGGACTCATGGGTGAGGGTTTGGCGAAGGCGATCGTAGGCGGCAGCGGCGGCGGCCTGTTCAGCCTGTTTTTTGGTGGGGCCGTGACCGCTTCCCCAACAGGTTTCCCGAAACCATACGGTGGATGCATAGCGTTGGGGGTCGCCATCCACCGGCTGCTGTTCTACGGTGCGGTACTGGGGAAGGGTTTTGCTGTGAGCCTGGGTGAGTTCTTGCAGGGCTACTTTGTAGTTTTGTCGGGCTGGGTCTTGGCGCACGGCAGCCGTCAGCCGGAGCAGCGAGTCGTCTAGCCAGGTGTGCACTGGCCCTAAAGCACGGGTTTCTAAATAGAGCACGGCCACCACTGCCTCTAAGGCATCGGCTAGGTGAGTGGGGCCGACCTTCATTCCAGAGGCAATAGTAAGGTAGGGAGCTAGATCTAGCTCTTGGGCCAGCTGGGCGAGGGTGCGATCGCTAATCAGCACTGAGCGCACTGCCGACAATTCGCCCACCGAAGCGTTGGGAAAATTTTCTTGCAAACACTCCGTCGCCGCTAATCGCAGCACCGCATCTCCCAGCAGCTCAAGCTGTTCATAGTTATTGGCCGCGTCTACCGATTTGTGGGTCAAAGCCTGGTTGAGGCGCACCCAGTTAGTAGCATTAGCGGTGGGTAGGGCAAACTTTTGCACCCACTGCTCCAGCTGGCGCTGCCGAGATGGGGGGAGATCGGTCACAGTCAACAAATCATCAGTAGGGAGAAGATTGAGGGAAGGAGGTAGACATAAGCCGGGTTCTGTTCCCCTGTTGCCAGGGGGGCAGTTATCTATCTGGGACGCTTGTTGCCAAACGCCTCTTGCGGTACGTAACAGCGGGGCTGGAAAAAGACCAACCTTGCCCCTCGACCTTGCACCCGACCGGGGTTTACCGAGCCAGCACCTCTCGATGCTGCTGGTGCGCTCTTACCGCACCCTTGCACCCTTACCTGTGCCTCGAAAATTCCGAAGCCATCGGCGGTATGTTTCTGTGGCACTCTCCTCACGGTTGCCCGCACTGGGCGTTACCCAGCAAGTCTGGTCTTTCGGGAGCCCGGACTTTCCTCAGATTGGCGATCGCCAATCCGCAACCACCTGCGCTACCTCCCTCTTGTAAACAGTTTAAGCCCCAAGGTAGAAACGCTACGTAGAAAACAGCAGCGACTGAGAAAAATGGCAGTAGACAGGGGCGATCGCGCTGTCCTGACGTCACCGCCATTTACCTACGACCGAACCAATAAAAAACACCCCAGCTAACCTAAGTTAGCTGGGGTGTTTGAGGTAAATCGTTTAGAGGGCTTCGGTTTGGTCGTCGATCAAGAGATCATCGTCGATACCATCGATGCCAATGCCATTCCCCAGTCCGGGAAAGTCACCGTTGCCGCGCGGAGTGCCATCTTCCAACGACATACCGCCGATCATCTCATCGTCATTAAGCATGCTGAGGTTGCCCTCAAGGTCATAGCTGCGGGCGGTGAAATCATCTAGCACCACGTCTTGGAGCACCATGTCGTCGTCCAAAATGGCCGACTCATAGGCCGGGTCAAGTTCCGGAGCCGGAGACTCCTCATAGGCGTTATAGCCCGTTCCTGCCGGAATCAAACGACCGATGATGACGTTCTCCTTCAAGCCGCGCAACCAGTCCGATTTGCCTTCGATCGCCGCTTCCGTTAGCACCCGGGTGGTTTCTTGGAAGCTAGCGGCGGAGATGAAGCTATCAGTGTTCAGCGAAGCTTTCGTGATCCCTAGCAGCACCGGCGTGTATTCCGCCGGAGCACCGCCCGTGATCGCCATAGCCTCATTGACCTGCTCCACCTGATAGATTTCCACTAGCTCACCAGGCAGCATGGTAGTATCACCGCCGTCGTCAATTCGGCACTTCGACGACATCTGCCGCACAATCACCTCGGTGTGCTTGTCAGAAATGTCGATGCCCTGGGACTGGTACACCGACTGCACCTCGTTTACCAAGAACGACTGCACTTCCTGCAAAGCTCCGAGTGCCGCATCGTGGATGCCCATGCCTAGGCTGAGGTTGTACTTGAAGAACACCTCCAGAATCTGGTGGGGGTTGGCGGGGCCGTCGGTGAGGTGCTCAGCGGTGCTTACCCGCTGGCCGTCAGAGACAATCACGTTTTGGCCCGGACTAATGGGGTATTCCGTCACCACACCATCGTCTTCGATGATTTTGACCTCTACAGTCTCGTCATCGCTATAGACAACCTGGGCATTGCCGGGGCGCTCAGACAGCACACAGGCCTCCTTAGGTTTGCGGGCCTCCAGCAGTTCCTCAATCCGGGGTAGACCCTGGATGATGTCGCCGGTTTTAGCCCGCTCAAACACCAGCAACACGAGATTGTCACCCCGCTGTACCAGGTCACCGTCTTCAATGTGTAGTACGGCACCGGTAGATACCCGGTAGGGACGAGCCAGCCGTAGAGCAATTTGGCCATCGTCGATGGCGGTGACTTGACCCGACTCTTCATGGGTTAGACCAGGAGCCAATTCAGTATCGGCCACCACTAGATCGCCCACCTTCACCGTTGGTTGTTTGCCCTGGAGATCGACCTTCATACGATCGGACTCCCGCACAACTAGCACGCGGCGAACAGCCTCTTGCCCTTCGCGAATACCGCGCACCTCACCCGCCTCTTTACAGCGAATCTCGGTGCGGGCCACGACCGCGCCCGGCTCAATCTGCTGACCATCTTCCACCAGCAGACGAGTGACGGTGCTGCCCTGGGTTTGGTCAGCCACTACATCACGGCGAATCACTTGGGTTTCGAGCACCACCATTTGCAGGCGCATCAGGTCAGCATCGCTGTCGTCGGGGACCAGCTCAATATCGGCCACGACGTGGGGTGATTCGTCTTCGATGTCGAGCACCAGCTGAGTGCGCAACAGCTCAACACCAACCACCGACTTCACCCGCTCTCCATCCTTAAAAGGAATCCGCTGGATGGCGCGCAGTTTGATTGAACCGGCGGCATCGGCGGCGCTGTCCTGGCTAGGTACAGCGGGCTCGTTGGGCACCACGTACTCTTCCACCGGGCGCAGCAGCAGGGCGGGGCCGTCAGGGGTTTCGACATACTCGATGTAGCGCAGGGCATCAGCCACCAGACCTGGCATCACCTCTTCCCCAGCGTTAACTAGAGTGCCATCGCGATCCATCACATCCTCGGGGGCATCCACCATGTGAATGTCGCCGGGTTTGACCAAGATCTCGCGCAGAATGTCGTTCTTTTGAGTAACTTCGACCACACCGCTGTTTTGGCAGAAGATATCTTTAACGACCTCGGTGCCCGCTTCCAGGTACTGGCCGTCTTCTACCATCAGCAGAGAAATGTCTTTGTTGACCTCGTGGGCCTCCTCAGGAATCCACAGCAGCGTACCGCCCTGCACGACTTCGTAGCCCTGCTTTCCCTTACCTTTTTTAGCTACATCGACCCCGGCAAACTTGACGATGCCGCCGGTTTGGGTGTGGAAGCGATCGTCTTCGAGTTCAGCAATCACCTGACCACTGGTGACCTTGGCCCCCGGCGTGGCAATCAGAGAAAACCGCTGCCCATGGGCGGTCTCAATGAAGTAGTGCTCCCGACCCTGACCCTGTTCCTTGCGTACATGGGCTTGGTCAAGCATGACGGAGGCGGTGATGATTTCAACCTCGCGAGTGCCTTTTTCGTCGTCGGCTTCGGGCAAACGGACCAAACCACCCCGTTCAGTGGTGAGTTTGGTTTCGGCTAGGGTGTCATCGGCGTTGACGTAGTCGCCGTTGCGCACCACCGGCTCTGCACTAGGGGGCAGGTTGTAGACGTCACCGGCTAGCACCCATAGCAAACCGCCCCGCTGGGCTAAGCGAGTGGTGTTGCCCTGACGGTCGGTCTTTTCTTCCTGCACTAGGCCGGCGAATTTCACTTCCCCAGCTAGGTCAGAGGTCACGTCTTTGGTAGCCTTCTCGGTCACCTTGCGCGTGCGCCCCGCCGAGGGCAGCTCAGCCAAAAGCTGATCCTTTTGTACGGTTTCACCGTCATCGACAAACAGAATTGTGCCCTGGGGCAGCGATTCAGATTTATTCTTACCGCTGCCCTCAATCACCACGTCAGCGTTTGACTCAATCATCAACGCATCTTCGCCGTAGCGAGTGCGGAAGGCACGAGTCTTCAGGTTTTTAGGCAGTTTTACGGTGCCATCCTTGCTGGCCCGGATGCGGGGAGCCACTTCGCCGGTAAAGGTACCGCCGGTGTGGAAGGTACGCATGGTCATCTGGGTACCAGGCTCACCGATGGACTGGGCGGCAATGATGCCAACTGCTTCGCCGAGGTCAACCATTTCAGAGTGGGCTAGGCTCCAGCCGTAGCAGAGGCGGCACACAGAGCGGGTGGCTTCGCAGGTGAGGGGCGATCGCACCACCACACCTTCGACTCCAGCCTCAGCTAGCATTTCTGCCGTCTCTGGAGACACAGGATGGTCTTTCTCCAACAGCACCTCGCCGGTTTTGGGATGCGGCACATCTTCGGCAACCACCCGGCCCAGCAGACGGTTCTCCAAAGGAATCAGCACCCGCTCACCGTCAGTCATGCTGCGCAGGGGAATGCCGCGGGTCGTACCGCAGTCGTGCTCCCGAATGATCACATCCTGAGAAACGTCCACCAGACGGCGGGTGAGATAGCCTGAGTCAGCGGTTCGCAGCGCCGTATCCACCAGACCCTTACGGGCCCCGTAGGAGGAGATCACGTACTCGGTAACGGTCAGCCCCTCGCGAAAGTTGGTCTTAATGGGCAGGTCGATGATTTCCCCTTGAGGGTTCGCCATCAGACCCCGCATGCCCACCAACTGGCGCACTTGGGAGATGTTTCCTCGGGCTCCCGAGAAGGCCATCATGTACACCGAGTTGAGAGGATTGTTTTCCTTAAAGTTCTTCACCACCTGGTCTTTCAGCTCTTCGCTGGTGTCGTTCCAGGTGTCGATTACCTTAGTGAGACGCTCTACTTCAGTGATTTCGCCCCGCGTATACCGCTCTTCGGTAATGCGAATGTCCTCTTCGGCAGCGGCTAGCATGCCCTTTTTCTCCTGGGGTACCTGGAGATCTTCCACGCTGATGGAAACCCCAGCCCGGGTGGCGTACTTAAAGCCCAAGTCTTTGATGCGATCGGCCATCTGAGACGTGCGGGCGGTGCCGTAGTGGGTAAACGACCAGGAGATCAGCTTTTTGAGCTGCTTCTTATCGATAATCCGGTTCCGAAAGGTCAGAGAGGTTTGAGGTGCCCCTTGCTCAGCCATAGGTTTCGCCCTTGTGTAGTGATGTTCGTGCTGTGTCGGTGTTGTGGTGTGGTCCCTAGCCTGCGATCGCGTCGAGCACCGCCTTGTTGTAGATAATGCGGCCCGCCGTGGTCTTGATGTACTGGGAGATCAGCTTGCCTTCGCTGTCTAGCCGCACCCGGCGATCGGGGTAAATTTCGGTGATGCTGCCATCCTCAGATTCCATCCGCTCTGGAGACGTGTTCTTAGGCTGGTCAGACTCCACTTCGCCGTCAAACCGCAGCCAAACCTTAGAGTGAAGATCGACCACGCCCTGCTCGAAGGCCATGATGGCGTCTTCCATACTGCCAAAGTAGTGGCCCTCGCCTTTGACGGCGTCGGGGTTCTCCGCCGTTAGGTAATAGCAGCCCAACACCATGTCCTGGGACGGGGTAATAATCGGCTGGCCAGTAGCAGGCGACAACACGTTGTTCGAAGCCAGCATCAGCAGACGCGCCTCCGACTGCGCCTCAAGAGACAGCGGTACGTGCACGGCCATCTGGTCACCGTCAAAGTCAGCGTTAAAGGCCGGACACACCAGCGGGTGCAGCTGAATCGCGCGCCCTTCTACCAGGATGGGTTCAAAGGCTTGAATCCCCAAACGGTGTAGGGTCGGTGCCCGGTTTAGCATGACTGGGTGGCTCTCAATCACCTCTTCCAGCACGTCCCAGACGCTGGGGTCGTTGTGCTGAATCAGCTTCTTTGCCGCCTTGATGTTGTTGACCAGCCCCTGGCGAATCAACCGGTGGATCACAAAGGGCTGAAACAGTTCGATCGCCATCTCCCGAGGCAAACCGCACTGGTGAATCTGCAGCTTAGGCCCCACCACAATGACAGAACGGCCAGAGTAATCAACCCGCTTACCCAACAAGTTTTGCCGGAAGCGCCCCTGTTTACCTTCAATAATGTCGGAGAGCGACTTCAGCGGACGGTTATTGGCCCCCACTACGGTGCGACCCCGGCGACCGTTATCGATCAGCGCATCTACCGCCTCTTGCAACATCCGCTTTTCGTTACGGACGATGATTTCAGGAGCCAGAATCTCCTGAAGGCGAGCCAGTCGGTTGTTGCGGTTGATCACCCGACGATAGAGATCGTTCAGGTCAGAGGTCGCAAAACGGCCGCCGTCCAGCTGCACCATGGGCCTTAGGTCGGGCGGGATTACCGGAATCACGTCCAGCACCATCCACTCGGTTTTAGAGCCCGTGGCGATGAAGTTGTCGATCACCCGCAGGCGCTTGATCAACTTGGCCCGCTTCTGGCCTTTGGAGTTAGCGATGTCTTCCCGCAGCTTTTCCGCCGTGGCTTCTAGCTCCAAATCCTCTAGCAGCCGCTGGAGAGCTTCAGCACCAATGCCGACCTCTACCCCAGCCAGCTCAGTCTCTTCGTCGTAGAGCTGGTCTTCAATTTCAATCCACTGGTCTTCCGTCAGCAGCTGCTTATAGCTGAGATTCTCGGCATTACCTGCATCTAGCACCACGTAGGCGTTGAAATAGACAATCTGCTCCACGTCCCGCAGCGGCATATCGAGCAGAATGGCGATATAGCTGGGAATGCCTTTTAAGTACCACACGTGGGCCACTGGAGCAGCCAGCTTGATATAACCCATGCGGTGACGCCGCACCCGCGATTCAGTTACCTCTACACCGCAGCGCTCACACACAATGCCGCGATGGCGCACACGCTTGTACTTACCACAGTGGCATTCCCAATCCTTGGCGGGGCCAAAGATGCGCTCACAGAACAGCCCGTCCATTTCGGGCTTGAGAGTACGGTAGTTAATGGTTTCAGGCTTGGTTACTTCCCCCACAATTTGCCCGTTGGGCAGAGTGCGTTCCCCCCACTGACGAATGCGTTCCGGGGAGGCTAATCCAATTTTGACGTAGTCAAACCGTTGTTCTAGCTTGGCCATGCTGGGTATTTTCCTTGTAAGCGCGCGGTCTGAGCAATGCAGGTTTAAGCCGACCCCCGGAACTGGGTCAGATACAATTCCGGGGTCGAATCAGGGATAGGCTAGTCTTCTACTTCCTCTAGCTCTTCATCCCGGGCAATGGACTCGTAGGTGGGGCGAGACGGAGTACGGCGACTGTTAACGTCGGCCATGAGGTCCACTTCGGTGTCGCGGCTGGTGCCGTCTTCCCGAGTTTCTACCTTGTGCACCGCAATGTCCAAACAGAGGGACTGCAGCTCTCGCATCAGCACCTTAAAGGACTCAGGAGTACCCGGTCGAGGAATCGACTTGCCCTTGACGATCGCATTCAACGCCTCATTGCGCCCCTGCATATCGTCCGACTTGACCGTCAGCAACTCTTGGAGGGTATAGGCTGCTCCAAAAGCTTCCAGAGCCCAAACTTCCATTTCTCCAAAACGCTGACCACCCTGCTGGGCCTTACCACCCAGAGGCTGCTGAGTCACCAGAGAGTAAGGGCCAGTAGAACGGGCGTGGATCTTGTCGTCGACTAGGTGCACCAGCTTCAGCATGTAAGCTCTACCAACGGTAATAGCTTTGTCAAAAGCTTCACCGGTACGACCGTCCCGCAGCACAATTTTGCCGGGGTCGTCAGGGTTGAAGATCCAGTCTTTGCCGCTGGTTTCTCGGGCCTCCATCAGCTTGCCGTGAGTAGAGTTTCGAGAGGCCTCCTCTCCGTACATCTCGTCGAAGGGAATCACCTTGAAGCGACAATCAAGGTTGTCGGCAGCCCAACCCAGTAAGCACTCAAACACCTGCCCCACGTTCATGCGGGAAGGTACCCCAAGTGGGTTGAGGGCAATGTCGATGGGAGTGCCATCGGGCAGGTAGGGCATATCTTCAATGGGCAAAATACGGGAAATAATTCCCTTGTTACCATGGCGACCAGCCATCTTGTCGCCCACCTGAATCTTACGCTTTTGGGCCACATAGACCCGCACCACCATGTTGGCGCCGGGGGGTAGCTCATCGCCCTGCTCTCGGGTAAACACCCGCACATCGACGACCCGACCTTTCTCGCCGTTAGGCACTCGTAGGGAGTTATCGCGCACATCTCGGGCTTTTTCCCCAAAGATGGCCCGCAGCAGCTTTTCTTCTGGGGGTTGGTCAGACTCGCCCTTAGGCGTAACCTTGCCCACCAGAATATCGCCTGACTCTACCCATGCCCCGATACGAATGATCCCGGTTTCGTCAAGCTGACGCAGGGCATCTTCGCCAACGTTGGGAATTTCTCGGGTAATTTCCTCGGGGCCAAGCTTGGTCTGACGAGCCTCGATCTCAAACTTCTCCACGTGAATGGAGGTGTAGACGTCGTCATACACCAGACGCTCGCTGAGTAAGATAGCGTCCTCGTAGTTGTAGCCTTCCCAAGGCATATAGGCGACTAAGACGTTTTGCCCTAGCGCCAGTTCACCGCCCTCGGTAGCAGAGCCATCGGCGAGCACCTGGCCCGACTGCACCTTTTCCCCAGGAAATACGATGGGGCGCTGGTTCAGACAGGTGTCCTGGTTGGAGCGCTGATACTTTTGCAGCTCGTACTCGTGGACGTTGCCCTCAGGATCGCGAACCTTGATCAGATCGGCATCCAGGTAGACAATTTCCCCATCGGTACGGCTGATGATTACCATTCCCGAGTCGCGAGCCGCCTGAGCTTCTAGCCCAGTACCCACTAAGGGGCGCTCTGGCTGGAGCAGAGGCACCGCCTGACGCTGCATGTTCGAGCCCATCAACGCCCGGTTGGCGTCGTCGTGCTCCAGGAAAGGAATCAGCGAGGTGGCCACAGAGATAATTTGTACGGGCGACACCGCGACATAGTCCACCTCAGTGGAGTCAGTGGTGGTGAAATCTTGGCGATAGCGCACCGGGATCGTGCTGCCAATGATGTATCCGTTTTCGTCGGTGGCAATGTCACCAGGGGCAACCCGCAGATCGTCTTCCTCATCGGCGGTCATGTAGATGGGCTCGACATCTTTAAAGACCCGACCGTTCTCAGCTTTGAAGAAGGGGGTTTCAATAAAGCCGAATTCGTTCACCCGGGCGTGGGTCGCCAGGGAGCCGATCAGGCCAGCGTTGGGGCCTTCCGGAGTCTCAATGGGGCAAATGCGTCCGTAGTGGGAGGGGTGAATATCCCGCACGGCAAAACCGGCACGCTCGCGGGTAAGACCACCAGGACCGAGGGCGCTGATGCGTCGCTTGTGGGTCAACTCCGCCAGGGGGTTGGTTTGGTCCATGAACTGGGAGAGCTGGCTGGAGCCAAAGAACTCCTTGATAGCGGCTACTAGGGGCTTGGGGTTAACCAGAGATGCTGGGGTGAGCGAGTCCGAGTCAGAAACGGTCATGCGTTCCCGAATGATGCGCTCTAGGCGGTTAAGACCTACCCGTACCTGGTTTTGCAGCAACTCACCCACGGAACGCACCCGGCGGTTGCCGAGGTGGTCGATGTCGTCGATGGAACCGATATCAAATTCGAGGTTGATGAGGTAGTCGATCGCCGACAGAATATCGGTGGGAGTCAGCACCCGAGTGGCATCGGGCACATTGAGGCGCAGCTTGCGGTTGAGCTTATAGCGACCCACCCGTCCCAAGTCATAGCGCTTGGGGTCAGAGAAGCGCGAGTGCAGCAATTGCTCGCCGCCAGCCACAGTGGGAGGTTCCCCGGGACGCAACTTGCGGTAAAGCTCTAGCAGAGCCTCTTCTTCGCTGAACTGGCCCTCTTTCTCAATGGTTTTTTGGAAGTAGTCGGGGTGACGCAGAGAGTCGAAGATCTCGTTGTCGGTTAGCCCTAACGCCTTAAGCAGCACCTGAGCCGATAGTTTGCGGGTTTTGTCGATGCGAACCCAGACTAAGTCATTTTTGTCGGTCTCAAACTTGAGCCAGGCACCCCGGTTGGGGATTAGGTTGGCGTTGTAGGTGCGGCGACCGTTTTTGTCGGTCTCGGCCTTGTAGTAAACCCCAGGACTACGCACGATCTGGTTAACAATGACTCGCTCTGCACCGTTGATAATGAAGGTGCCGCGATCGGTCATCAGAGGCAAGTCGCCGATGAAGACTTCCTGTTCCTTAATTTCCCCGGTTTCTTTGTTGATTAGCCGGGTAGGCACGTACATCTGCACGGCGTAGGTAGCATCCCGCCGCTTGGCTTCATCAACGTCATATTTAGGGCTTTTTAGCTTGTACTGCTTGCCGAGGAAATGCAGCTCAAGTTTGCCGGTATAGTCGGTAATAGGAGAAAAGCTTTCCAGCTCTTCGATCAATCCTTCTTCTAGGAACCAGCGAAAACTAGACCGCTGAATTTCTACCAGGTCAGGCAGAACAAAGTTAGGGGGAGCTTGGTAAACGGTGGTTTCAGTCATGGGTCTCCTAGTGCAGGTTGGCCAGGTGCAGGTGGCCAAGATCAACGACGCGTCTGGAACAGAAGGCAACAGCGAACGAATTGCCTTGCTTAATTAAGCTAACGGTCTAACCGGCCGTTGGGGTCGGAAGACGAAGTGTATCGGCATCAGCGGAAGAAAATACAAGGGACTTGGGTAAGTTAAACAACGTCACAGCGTTATGAGTAGTGATCTGGGCTAAAGCCTCAAATTCAACCTGGCGCAGCGCGGCTAGGTGGGTCGCCACATGATATACAAAGGCTGGCTGGTTGCGTCGCTCCTTGCGGCGAGGCTCAGGGGTCAGAAAAGGACAGTCGGTTTCGACCAGCAGTCGATCGCTGGGCACCATCTGAGCTGAAGCCTTGACCTGATGGGCATTCTTAAAAGTAACGATGCCGCTAAAACTGATGTAGAAGCCCAGATCTAGAAACGTTTGAGTTTCTTCTGGAGTGCCCGCCCAGCAATGCATTACACCAGTGACAGAACCAACAGTGAGCTGAAACTCTCGAATCACTTCAGCAGTAGCCGAGGCCGCATCTCGACAGTGAACGATAACCGGTAGATTTTGGCGATGGGCAACGGTCAACTGTTGCCAGAAGGCTTCGCGCTGTACGGCTTCATCATCGGCTTTGAAAAAATCGAGGCCGGTCTCGCCGATAGCGACAACGCGACTGTCAGAAATCGCTAGCTGAGCAATCTGATCTGCCGTAGCACTACTCCACTTATCCATATCGAGGGGATGGAGCCCCACAGCCAGGAACAGCTCCGGAATACGATCGGCGATGCGCTGCATTGCCGGAAAGTCTCCTGGCTCTACGCAAGAATGTACCAAAGCCAAAACCCCGGCCTGTCGCCAGGCCTGGGCTAGTTCGTCGAGATCCCCAGCGAACGATTCAAAGTTGAGATGTACGTGGGTATCAACCAGAGGCATAGGGAATGCAGCGACAAAAACGGCAGGGAGCGCAGGTCAACCCAAAGGTGCCTAAGACGCAGCCCCTGCCGCCTCCTGAGCCTTGATTGCCCGGGCTATACGCGACTTCTTACGAGCCCCAGTGTTGGGGTGAAGCACACCACGCTTAACGGCTTTGTCGATCTTGCTGTAGGCGGCGGCCATAGTAGATTCGACCTGCTTGAGAGAGTCGGGGCTAGGGTCAGCCTGATGAGCCTCGACCGCAGCGAGGTAGTTTTTGGTTAGGGTTTTAACCGCCGATTTATAGGACCGGTTATGGAGCCGATTGCGCTCGGCAACTTCAATTCGTTTCAGTGCAGACTTAATGTTTGCCACAGTTCGCCCTAGCTTAACAAGATTAATTGACTGGATAAAACATGTTAGCACCTAAGAGGAGTATTGGCGTAATTGAATGCATTGGTTTCCTGCCAAATTAGTCTTTAGATCGACTAGGATGTTAGAACGCTGGCGTTGACTGCCTTTCAGGGATACTCAACCTCCCTTTGAGGGGCAACCTAGCCAATGCACCTTGCTGGCTTATCGGGATTCCTAGCTGTAATGCTCCGCATCACTCATCAGCTAACTGAGGCAAGAACAGAGCTGCAACGCATCTGTGCCCGCACCCACGACGACCAGGTCGTTCACAAGGAAGCAACAGTTCGAGAAATTTTGCACGCGGTTCGGCGCCAGGGAGACCAGGCGCTGTTGCAGTACACAGCAGATTTTGACGGCGTTACCCTGGCAGCCGAGGGTTTGCGCTTTTCGGGAGCGGAGCTGGATGCTGCTTACCAACAGGTTAGTAAGGGCCTGCTGGATGCGATTCGTTTGGCCTGTAAGAATGTAGAGTCGTTTCATCGTCAGCGGGTGCCCCAAAGCTGGGTGCGGTTTGAGGACAATGGAGTGGTACTCGGTAAGCGCTATACCCCTGTCGACCGAGCTGGGCTCTATGTCCCTGGTGGGCGCGCTTCCTACCCAAGCACCGTAATTATGAACGCCGTTCCGGCTCGGGTGGCTGGGGTACCTAGAATCGTGATGGTGACTCCACCTGGCAAAACCGGCACGGTCAATCCTGCCGTGTTGGTTGCGGCTCAGGAGGCTGGGATCACAGAGATTTATCGGGTTGGAGGAGCCCAGGCGATCGCGGCCCTAGCTTACGGTACCGAGACGATTCCGGCGGTAGATGTGATCACCGGTCCGGGCAATATTTATGTGACGCTGGCTAAAAAGCTGGTGTTTGGGACGGTGGGCATCGACTCGTTGGCAGGACCTTCGGAAGTGTTGGTGATTGCTGACCATACCGCCAACCCAGCCCACGTGGCAGCTGATCTGCTGGCTCAGGCTGAACATGACCCGATCGCCGCTGCGATTTTGATTACCACCAGTGCTTCTCTAGCGGAGCAGGTGGCAGCTGAGGTAGATCGGCAGCTCCTAGGCCATCCGCGCCAGACGCTGACGGAGAAGGCGATCGCAAACTATGGCTTAGCCGTCGTTGTCGATAGTCTAGAGCTAGCCGCCGACCTTTCCAATGGCTTTGCGCCCGAACACCTCCAGTTAGAAGTCGCCGAACCCTGGGATTTGCTGGAGCAGGTTCGCCACGCTGGAGCAATCTTTTTAGGGCACTCGACCCCGGAAGCGGTGGGCGACTACCTAGCCGGGCCTAACCACACCCTGCCCACTTCTGGGGCCGCCCGCTATGCTTCACCCCTGTCTACTGAAACTTTCATGAAGCACTCTAGCCTGATGCAGTATTCGCCGGAGGCGCTGCGGGGAGTGGCCGAGGCGATCGCTGTGCTGACTGAAACTGAAGGCCTACCCTCCCATGGCGACTCAGTGCAGCGGCGAGTTCGGCCTGACAGCAGCGACGGTGCCCCTATCCTCTAATAACGCACCCGATCCCAATGATTAAAGATGGGCGGGGTGCCTGTTGCCTGTGGCACAATTAACGGGTTCACGCTTCTGGGGTCTGGGTTGAGCTGCTATGACGAAGTTTGTATTTGTAACCGGCGGCGTGGTGTCGAGCATCGGCAAAGGCATTGTGGCATCCAGCCTGGGGCGGTTGCTCAAGTCGCGAGACTATTCCGTTTCCATTCTGAAGCTCGATCCCTACATCAATGTTGACCCCGGCACCATGAGCCCCTTTCAGCATGGGGAGGTATTCGTTACCGAAGATGGGGCTGAAACCGATCTCGACCTAGGCCACTACGAACGCTTTACCGACACTGCCATGTCGAGACTGAACAGCGTCACCACAGGATCGATCTACCAGGCGGTGATCAACCGAGAGCGGCGGGGCGATTACCAGGGGGGCACGGTGCAGGTGATTCCCCACATCACCAACGAAATTAAGGAGCGGATTCATCGGGTGGCTCGCAACACCAACCCCGATGTGGTGATCACTGAGATTGGCGGCACTGTGGGCGACATTGAGTCCCTGCCCTTTCTAGAGGCAATTCGCCAGTTTCGCAAAGACGTGGGCCGTCAAGATGTGCTTTACATGCACGTTACCCTGGTGCCTTACATTGCCTCGGCAGGAGAGCTCAAGACTAAGCCCACCCAGCACTCGGTGAAGGAGCTGCGCTCTATTGGCATCCAGCCAGATATCTTGGTGTGCCGCTGCGAGTGCGCCCTGCCTCAGCCGATGAAGGAGAAAATTGCTGAGTTCTGTGACGTGCCCGCCGAAGCGGTCATTACCTGCCAAGATGCCAGCAGCATTTATGAGGTGCCCCTCAAGCTAGAGCACGAAGGGTTGGCCCATCAGGCTATCAAGATTCTTGCCCTCGATCAGCGTCAGCCCCACCTAGGTCAGTGGGAAACCTTAGTAGAAGGGCTTTACAGTTCCAGTCGTCCAGTTGATATTGCCATTGTTGGCAAGTACGTCAGCCTCAACGATGCTTATTTGTCGGTGGTGGAAGCCCTGCGCCACGCAGCGATCGCCCATCGGGCTGCCCTCAACGTGCGCTGGATCAACTCCGAAGATATCGAGGTCAACGGCCCAGATGCTCATTTGAGCGGCGTCAACGGCATTTTGGTGCCAGGGGGATTTGGATCTCGAGGTATTGACGGCAAGGTGCAGGCCATTCGCTATGCTCGAGAGCGGAATATTCCCTTTTTGGGGCTGTGCCTGGGTATGCAGTGCTCAGTGGTGGAGTGGGCCTGCAATGTTGCTCACCTAGAAGGTGCCGATAGCTCAGAATTTTCCCCTGAGACTCCTAACCCGGTGATTAGTCTGCTACCTGAGCAACAGGACGTGGTTGACTTGGGTGGCACCATGCGCCTAGGGCTATACCCCTGCCGTCTTGCCCCTGACACTTTGGCTAGCCGCCTCTATGGCGAAGAGGTGATCTACGAACGCCATCGCCACCGCTACGAGTTTAACAACGCCTACCGTAACCTATTCCTGGAATCAGGGTATCAGGTCAGCGGCACCTCCCCTGACGGTCGTCTAGTGGAAATTATTGAGCTGCCTAATCATCCGTTCTTTATTGCTAGCCAGTTTCACCCCGAGTTTCAGTCGCGCCCCAGCGCCCCTCACCCGCTGTTTTTAGGGTTGGTCAATGCTGCCCTAGAAACCACAATGTCACACATACCAGTACCGTTGGAAGTTGGGGCGACTGTGGACGGCTAAACCGTTCTCAGCTAGCGCAATCAGCCCTTCGCTTTCGCCAGTGGGCATTGGCACGGTTTTGTGTGAATGCCCTCAAGGTGATCGTCACGGTTTTCAATTCAGGGCGCTTGCATAGCGGAATAGCCAGGTGTCTGTAGCCGTTCTGATGCGAAGTTGTCGCTGGGCGGTTGGGAACACCGAGAGCGTGGGAGCGGGGCAGTCCCTAACCGCAGCAGAGGGCTGGGCTGGTTGGATATTCTATGGCGACATCCGGGAGGCAGCAGGAGCTGTTCTGACCTTGTCCAGCCAGCCAGTAGGTAGTCATACTATCGCCACTCTTTAAGCAAATTGGGCCCCGGGGCTCTAGGGTAAAGTGGTCTTTGAGATAGCTATAGGTTAGCTCCGACACCTGAATTTTGCCCGCTTCGCCGGTGGTTTCCATAAAACTGGCAATATTGACGGTGTCGCCCCAAAGGTCGTAGATGAATTTGCGAATGCCAATGACTCCGGCCACCACGCTGCCCGAGTTGATGCCGATGCGCAGCTCAAAGGGACGGCCGTCGGGACGGCAAAAGTCGCGGATGGTCGACTGCATTTCGAGGGCCATGCAGGCGATCGCCTGGGCATGATCAGGGCGCGATGTGGGTACCCCCGCCGCCACCATGTAGGCATCGCCAATGGTTTTGATTTTTTCGAGCTTATAGGTAGCGGCCAGCTCATCAAACCGAGAAAACATGCGATTGAGCAGATGCACCAGCTCGCAAGGGGTGAGTTTGGCCGCCACAGTGCTAAAGTCCACGATGTCCGCGAACAGAATAGTAACTCCGTCGAAGTGGTCGGCGATCGCCTGTTCCCGTTCTTTCAAGCGCTGGGCAATTTGAAAGGGCAGCACATTGGTCAATAGTTCTTCAGAGCGTTGGCGCTGGCGACGCAGTTCAGCTTCGGCCAGCTGACGCTCTTTGATTTCGGCCTGGAGCTGCTGATTTTGAGCCTCTAACTGCAGCTGCTGGCGACGCAGGGCTAGCTGATGCTTGACCCGCAGCAACACCTCGTAGGCCATAAAAGGCTTGACGATATAATCCGCCGCCCCCAGTTGAAAGGCCTTTTCTTTTTCGGCTTCCGCATCGCGAGCCGTGAGAAAAATCACCGGAATGCTCTGGGTAGCTGGGTCCGCTTTGAGCTGATGACACACAGCAAAGCCATCCATGATGGGCATGGTGATGTCGAGCAAAATGAGATCGGGAGGAGCCAGGGCAATGGCGTTGAGAGCTAAAGCCCCACTGATGGCCTTGCGACAGCGGTAGCCTTCAATCTCAAGAATGGCTGACAACACCCGCAGATTGTCAGGGATATCGTCTACCAACAGAATGTCTACATCCTTGTTGACGTGGGGTTCGGCGGTAATCATAGGTTGAAGCTACAGGGAAACCGGTGCGGTGGGAACAGCCGTCAGGTCGATAATGACGTCAAGGCGAAAATCGTTAACCAGGCGGTCTAGCCGCTGAGCCAGAACCTTCTGCTCGGCGGGAAGTTGAGCGATCAGCTGGCGAACCTGTCGATCGTTAGCAGCCTGAGCCGCCTGATGAATTTGAGCTAGCCAGTCGGGAGCCAGCGAACTGAAGTCGGCTTGGGTAAGGGGGCGCTGATCTCTGCCTGAACTCTGTCCATCAACACTGAGGGGGCCAACTACAGCTGTTTTGGCGTCGGTCTGCGCGACCTCGGCGTACTGGTAGATGAGGCCAAGGCTACAACCAACCTGTTCTAACAGTTGATCGCGCTGGAGAGGCTTGGGCAACACAGCATTACAGCCCGCCGCGATGCAGTCTGACTGCTGCTCTTCGAACACGCTAGCGGTAACGGCGACAATTACTGTAGCACTGCCACCGGGCAGCTGGCGCACCTGGCGGGCTACACCATAGCCGTCAAGTACAGGCATACGCATGTCGAGACAAATCAGATGGGGCTGCCAGTTTGTCCATAAATCAATTGCTTCTTCCCCTTGGCTGGCTTCGCGGACCTCGAACCCAACCCCCTCTAACCAATGGCGCATGAGTAGGCGGCTTTCGGCTACATCGTCGGCAACCAGAATGCGGTAGCGGGGCTGTTCGGGGGCTAGGTGCACAATTGACCGTTCTGTCTCGACGGGTTCGAGCAGGGTAGTAGTAATAGCCCCGACGGGAATGCTGAGGGTAAAAGTCGAGCCTTTGCCGGGCAAACTGGTTACGGTAATGGTGCCGCCCATGAGCTGGGCAAAGTTGTTGCTGAGGGATAGGCCCAGCCCTGTACCCTCGGCGGAGCGCCGCCCCGATTGAGTTTGCTCAAAGGGCTGAAACAGATAGGCAAGCTCGTCGGAGTCGATGCCCACTCCGGTGTCCTGCACCGTGATTTCAAGCCAGTGGGTTTTACTGCCGCCGCTATCGAGCATTAAGGCGCTGCCCCGCAGCCGCGATCGCACGGTGACGCAGCCCAGAGCCGTAAATTTAATAGCGTTGTTGATTAAGTTGATGAGAATTTGCCGTAGTTTGCCTTCATCAGCCCACAGCCGATGGGCCAGCGGCGGCGGTTGGATTACTTCCAAGCGAATGCCTTTGGCCTCGGCCTTGAGCTGCAGCATGTCGTCTACGGACTGGAGGAGATAGTGCAGATCGAACGCCGTTTCATCGAGGCTGATTTTGTTAGCCTCAATTTTTGCCAGAGACAGCACATTGTTGATTAACCCCAGCAGATGATTGCCACTGCGATTGACAATGGCAATCAAGTCGCGGTGGTCGTCGTTGAGGCTGTTGTCGTCATGCAAGATTTGGGTGAAGCCCAAAATAGCGTTGAGGGGCGTGCGCAGCTCGTGGCTCATGCTGGCCAGGAAATCACCCTTGGCCTGGCTAGCGGCATCGGCGGCGCGCTTGGCAATTTCTAATGCCTGGGCCTGCTGCTGGGTTTTGCGCAGCAGGTTGGCCTGCTGTACAGCGGTACCTAACTGAGCCCCTACCTGAAGCACCATTTTCACCTCGTGGCGGGTCCAGTTGCGGACCTGGTGATGGGCATAGACACCTAGCAGCCCCCAAAGCTGGCTGCCGGCGAAAATCGGCACGATGACGTAGGCCCGAATCTGCCAACGCTCTAAAAACTCTAGGTAGCAGCTGTGAAACCCTTCGCTGTAGATATCGTTTACGCGGTGGTAGGTGCGGTCTTGGCGGTAAGTTTCGGCTTGGGTTTCCTGTAGGTAAGTGTCCTCTAACAGCAGGTAGCCCTCGTCAAAGCCGCTATTTTGCAACTTGCGGGCACCACAGTCATCCTGATCAATGAGTGACTGACCCGGCACCGAGTCGGTCATAGTTGAGGGAGCCGTGGGGTCAGTGAGGACTTCGGCCACGACAGAACCGCTCCAGTCGTCGTTGAAACGGTATATCCAGGAGCGATCGCAGCCGATCGCCTGCTGAAGCTCTTGGGTGGTGGTGGCAAAAATAGTTTCCAAATCGAGGGTTTGGCGCATGCGCTGCACAACGCGCATGACCGCCTTTTCACGATCGGCCACCGCCCGCACGGCGTCTTCAGCCTGCTTTTGAATGGTGACGTCGCTACAGGTGCAGACCACCCGTTCGATGTCGCCGGCCTCGTTGAGCTGAGGGTCAACATTGACCAGCAGCCAGCGCGGTAGGTCGGCGATCGCGGCCCTTACCCCCATAATCACGTCTCCGATTGGGGTCTTCTGGGCAATGGCCTGCTGCACCGGCAACTCGGCGGGTGCAAAGGGGGTGCCATCTTCACGGCAAATTATTCCCGCTTGACCGAACACTAAAGGAACACCGTTGGCTTCGGGCAGCAGCAAAAACTGCTGAGCCGCCCGGTTGCTGATCAAGATTTCGGCCTTGGGATTGAGCAGCAGTGCCCCTACCCCCATCTCGCGAATCAGGGTGCGAAAGCGGTGTTCGCTGTTGGATAACGCCTCTTTTTGCAGGCGCTGTCGAGTGAGGCGCTGGTTAACTCTTAGGGTGACGAGGATGCCCAGCAAAATTAGCCCGGCCCCAAACCCGACCGCCAACGCCAGCCAACGTCCTTCTAAATTCGGCCAAACTCCAGCCGCTTCTAGGCGGTTGGGGCTAGCCAAAAACACCGTTCCCGCCATGCCTGTGTAGTGCAGTCCGCCAATCCCCGAGCCTAGAGATAGCACTGCCAGGTGGGCGGGCCAGCGATCGCCCTGCTTAGGGTGGCGGCGAGACCAGAGGCTAAAGCCCAAGGCAACCGTCGAAGCGATTATGGCAATGGCAACCGAAAGCCCCACCAAAGGCCAACGATAGCTAATGCGGGCGGGCATAGCCATGGCGGCCATGCCGGTGTAATGCATCCAGGCGATCGCCAGCCCCATCACAACGCCCGCCGCGCTCAGACTCAACCAGCTAAAGCCCGCGCGGCTGACCAACCAGAGGGCCATTCCTGCCGCTAGCACTGCATATACCAACGAGAGTCCGGTAGTGAGTAGATCGTAGTTGACTGGCAGCGGTAGCTCCAAGGCCAGCATGGCCACAAAGTGGGTAGCCCAAATGCCGGTGCCCATCGCTAGAGCACCACCTGTCAGCCAAGGCCACTGTCGCCATCCTGTTGCAGCTAAAATTTGCTGCCCTAAACTCAACGTGGTGTACGAGGCCAGAATCGCAATCCCAAAAGACAAGCAGACTAGACCAGCGTTGTAATGACCAACAACCGTATAGGCCATCGTGGTAGTTTCAACCGAAGACTAAACATAGAATTGCCCAGATGCACCTCTAGCTTTCCCGAACCCACCGTGCTTTCACCAGTTGTTTGTGTCGAAGATTACAATCTTTTCGGGATTAGAAAATTTCGATAATTCGAGCCTTAGCTAAATAGATAAATGCACTAAAACTCCCCTATCTAAGGGTTGTAATGCCTTTTCTAGAGAAAAACAACGGCTAGTTTATAGAGAATTAGATTATTCGTTTCAATCTAGGGTGTATCAGGATAAATGCGCCGTTTTTTTCACTATGCGCCCCTATTCTGAGGAAAACACTTTTTGAAATGTTTGTCCCCTCTCTTTGGAAAGATGCACTGCTACCAGCTTTGAACTACATGCGCTCTAGAACCCGAATGCCCAGCAGAGACAGGCCCAATTTCAAGGTTTTGGCCGTTAGATCGCAGAGCAGCAGGCGAGAGGTGCGCTGGGGTTCTGCGGCCTGGAGCACTGAGCAGCGATCGTAGAACTGGTTAAACTTTTGGCTCAGCTCGAATAGGTATTGGCAGAGGCGGTTGGGGTATAAATCCTGCGCCACCTCTCCTAGCACCTCATCGAGCTGGAGCAGGTGGCGAGCTAAGGCAAACTCGCTGTCGTCCTCTAAGTGAACGCGGGCCTCAACGGGTAGGTGGTCGAAGTCGATATCGCCCTTGCGGCTAATGCCTTGCACCCGTACATAGGCGTAGAGCATGTAGGGGGCAGTGTTGCCCTGGAGGGCCAGCATTTTGTCAAAGCTAAAGATGTAGTTGCTAGTGCGGTTCTGGCTCAGATCGGCGTATTTAACGGCACCAAGGCCCACCGCCTCGGCCACGTCTTGAATAAATTCCTCCGTTTCCTGCCGCTCTTCGGTTTGAATGCGAGACTCTAGATCGGCGCGGGCGCGGCTGACGGCTTCGTCCAGCAGATCCTTGAGTTTGACCGTGTCGCCCGCTCGGGTTTTAAATTTCTTGCCGTCTTCGCCCTGCACCACTCCAAAGGGCACGTGGGTCAGCTCAACGCCGTCGGGAATCCACCCCGCCTTGGCGGCAACCTGAAACACCTGGGCGAAGTGGTTGCCCTGGCCGGCATCCACCACGTAGAGAACCCGCTCAGCCCCGTCCTGCTGGGTGCGGTAGCGGATGGCGGCTAGGTCAGTGGTGGCATAGTTGTAGCCGCCGTCGGTTTTTTGAATGATCAGCGGCAGTGGGTCGCCGTCTTTGTTGGTAAAACCATCGACAAACACCACCTTGGCTCCCTGATCTTCAACCAGGAGTCCTTGGGCGGTCAAATCTTGGACGACATCGGTCAGTAAAGGATTGTAGAAGGATTCGCCCCGCTCTTGGATTTGGATATCGAGGCGATCGTAGAGTTTTTGAAACTCGTGGCGAGACTGGTCGCAGAGGGCCTGCCAGGCTTTGGTGGCGATCGCATCTCCCGCCTGTAACCCTACTACGGCTTCGCGAGAGCGGGTTTTGAAGTCGTCATCCTCATCGAAGCGTTGTTTAGCCTGCTTGTAGAAGGTCACTAAGTCGCCAATATCGACGACGGAACCTGCTTCTAGGGCTTCAGGACAGGCTTCCTTGAGATGGGTGATCAGCATGCCAAACTGGGTGCCCCAGTCGCCCACGTGGTTGAGCCGCAGCACGTCGTTGCCCATGAACTCCTGCACCCGGGCAATAGAGTCGCCGATGATGGTCGATCGCAGGTGCCCTACGTGCATTTCTTTAGCAATGTTGGGGCTAGAGAAATCGACAATCACCTTCTGGGGAGGCTTCGCCGGCTCTACCCCCAGGCGCGGGTCGGCCTGCATCGCCCGCAATTGATCTTCTAAATAGGCGGTTTTGAAGCGCAGGTTGATAAAGCCGGGGCCAGCGATTTCGGGCGGTTCGCAGAGGTCGCTGACATCTAGTTTCTCGACGATCTGCGTAGCAATGTCGCGGGGCTTCAGCTTCAGTGGCTTGGCCAGCGACATGGCCAAATTGGCCTGATAATCGCCAAACTTAGGGTTGCTGGTGGGCACAAGCATCGGGTCGGTGCCAGTCAGATCTGCACCAAAGGCGATGACCAAAGCTTGGTCAAACCGGGCGGTAAGTTGTGCAAGTGTAGACTTCATGGTGTGTTCTAACCCCGTTGCGCTCCAAATAGTCCCTAAATTTTGATTGGCCTATGCACCGTTCTCACCCGTTACTGACCGCCGATGCGATCGCTGCCCTGCCCGAATCCACCTTTGTCCATCCCCTCAATCCTAGAGCAATCCGCCATGGCCGGTCGCTGGGCGATGCCGTCGGGTTTGAGCACATCGGCGTTCACCTGGTGCGGGTCGAACCCGGTCACGACTCAACCCAGTACCATGTCCACCAGGCCGAAGAGGAATTTATCTACATTCTCTCGGGGCGAGGGCTGGCGGAAATCGGTGACGAGACCATGGAGGTTGGCCCCGGCGATTTTATGGGTTTTGCCGCTGGTGGGCTAGCCCACGGCCTAAGCAATCCTTTTACGGAAGACCTAGTGTACCTGGTTGGGGGCATGCGGCTAGAGTTTGACATTTGCGATTATCCCAAAGTGAACACCCGCCTGTACCGACGAGGTGACCAGCGCGACTATGTGGATTTGGCGGAATGATTTGCTCTTCTAGTGTTGGAGACCCAACTTCAAAGGAGAATTCGTCCCAGAATTGCCCTCCCTACCATCGCTTCCTTGGGGTTGATCTAGGCTGGCAAAGTGGGCCTACTGGGCTCTGCTGTCTGCATGTAGACAACGGTAACTTGCGGCTGGTAGCGCTCGATCGCCTTCAGACCGTAGACGAAATTTTGGCTTGGATCTCTCACTGGACTGAGGGATCGACCAACGCTGTCGTTGCGGTGGATGCCCCCACTTTAATTCCTAACGAAACTGGGATGCGATCGCCCGATCGGCTCGCCCACGTGCACTTCGGCCGCTACGACGCGGGCTGCTACCCCGCCAACCTGGGCCGACCCTTTGCCGCAAAATTAGTTGCCTTTGGCCTAGCGCTCGAATCCCTGGGCTTTCAACACCAGCCCCTCAGCCCGCCACAGCCAGCGGGCCGGTTTCAGCTAGAGGTATTCCCTCACCCGGCGACGGTGCACCTGTTTGGCCTGAGCAAAATTCTCAAGTACAAGAAGGGCACCTTAGCCCAGCGCCGCCCTGAGCTAGAGAAACTGCGGCAGTATCAGCTCTCCGTGCTGCCCACCCTAGAGCCTGCCCTCGACCTAAAGGAATCCGACTTACCAGAAATTCTGTTCACTGGAGCTGCCCTAAAAGCGGTAGAAGACCAGCTCGACAGCCTTACCTGCGCCTACGTGGCCGCCCACTGGTGGTATTGGGGGGTGGAAAGGAATTGGGTGCTGGGCGATCGCACCGAGGGTTACATCGTCGTCCCCGCTCCGGTTAACGCTCATGCTCAAACCGCTACACTAAAACCTTAGCAACCCTGAAATCTTGTCCGTTTACCCATGCCAAAGCCTTTAGATATCGATGATTTTCTGCAAGGCTCTGGCCCGATTCTCGACGTGCGTAGCCCAGGGGAATTTCATCAGGGGCACATCCCTGGCGCGATTAGCTTTCCCTTATTCACCGATGCAGAGCGCGCCCAGGTAGGCACCTGTTATAAGCAGGTGGGGCGAGAGTCGGCGGTAGAACTGGGTTTTGACATGGCTGGCCCCAAATGCGGTGAGTTTGTGCGCGCGGCCAAGGCGCTGGCCCCAGATCGCCACCTGCGAATCCACTGCTGGCGAGGAGGCATGCGCAGCGGCGGCATGGGCTGGATTTTGGAATTAGCGGGATTTACCGTCCACCTCCTCGATGGTGGCTACAAGGCTTACCGGCGCTGGGTGCGGGAGACCTTGGCGACGCCCAAACCAATCATGATTTTGGGCGGAATGACGGGCAGCGGCAAGACGCTGATTCTTCAGGAACTGGCGGCATTGGGAGAACCAGTATTAGATCTAGAAGGTTTGGCCAACCATCGAGGCAGTAGCTTTGGGGCGCTGCTGCTGCCGCCCCAGCCCTCTGTGGAGCACTACGAGAATTTATTGGCGGACCAGTGGGCAAGATTCCCAAGCGATAGTCAAGGACTGGCCCCAAAGGACCAACGCCCTATTTGGCTGGAGGCTGAAAGTCGCCGGGTGGGCACCTGCCGCATCCCCGACGAGCTGTTTGTGCAGATGGATGCGGCTCCGGGGGTGGAGGTAGTGCGATCGCTTGATGAACGCCTTGACCTGCTGGTGGAGATCTATGGCGAAGCCTCCACTGAGGGTTTGGTGGCGGCGACGGAGCGAATTCAAAAGCGGTTGGGGGGCGATCGCACCCAGGCTGCCGTACAGCACATTCAGTCAGGGAACCTGCGCGCCGCTTGCGCCATCATTCTGGACTACTACGATCGCGCCTACCGCCACGATCTAGAGCGCCGTCACCGAGTCATTCCCCAGGTTGACATCCGTGGTTTGTCCCCCGCCGCCAGCGCTCGGCTGCTAGCAGAAAAGTTACCTCAACTGGGTTCGCAACCGGTCTCATTGAGCCAGCGCTAGGTGAACTTCGTCTTGAATATCAAAAACGCCAGCACCAAGGACTTAGCACTGGTGCTGGCGTTAACTATTGAACGTTACCGGTTGACGGTTTAACTAAGAATGGCCCTACGAGTTGGGCTGAGCCGTGACGTTGGTCGCGCCATCCACAGTCATAGCAATTTTCTTGGCTTGCTCTAGCACACCCTGAGCATCGGGGTTATATTTCAGCACCACAGTGGAGCCGGTTTGAGCCACCCACAGGCCCACATTGTCAGACAGGCCGGCTTCATCAAACGCCAGGGCCACTCGCTTTGCTAGACCGCTCTCGTCGAATTGGCCATCGATGCCCACCTTGGCATCGTCGATTTTGGCCGTAGTGGCAGCCTGCTTGACGTTAACTTTGGGGGAGGACTTAGCTTTTTCTTCTTCTTTTCTGCCGAACAATTTGCCTAGAAAACCCATGACATATCTCCTAATAAATCGAACCTTTTTGCCTGGCGTGGGTAGTTCTGGTCAAACGCTCAATGGTTCGCCCAGGGCAATAGCCCACAACACGCTGAAACTTACCAGGTGATCGTAAAGAATCGATAAGAGGGCAGCAAGGGCCGTTGGGTACAGTCGTTAACTGGCCTCCAGAGATATTTCCCTCAACTGTGGGGCAGAGGCTTTGGGCTAAGATAGAACACTGGCAACGCATTTGCCGCCCCTTTCGCCACCAGTTAGTTTCATCGTTTTTGCCTACAGGTCTGCCATGAGCAAGGGTACGCTGTTCGACAAAGTTTGGGATTTGCATACCGTAGGTACCCTGCCCTCGGGGCAGACCCAGCTGTTTATTGGGCTGCACCTGGTGCATGAGGTCACTAGCCCCCAGGCCTTTGCTATGGTGCGCGAGCGCCAGCTCACGGTGATGTATCCCGAGCGCACCGTCGCCACCGTCGACCACATCGTGCCCACCGAGAGCCAGGCCCGCCCCTTCGCTGACCCCTTAGCCGAGGCGATGATGCAGGCCCTCGACCAAAACTGCCAAGAGCACGGCATTCGCTTTTACAACATTGGCTCGGGTAGTCAGGGCATTGTGCATGTGATTGCCCCCGAACAGGGGTTGACCCAGCCGGGGATGACTATTGCCTGCGGCGACAGCCACACTTCGACCCACGGGGCCTTTGGGGCGATCGCTTTCGGCATTGGCACCAGTCAGGTGCGCGACGTGCTGGCCTCTCAAACTCTGGCCCTCGGCAAGCTCAAGGTGCGCCGGGTGGAGGTCAACGGTGACCTGCTGCCTGGGGTGTACGCCAAAGACGTGGTGCTGCACATCATTCGCAAGCTCGGGGTGAAGGGTGGCGTGGGCTATGCCTACGAGTTTGCCGGTAGTGCGATCGAAGCCATGTCCATGGAAGAGCGCATGACCCTCTGCAACATGGCGATCGAAGGGGGCGCGCGCTGCGGCTACGTCAACCCCGACCAAATCACCTATGACTATCTAAATGGGCGCGACTTTGCTCCCAAGGGTAAAGCTTGGGATGAGGCCGTTACCTGGTGGAATACCCTGCGCAGCGATGCCAACGCCGAGTATGACGATGTGGCCGTGTTCGCCGCCGCCGACATTGCCCCCACCGTAACCTGGGGCATTACCCCTGGCCAGGGCATTGCCATCAACGAAACCTTGCCCTGGCCCGACAGCCTGCCCGATGAAGAGCAGGTGCTGGCCCAAGACGCCTTTGCCTATATGGATTTCACCCCCGGCCAAAGCCTGAAGGGCACCGCCATTGACGTGTGCTTCATCGGCAGCTGCACCAATGGGCGCATCAGCGATCTGAGGGAAGCGGCAAAAGTGGTCCAGGGTCGGACCGTGGCTGAGGGGATAAAAGCCTTTGTAGTACCTGGCTCTGAGCGGGTAAAGCAGCAGGCCGAGGCCGAAGGGCTAGACCAGGTGTTCACTGCAGCGGGCTTTGAGTGGCGCGAGGCGGGCTGCTCGATGTGTCTGGCCATGAACCCCGACAAGCTTCAGGGCCGGCAGATTAGCGCCTCATCCTCTAACCGCAACTTTAAAGGACGCCAGGGGTCGGCCTCGGGCCGCACTTTGCTCATGAGCCCGGCGATGGTGGCGGCGGCAGCTCTGGCCGGGCAAGTGACGGACGTGCGCGACTACTTGCCCACCCACTAGAGCTGGCCTTACCTCAGTAGGATATAGCTGCTACAAGGTATTGTAGATAGCCAAATTCGTCCTGGTTGGTGCGGTAAATCACAAACGTTAATGAACTATTTCCCTGAACTTAACCTCGTCTGGGGAATTCCTTAATTTAAGCCGCCGAAGATGGGGCTGGGCAGGTTGATAGCATTGACCAGGATCCAACTGTTGTGAGACCTTGGTCTTGAGGACAGGGCTGCGATCGCCCCTAAGGGCCGTTCTCACCCCCGTACCCTTGCTAGTACCTACCCGGGCGAACTCTAGGTACCCCCGTGTCTGCAATCGCAACCTCTGCTCTCCATGATGCCACTGTTGGCATTCGCAACCATCAAACCTTCATTCAGCTCTTGGAGCAGCTCTATCGCGAGCGAGCCCTAGTACCCTTTGCGGCAGGGCGACCCATTCCCCTGCGCAGCGATGAGGTGCTGGTCATCTGTCGGGGCATTGTGCAGCTATTTACCATTCAGCACGACGGCAGCGAAACGCTGCTGGGTCTAGCTGGGCCATCGATGCCCATCGGCCTACCCCTAACCACCGTTGACCCCTACTGGGCCACCGCCCTCACCGATGTCGATGTGCTGTCGCTGCCCATGGTTGAAATCGAGGGGTCGTCAGTGCTGATGGCGGGCATGTTTCGCAATTTGACCCTGAGAATGCAGCAGGCCGAAGCCTGGCTAGCGCTCTCGGGCAAGCGCTTGGTAGCCGATCGCCTCAAGCACTTTTTGCTGATGCTGGCCAAAGACTTTGGCCATGTCGAACCCAGCGGCATTCGGGTGCCCATGCGGTTGACCCACCACCAGTTGGCTACCGCCATCGGCACCACTCGTGTCACTGTGACTCGCCTTCTGAAAGACTTTAAAGTCGAAGGCTGGCTAACCATCGACCAGCGCCAGATCGTGCTCCAGCTCGACCCTCGTTTTCCGGCAAATCAACTCCTAAACCCGATGGCTCAGCGCTGAACAGTCCTGATTCCGCTCACTGCTTAACGTTCAATTAGGGCTGGCTTCAGCTCCTCTAAAACTGTCCCTGACTCAGTTTCGCGATGCTGAAGCTGGTGAAAAAACTTCAGCACGGTTTCTCCGGTAGCCCAGCAGACTAGGGGCTTAGCAAACTTATCGAGCGGGTTGAGGTCTACCAGCCAGGAGCCGACCTTTACCCCCAGAGGTTCGAGGTGTTTGCCCCTCAGTTCGGCATGAATCAGCTGTTTGGCCTGTAGATGCTGGTAAAGCCAGAGGACATCACTGGTAGCAGGGCAAGGGTCTTGTATGCTTCCCGCTACGGTGTCGTGGGTGAAGGAAACCATGGCCGTCAAGTTAAAGAGGCGGCTGCGATCGATTAGCGCGAGGGTTTGCTGGCGGGTGGGCTGCACCCCCAGTCCTAAGCGATCGAACAGGTGCGCCAACGTTTTGAGCGGCACCGCATTGGTGGTGTCGCTAATATCGGGAGCTAAGAGCTGGGTGGGCTGGTTCCAAATGTTAGGAGAAGCCGCTAGGCGATCGCGCAACCACTGAGCATTTCTGCCGCCAATCACTTCATCAAGGGTGGTGTCTGCCGGGTCTAGCTCAACGCCGCACAGCAGTTCTAGCAGGGCAATGTATTTGCAGCCCAAGCTGTGGCCCAGCCAGGCGTAGCGATCGCTCTGGTGATATACCCCAATGTCGTACCCAACCTCGGCAGCGAGCTGCGGCAGACAGGTTTGCAGCCGTCGCTGTTCTTCTAACAGGCTGAGGGCAATGCCCCAGTGGCGAAAGCTGAAGCGGAAGGGCATGGCCACCACGGTGTAACCAGCGTCATACAGCTCGCGCAGCAGGTGGCGATAGCATAGGGTCGGCAACGAGCCAAAAAATGCTCCACCAATAAACTGAATCACCCCTTTAGGCTGGGGATGCAGCGCCACCCAGCTAAAGGAAACCGGCTGAAAGGTAAAAGGTTTCATTAAATACTCAGCGTTACGGCGGTTTTCCATAGCGTCCCTCAGCCTCAGGCAGGCAGAGCTACCAGGGCTGAGGCGTCAGAATTAGGCGGCACCTACCGGTTGGTCGGCTCCATGCGGATAGGAATTTCCAGCTTGGAGAGCAGGTCGCTGACGGTGCTCAGGTTTTCGGCGCTGGGGTCTACCTGGGCCAGGGTTTCGGCCAAAACCTCGGCCCGAGCTGTGGGGCTGAGCAGTGATAGGTCAATCATGGGGGGATTCAGGTCGGGCAGCACCGGGCGATCGCCAGCCACCTCAGCCACGATGACGGGATCGATGGGGAAGAAGCCGCGATCGGGCTCTACTTCATTGAGGCCCTTACCGCTGGCCAGTTCTAGCGGATAGTTGATCTGGTCAAAGTCGCCGCTGCGAGCTGCGAGGTCGTTGGGCAAGAAGGTGCCGCGCACCTCAGGGTTGAGCAGTACCTTGACGGGGGTGTTGCTCTGGGGTCTTAGAAACACCCCCTGGCGCAGAGCAGGCAGGCGCAAGCGCACAAAGCCGCGAATTTCAACATCGGGATTGGCCTCATCGAGCAGGCCGGGTCGAGTCAGGTCCGGCAGCAGTTGCACCGAGGCGGTCTGCTTCGCCGGCAGTCTAAACCGGGTGGTGAAGACGGGGGTAACCGGGCTGGGGTTGACCGCAGTCAGGGCCAGCGGGGTGTTGGCTCCGGCAATATCAAAGGCCACCACAGCGTTGCCTGCCAGAGTGCGATCGGGGTCTACCGGCGTGGGGCGGCTGACGTGAAACTCAAGCTGATAGGTAAAGTCGCGGTCTTCTAAGTTGGCAATGGTCAGAAAATATCCCTGCACCACGCGGCGAGCCACGGTGGGGTCGGCCGGGGGTGGGGCGATGCGCTTGACCAGCAGCTCAAAGGTAGTAATTTCCATAGCTTGATTTCACCAAAAATACGGCTTGCCCCAGTGGCCTACGCACCCGGTAGAAGGAGGTGTCTCTGGCTGTCGGGGTTAGGCCCATTGTGGAATTTACGTCCTAAGGTCGCCGTCACCCGAGCGGGTACTTTTGGTTGCGGTATTGGAGTTAGTCGCGACCCTTGTCTTTTAGGGCAGCTAGGGCGATCGCCGCTGGGTAGATGCGGTGCTCTTGCTGCTGAACACGGGCCTGGAGCATAGCGGAAGTATCGCCCGGCTGTACTGGCACCACCGCCTGCATAATGATTGGGCCACTGTCTACTGCTAGCTCAACCTGGTGTACGGTGCAGCCCGCCACCTTTACCCCTGCCGCCAGCGCTTGCTCTATCGCATGCAGCCCTGGAAAGCTGGGCAGCAGACTGGGGTGAATGTTCAGCACCCGCTGGGGAAATGCGTCAATTAATACCGACGTCACGCAGCGCATCCAACCCGCCATAATTACCCAGTCAGCGCCGTGGATACGGAGCGTCTCCACAATATCTTTGTCCAAAGCTTCGCGGCCGGGGTACTGGCGGTGGTTCAACAGCACGGTGGGCAGTCCAAGGCGGGCCGCTCGCTCGGCCACCCCAGCCTTGGGGTTGTTGTACACCACGACCTGAACTTGAGCATGCAGATCGCCCCGACTGATGGCCTGGGCGATCGCCTCTAGATTGCTGCCGTTGCCTGAGGCCATCACTCCCAATTTGAGGGGTTGCTCAAACTGGGGCCAGGCGTTGGGCAGCGGCGGTGAAATCATGGCGGGGGCAGTCTCTGGCATGGCCTCAAGAAACGGGGAAATGAGGTCTATCATCATATGACAACATAAAACACCCCTAGCTTAGGGGCGAAGGAGCGCGGTTGGTGAAGCAGAGCATACGACTAGGACTGGTCTTTCTCTTGAGCCTAGCGATCGCGGTGACCCTCTCCCTCAGCCCGAGTCAAGGGGCAACCCCCCAGGTTTCCTCAGCGGTTGGACCGACCCATGGCAGTCTTTTTGCCCAAGTCAGCGAGCCGACTCCCGACGCCCCCACTGGGTCAGACCCTAGCGCCGGGTTAGAACCTACCAGCCTCAAGTCCTTTGAGGAGACAGTCAAGGGGCTGACCGTTTCCCAGGGGCTGTTTACGGTTTACCACGACCTCCAACGCAATCGAGCCTTTCTCGGGCTCAAGCCCGCCCAGCTCAACCAAAACCTATTGTTTATCGCCACCCTAGAATCAGGGGTGGGTGAGGCTGGGCTGTTTCGCGGCTGGCCGGTCAACGACTTTATGGTTCAGTTTCGCCAGATTCCCGACAACCGCTTGCAGGTGGCGATTCCCAACGCGCTCTTCCGCAATTCCCAAGCCGAGGCCCAGCAGCTACTGCGAGAATCTTTCAGCGATTCGGTGCTGACAACGCTACCGATTCAAGCCATCAATGGTGAAACGGGCGAACTGCTCATCGACCTCAAAGACTGGCTCATCACCCGTGACCCTGCCAATCTCGCTAACCAGTTTCCCTGGGTGCTGGGCAGCTACGCCCTCAACGCCGATGCCTCTTACCTGGGGCCGGTCAAAGCCTTTCCCGAAAACGTTGAGCTGGAGACGGTGCTAGGGTTTTCGGGCGGCAGCAGTGGTGCAGACCCCTTTGCCCTGGCCCTCAGCAGCATTCCTGATGGTAGGGGATTCAACCTCCGGGTGCGCTATAGCCTGTCGGCCATTCCTGCTCACCCCGCCTTTCAGCCGAGGCTGGCCGACGAGCGGGTGGGTTATTTCATCTCCGCCTACCGGGCCCCGACTCGCCCTGGCAGCTCAGACCCCTTTGTCCGCTACATTCAGCGCTGGCAGTTAGAAAAACAAGACCCCACTGCGGCCCTCTCGCCGCCCAAAACGCCGCTGGTTTTTTGGATTGAAAACACCACCCCCCAAGAATACCGAGCCGCCATTCGCGACGGCATCGAGTGGTGGAATGCCGCCTTCGAGCAGGCGGGCTTTACCCAGGCGATCGAAGTGCGCGAAATGCCCGCCAACGCTGATTGGGACCCTGCCGACGTGCGCTACAACGTAATTCGCTGGTCAGACTCGCTTTACCCTTGGGCCAGCGGGCTTGGGCCTTCGCGGGTCAACCCCCTAACCGGCGAAATTCTCGATGCTGACGTTGTGCTTGACGCCAGCGTGGTGCGCGATCTTGCCCTGGAGTACGACACGCTAGCCGAGCGGGGGGCGATCGCCAGGGGCGAAATGGCGCTGTGCGGACACCCCCTCAGCGATCGCCTGATGACCCGGCTCACCGCTCCAGCCGCCGGCCGCACTGTTTCACCCCAGCCCGACACCCTAGACTATTGCGCTAGCCTGCGAGCAGCCCAGACCAATACCTTTGGGCCTCTGGCGATCGCTACCCTAGCGCCACCGTTTTCGACCCGTGAGGCCAAGGCGGCTTACCTAGAGCAATATCTGCGAGTGCTAACTGCCCACGAAGTGGGCCACGTGCTGGGGCTGCGGCACAACTTTTTGGGTAGCACTCTGCTGTCTCCCGCCGACCTCAACAACCCGGCCATTACTCAAGCCCAGGGCATGACCAGCTCCGTCATGGACTACCTACCCCCCAATCTGGCCCCCGTTGGTCAGCCCCAAGGCGACTATTTCCCGACCCAGCTCGGCCCCTACGATCGCTGGGCTATTGAGTATGGCTACCGCCCGGTCACCAGCCGAGCGACCGCCCAGCGCGAGCTTCAGTCCATTGCCGATCGCGCGACAGACCCCGCTCTGGCTTACGCCACCGACGAAGATGCCTACACCATGGTCGACCCCAGAGCCAACGCCTGGGATATGAGCAACGACCCTCTAAGCTACGCCGAGGGGCAGTTGGCGATCGCTAAGGCCATTTGGGATCGCCTCGACTGGTTTTCGGTGAACCCGGGCGAGGGCTACGGTCAGCTTCGCCAGCGGGTAGATTTGGTGTTTTTCTACTACGGCAGCCAGGCCGATACCATGGCCAACTACATCGGCGGCCAGCGCTTTACCCGCACCGACCCCTGGAGTTCGCGGGGGCAATCCCCGTTCGAGCCGGTGGCGGCAGCCGAGCAGCGGCGCGCCCTAACCACCCTTAGCCAGCAGGTCTTTGCCCCCAACGCCCTCAGCCTGTCGCCCGAGTTGGTCAACCGCCTGGCTCCCGATCGCTGGTTGCACTGGGGAGAAGATCCGTTTAGCGATCGCCTCGACTACCCCATCTATGATCGCATCGTGTCAACCCAGGCCTTGACCCTCAGCAATCTGATGGAGGGCGATCGGCTGCTGCGCCTGCGCGACAGCGAACTCAAACAGCCAGGGCCAGATTCTTTTACTTTGGCCGAGCTATTCGACACCCTGAGCCAGACGCTTTGGACTGAGGTGCTCAATCCACCCGCTGAGGCAACGCCCATTTCTAGCCTGCGGCAGGGGCTTCAGCGCCACCACCTCAACGCCCTCACCAGCCTAGTGCTGCGCAACCATGGCTCTGGCGAAGGCGTCACTGACTTTTTGGGCTTTGTTGCCCAAGAGGCTACCTTTGGTGCCCCTGAAGAAGCCCGAGTGCTGGCCCGCTACCAACTGCGGCAGCTTCAGGAGGCGATCGCCCGTCACCTCAGTCGCCAGGGCCAGCGGCTCGACCTGGCGACCCTGGCTTACCTAGAGGACGCGGGCGATCGCATCGTTAAGGTGTTAGACGCCCCCCTGCGGGGCCAATAAGCCCGTCCCAATCTGTGAAGATTCAGTGATTTTCCCCAAACCCTAGCGAAATACCCCGTCCCCCAAGGTGCTATTGTGGATCGGGTCAATATAGCCACTGCCACCGTTGCCTATAGATCATCGTCATTTGCCTAGGCTTCCGGCAGCTTCAGCGCTGGTTACACCGCCCTCCACCCCAACCAATGTTGACCATTGCCAGGGTCGTCGTCTACTGCTTCAGGCTTGTTTTACCTGGGCACACTGAATTCACTAGTATTTTGGTCGTTCCACGGGTTATCCATGCTGAGTGCGTTAGTCGCTTTCACTCTTTCCCCGCTGTTTGCTCAACTACCGCCGGGTGAAACCACCCCAGCCCCCGAGGCTAAAACCGTTGTCATTCCGCGCGATGGCAGCTACGCCGAGGTTATTCGTTACCAGGAAGTGCGCCCCCTCCCCGGCGGCCTGGACGAAACCCCTGTGTTCAACAGCAATAGCCCCGAAGTCGTGCAGCAGAATGGCATTCTGCTGTCCACCTTTCCTAAAGACGGCATGGCATCCCCCGATGCTCATCTCAACTACGCCTTTAACGGCCGCTTTGATCTTTTTGCCCACCACATCGCCCGTGGGGTAAACGCTGACGATCGCCGCACCCTATTCATGGGCGTTGTGGTGTACAACCCCGGCGACGAACCCATTGACATCACCATCCACCAGGGAGTCAGCTACCTCAGCCAGGAGGCTCCCTTCATCAATCTGCCCGATGCCCGACTCAGCTCGAATGGCAGTGTCTATGCTGGTCCCGGCAGCCGCACCACCACCGACATGTTGCGCGGGGCAAACCAGTCCCACTGGCCCGAGCGCATCACGCTGCCACCTGGCCATGTGCAACTGCTGATGAACACCCCTATCCCACTGCGATCGCTCACCGTACCGATCAACGGCAGCTATCCCCAGGGAGGCGTTATTCCCAAGCCTCCGATACGCCCCGTCACTTTGACTGCCGCTGATGCCCAAATTAACCCTGAAACTGGCGAGAATGGCACTGTTGCACCACTGCGACCCATAGCACCGCGCCCGATTCCCAGCAATGGGCGCACATCCATGATGTATCTCTCTAGCAGCGGCCCCGTGCACGTAGCTAGCCTAGCCCGTTACGCCGACGTCATGCCCAACGGTAACGAGCGCGTGCCCACCCTGCAAGACTGGCTTCAGGTGCTCAAGCAGGGCAACCTCGCCGGCCCCCGCGATATTCCCCCCTCTGACCCCTCGACCTATCGGTTTGGGCGGTTTTACTACGGTCGAGTGGCCGGGGTCGCCAAGGGTGCCAGCTGGAAAGCCACTCTCACCGACTCCTCCGACACCGACGTGTTGACGATTCCGGCCCCCGGCAATGCCTTCTCCTACGTGATTAGCTCCGTCGATCGCAACACCTTTGGCACTGGGCAAATTCAGAGCGCTCCCATGGTGGCTCGCTACCCCGACACTGCTTTCCGTGCCCACGGCAACTACGGCGTGCGCTACAGCCTCAAACTCCCCTTCTACAACAATCGGGGTGTCGAGCAAGCCATCACCCTCAAGTTTCAAACTCCTATGCGCGATGAGGAGTTGGTCCAAGGGCTGCGCTTTCGTCGTCCCCCCGAAGACCGAGTATTCTTTCGGGGTACTGTGCGGCTCAAGTTTAGAAATCAGATGGGTTTAGAGCGCACCCACTACGTTCACCTAGTCCAGCGCCGGGGACAGGAGGCTGAAGCTCTGCTAAAGCTGAATATTCCCGCCGAAGCCCGCCAAGATCTTGAGGTTGATCTGGTCTATCCTCCCGATGCCACTCCGCCCCAAGTGCTCACGGTACTCAATGAGGGTGTGCCCGCAGTGTTGGAGGCCGAGACCATTGAGGCTCCGGTCACCCCTGCCCTCAGCCGCGATCTCTAAAATTAAGCCGCGTTCTTCTCAAACTTTTTGTAGGGGCTAACGGTAGCAGGTAGATCAGAGCATTGCCATAGCTTGGGCCTACTCAACAGACTCCCACAGCTCTTCGGGCATAGCGCGAGGCTTGCGTGAAACCAGATTGGGCTTAAACACTGGGGGGGCAGCGTCGTCGTAGAGGATTAAAAACCCCGTAGCCGTGAGATTGTCTAGCATGGCCTGGATAGCGGCAGGCTCTGATTGGGCATGGGCCATAATTTCGGCCAGGGATGCACCTCGCTGGCGCAGAAGCCAATTCAATAAAGTGCGCTCTGGCTCAGCTAAAGCCAGCAGGTCAGTCATAGTCTTCGGCCCAGCCGCAGCGACGGGCCGGTGTTGGGAGTTAGGGGCCTCCCTCTCAGCGGGACTAGTCATGGAGACTACTCCGCCGCGATAAGTTGGCGGGCGACGGCATGCACCTCTTGGCTAAAGGCGTGATCAGGATGGTGTAGCCAGAAAATGCCGCCGCTGGCCAACTGCAACATTTCATCGTTCTCGTAGAACAGTCCGCCCACCGGCACCCCGTACTGAGCCTGCACCTTAGAAATTAGGGTTTCGCGGGAGTAAATATTGGGGGCTTTGTTGACCAATAGGGTAATGTTGGGCACGTCGAGCTTTTGGGCCACTTCGAGGGTGACGGCGGTGCCCAAGAAGTCTTGGCGATCGGGGCGCAAAATAATCACCATGCGGTCAGAAATGGCGATGGAGAGCAGGGTTTCTTCGTTGAGGCCCGGGTGAGTATCGATGAACAGGTAGTCGAGGTTGAGCTGATTGATCAGGTCGTGGAAGCAATCATTGAGTAACCCCACGTCGTAGCCTTCCCGCAAAATCTTGGCGATTTCGCCAGCCTTAAGGCTAGAGGGCATCAGGTAAACTGCACCACTGATATCAGCAAGGGTACCGTCGGCAGTGGCCAGGGCCGTTACATCGTAGGCAGCATCCTTGGCGCTGCACTTATCCCACAGGTAGTCATTGAGGGAATGGGTAAAGTCTTCGTCGTCAAGGCCAAAGAGGACGTGAATACCAGGGGACTGAATATCGGTATCGACAATGGCGACGCGCTTGCCTTGGCTGGCTACTGCTGTAGCAATGTTAGCCGTCAGGTTCGATTTGCCGGTGCCTCCACGAAAGGAATGAATCGAAATAACCTGCGCCATAAACGTCTGCCTCTTGCCGGATAAACAATCAGGACTTAGCTGTACTGCCCAGTCTGGGGGCGATGGAACTGTGCCTAGTATTGGAATAATTGCTGCGAGACTAACGCGCTGAAAGCAGCCCTACCTATTTTGGAAAAATTTCAAGCGCGAGGGAGACGCTTTAGATTGAGTTCTAAGGAGTAGAGGGGCCGGTGTACAAGCCGCTGGTTGATAGTCGGTGCAACAGAGGGCCGCCTCAGAACCAGCATCGAAGGGACACACAGGGCATTTCAGGTATGGACTGTTGGTGTAGTACTGGCAGTGAAAGCAGGGGACTTGGTGCAAGCGCCGCAGCCGTTGCATGCCATCGTCAACAGCAAGCAAAATCGCCAGTACAGAGACCAGCACCATCGCCCAGATGCCGAGGGGCACTACGATCGCCAGTAAAACGGCGGCAGAAAGCATAGAACCTCGCTAAAAGCAGCGGCAGAGATTAGGGAACTGTTCTGAGACTCTGAGGTGCGACTAGCAGGTTTTCCGTCGTTCCCCAAAAGCTCAAAATCTGGCTGGCTACGGGATGGGGATGCACGGCATGGAAAAAGTGGCGGCCTGGAAATGAAACTATGCGATCGCTCCCCTTGAGCCAGGGCTGCCATCCCTGAATTTGGGTCGGGTCAACGATAGAATCTGCTTCGCCACCACAGACGAGCAGGGGCACTGCTACGCTGCCAGGGCAAAGGCTAGCTCGCTTTAGCAGCGAGTGGGGCGATACCGAGTGCAGCAAATCCTGCTCTAACAGGTTGATCCAGCCCCGTAATAAAGGCCGTGATTGGTGCCCAAACAGGCTAAAGACCATTTGGGTGAGCACCTGCCGCCGCTTGCAGGGTAATTGTTCGAGTTGAGCGTAGTAGTGGGCTTGCCAATCGACCACAGGGTTAACGCCTACCGAGAGCAGCGTTAGCGACTTGACCCGATGGGGATTTTGGCGGCTGTAGAGCAGCCCCACCAGCCCGCTTAGGCCATGGCCCATTAGGTGCACCGGCCGGTTGTGACCTTTGAGGTAGTCGTGCAGTAGGGTGACAGCAATATCGAGGGAGCTAGGCTCATCGGGGGTTTGTCGGTAGGCCCAGTGGGCAACTTCAACATGGCGGGTTAGGCAGCCCAGCAGCTTTTGGTCAAATCGTTCAAAGCTGGGGCTGACGTTGAGCCACAGGGCATCGGGGCAGGTAGGTACAGTCATTGGATACACAATTTCTGGACAATGTTTCAAGCAGGCAGAGAGTAGGAAGTGCACCTTGGGCTGTGGGCCAGCGATGCTCTATAGCCGAAAAGGCAGGCTAGACGCCAAAGGCTGACTTTAGTTGGGTGACCCAGGTTTTGATGCGATCGCCCGTTAGCTCGGCCTGGTTGTCTTCATCGATGGCCAGACCCACGAACTTGCCATTTTGAACGGCCTTGGAATCGTTAAAGTCGTAGTCATCAGTCGGCCAGTGGCCAACGGTAGTCGCTCCCAAAGCATTGATTTTCTCGGCCAAAATGCCCATGGCATCCTGAAAGTTGTCGGCATAGCCCACCTGGTCGCCAGCGCCAAAGTAAGCCACCTGCTTGCCGCTAAAGTCGATCGCATCGAGGTCTTCGTAGAAACCTTCCCAATCCGACTGCAGTTCGCCAATATTCCAAGTGGGGCAGCCGATGATAATGCAGTCGTAGTCAGCAAAATCGTCGGGGCTAGCGTCAGCAATGTCGTGTAGGGTAACTACGCTGTCGCCGCCAAACTCCGACTGAATCGCCTCTGCTAAGATTTCGGTATTGCCAGTTTGAGTGCCAAAAAAGAGACCAATCTTCGTCATAGAAAGTATCGTCCTGATTTAACTTAAGTAGCAACATGAGAAAAGGGGGGCAGGATGTTGGAGCCCTAAGTGCCCCCCAAGAGAGGAGAAGTTAACCCAACGCTACGGTTCGACGGTGCTCAGGGCCTTTTCTACCCGGCGAAAGTCGAACCCAATGGCGCGCAGAGCATGCCACAGATGGCCCTGCAAGAAAATGAACGCCAAAATGAAGTGGGCATTGGCTAACCAGCAACGCGAGGTGTGGGCATTCAGCGGTAGCACCACAGTGTCAACGAAGTAGGGCATAATGCCGAGTTTGACAACCAAGAGCGGGCCATAGAACTCCACCGGATAGGCCAAGGTGTTTACCGCGCAGAAGTAAGCCGCCACAAACCCCGCCAGGGCAATGCCGCCCAGACAGTAGGACAAAATTGCTTCACCCGAAAACAGCAGCACCCGCTTAGCCCACTTCAGAGGCGGCACCAGAATGTGCCAAACACCCCCGGCAATCAGCAGCACCCCGACAAACAGGTGACCGCCCACTAAGTCTTCGAGATTATTCACGCTGGCGAAATGGGTCTGGTAGCCATAGATCACCAACGGGTCGAGGGTTGGCTGGACCAACCGTACGGTCTGAGTAGTGGCATCGTAGAGACCACCCCAAGCAGTGGCTTTGACCACTAGCAGCAGCGCCCCAGCCCCCAAAAACAGTAGGTGGTGGCCCAAAACCAGCCCTAGCTGAGCTGGGTCATCCCACTCAAAGTGAAACTTGCGGGGCTGCCCTTTGGCTGTCTTTAAGTCTGCGGGGGCTTTGAAGGTGTGAAATAGTGCCCCGGCCCCCAACACAGCGGAAGAAATTAGGTGAACCGCCCCCACTGCAAAGTAGGAATAGGTATCAATAACTTGGCCACCGTCGCCAATGCCCAGACCTAGGGTAGCCAGGTGAGGCAGCAAAATGAGCCCCTGCTCACCCATGGGAACAGTGGGGTCAAACCAAGACAACTCAAATAGGGTGAAAGCTCCTGCCCACAGAGCAATGAGCGCCACTTGACCCACATGGGCAGCGATAAAAAATCCCGACAGATCTGCAAAGCGGGCATTGCCAGCCCACCAGTCATAGCTCACTTGGGGATTGCCATAGGTTTGCATAGCCAATGACTCCTTAATAAAGTCAAAATCAACACAGCGCTTATTGAGAAGAAAACTCAATAAGAAGATTTGACCACAGATCGGAATCGTTCTCAATAGTAAATGATTAAGTTTTGTTGCGATTGTTAAGCGAGTAGGTTTTAAGACTTGGCATTAGGAGCGGTGCAGGAATACTGCTGTCGCTAGTTAGGCCCGCAAGCAGGTTGTAGTAACTTGAGGGTCAGGAACTATTGATTGCTGGTATCAATAAAATTGGCTAGAGCGATCGCCCTATCCCGTTCACAAAGAACAAGATGAGGCGATCGCCCCCTTCTCTCACTATCGAAACTAGCTATTGAGAAAAGTCGTATTCTCGGATTTCCAAGCGGCAGCCGTCCTGAAGGTTAAGGGCTCGCTTGATTGGGTTGATGTCTCTAAATCCTTCAGCCCCCTGCTGCTTAAGGCTAGTTTCAAATCGGTCGGCAAACTCCGAAACACAGGGGTTGCGGCTGGCACCTAGGCGCTCTAGATGGATCAGGGTCGTGTCCATATCCCAGACTTCTACGGAGCTGTGCAGCTGTTCCCACAGGCGATTTTCTTGGCTGTTAGTGGCCGTCTTGAGCTGGTGGCGATCCAAAATGCGATAGGCCAGCCAAAAGCTTGCGCTCAAAATTGCCGCCATACCTATAGAAATTAAGCAGCCAGCTAGGGGGTTGCGCCGAGTCAATCGCCCTGAGGTTTGGGGCAGCGGCTCAGCGTTGAGCTGCCTGTAGTAATCCACAAACTGAGGCATCTGATCGAGAAACCAAATCTCAATGCCCTTGGGCTGAATTTGCTCAGCAATGGCCTGGGCAGACTCCCAATCAGCCTCGGGGGTGAGTCCAGCAATCACCGATCGCTGGTCCGGGAAGTGCGGCTGGTGGATCTGAATTTTGTCGACTGTTGCCCACAGGTCAGGTGGTGTGAGGGTGGGGGGGCAATAAATAGCGTAGGCCGGCGTGAGCAGGTCTACGACCCCCTCCTCGGGGCAGGGTACCTGGCGATGAACGCTGTGGCCATAGTCTTCTAGCCAGCGCCCTAGCGCCGTTCGAAGGTCTTCTGCATTGGCAAGTTCTATGGCAACGGTCACGGTCGGCCCAGGGAAGTATAGTTCTTATGTACCAATATTAAAGCGAGATCTGACATTGGGATCAAAATCGCTAGAACACTTAGCAGCTAACAAGTTCGGCCTGCAATAGCTCTGTAATGATAGAGCGGTTCCTTTAAAGCGGTGCCGTTATTTTGCTGGTTGACCCCAGCAATTTGCCGAACCAGTCCCTAGGCTATAAGATAAGGTTAAGTAATGTAAATAATCTCTAAGGAAAAACTATTGCCTGTGATTTTTGATGCTGATAGTTCATCTCGCCTTTGAGGTCGAGCTGGCGGACAAATGCTAAACCCGACCCGTTTCCTACGGTTCTCCTCACTGCGGAGTATGCGTGCATCTACGTAAAGTATTAATAACTCAGTAGGCCCATATATTCATGCTTTGGGGGTCCATGGCCCCAACATCGCTACAGTTGCAGCCCGTTCTTGCTCAGTCAATTTCGGCCCTCTGTCACTCCTCACGCCATTGGTACTGATTTAACTGCCATGTTTGAACATTTCACTAACACCGCGATCGCCGTCATCATGAAGGCCCAGGAAGAGGCCCGTCGGCTGCGCCACAACTTTGTTGGTACCGAGCAACTGCTGCTGGGCCTGATTAAAGAAGAATCGACTCTATCGGCTAAAGTGCTGGGCGAGTTTGGCGTCAACATCAACGATGCCCGCGCCGAAGTTGAGGCCATCATCGGCCGCGGCAGCGGCAGCGTACCGCCCGAAATTCCCTTCACGCCTAAGGTTAAGCAGGTGTTTGAGCAGGCCTTCCAAGAGGCCCGCAAAATGGACTCACCCTACATTGAGCCTGAGCACCTGCTGCTCAGCCTTTGCCAAAATACCGAGAGCGTAGCCTATCGAGTGCTTACCAACCTTGGGGTTGACCCAGCCAAGGTGCGCACTCGCATCATCCAAGATATTGGCGAAGTAGCTGCTGCGCCTGCTGGCAGCCGTCGCGAGAGCGATCGCGACAGCTCCCGCAAGACCGGCAAAATTTTGGCCGAGTTTGGCCACGACCTGACGGCCAGGGCCGCCGCCGGTAAAATTGACCCTGTGGTGGGTCGCGCCAAAGAAATCGAGCGCGTCGTGCAAATTCTGGGTCGTCGCACCAAGAACAATCCTATTTTGGTGGGCGAGCCAGGGGTAGGCAAAACGGCGATCGCCGAGGGCTTGGCCCAACGCATCGTCAATCAGGATGTTCCTGAGGCGCTGATCACGAAGCGCGTCATCAGCCTCGACATGGGTTCTTTGGTGTCGGGCACGCGCTTTCGTGGCGACTTTGAAGAGCGCCTCACCCAGCTCGTGCAGGAAGTGCGCGAAGACCCCGATGTGGTGCTAGTGATTGACGAAATCCATACCCTGATTGGGGCTGGTTCCCTTGAGGGTGGGCTCGATGCCGCCAACATGCTTAAGCCGGCTCTGGCGCGGGGCGAGATGCAGTGCATCGGAGCCACAACCATCGATGAGTTCCGCAAACATATTGAGCGCGACGCCGCTCTAGAGCGCCGCTTTCAGCCCGTCACCGTCAGCCCGCCCTCGGTGAGCGAGACCATTGAGATTCTCCAGGGGGTGCGCAGCCGCTACGAGCAGTTCCACCAGGTGAACTTTACCGATGCGGCGCTAGAGGCTGCCGCCAAACTGTCGGATCGCTACATCAGCGATCGCCACCTGCCCGACAAAGCCATCGACCTGCTCGATGAGGCGGGTTCCCAGGTGAAGCTGCGGTTCATGCCTAAGTATCCTTCTAAGGAACTCAAGCAGCAGCTGCGCCAGGTCAACAAAGAGCTGGATGAAGCCATTCAGCTGCAAGAATTCCCTAAGGCCAAAACCCTGCGGGAGCAACGGCAGGCGCTGATTCAGCAGCTCCAGGCTGATATTCCCGAGTACGGTGAAGCGGTAGCCGACAGCGTGCCAGCCTTGCCCAATGTCGATGAAGACAACATTGCCGACATCGTTGCCGCCTGGACGGGCATTCCGGTGAACCGGATGACCGAAACCGAGGCCGTGCGCCTGCTGCACCTCGAAGACGTGCTCCACGAGCGGGTGATTGGTCAGAACGAAGCTGTGGTCGCTGCCGCTAAAGCGATTCGTCGGGCGCGTTCGGGCTTGGCTAGCGGCGATCGCCCCATTGCCAGCCTCGTATTTTCTGGCCCCACCGGGGTCGGCAAAACCGAGCTGTCTAAGGCTCTAGCCGTGGCTCTGTTTGGCTCCGAAGAGGCGATGATCCGCCTCGATATGTCGGAGTTTATGGAGAGCCATACAGTATCAAAGCTAATTGGTTCGCCTCCGGGCTTTGTGGGCTATGACGAAGGCGGTCAGCTGACTGAGGCAGTGCGTCGCCAGCCCTACAGCGTCATTTTGATGGATGAGATTGAAAAGGCTCACCCCGAGGTGTTTAACGTGCTCTTGCAGGTGCTTGACGACGGCCGCCTGACCGACGCCAAGGGGCGGGTGGTGAGCTTTAAGAACACCCTGATCATCATGACCTCAAACATTGGCTCTCAAGTCATTGAGAAGGGCGGTGCTGGTCTGGGCTTTGACTTCGCTACCACCGATGCGGCTACCAGCCAGTACAACAACATCCGCAACCTGGTCAATGAAGAGATGAAGCAGTACTTCCGTCCGGAAATGCTGAACCGAATCGATGAGATCATCGTCTTCCGTCAGCTCACCCGCGACGAGGTCAACCAGATCGCTGATCTGATGCTCGAGCAGGTCAACAAGCGCATCGCCGATCGCCAGATGACAGTTACCCTGTCCGACGCCTTCCGCACTAGGCTAGCGGGCGAGGGCTATGACCAGCGCTACGGGGCTCGCCCCATGCGTCGGGCGATCGCTCGCCTGGTCGAAGACACCCTGGCCGAGGCCATTCTGTCTGGCGCTTTGGAGGAGGGTGACCGCGCCTGCCTCGACATTGACGAAGCCGGTAACCCCGTTGTTACCCCCCAGCGCGAGCCGGCTCTGGTAGGATAACCCTGGACGTTGCTGCCAGCCTGCCAAACCATGGTGAATCTCCCCCCCGACCCGCCCAACCCGTCTGACGCTAGTCGCCGCGTTGGCGACACTGCTCCCCGAACGCGTCGCACCCTTGAGCCTGACGAGCTGTTGGCAGTAGTGCTGGCCTTCTTGGGTATAGGCTCCATCCTGTGGTGGGGCCTGACCCGCAGCCAGGGGCCACTGGCCGACCCGGATCTGCTGTCGCGCCGTGTCGAGGAGCCGTCTTCCCTTGCCCAGCCAGAAGTGGAGGGGGCGGAGGAAGATTTTGAACCGCGCACCTTTGAACGGGGCGATCGCCCTCAACAGGATCCTGCCGCTGGGGGACCAAGGTTTGGCCCTGAAGAGCAGCGCTCTTCGGTGGTGACTAGGGAATCACCATCGGGTGTTGTGCTTCCAGTTAATCCTAATGAGACGCCGAGCGACCCTTCAACCGAGGTTGTCGACTCCACTCAACCCCTTGATATTTCTGACGTACCGACCACCTACTGGGCCTACCCCTTCATCAAGGCTATGTTTGATGGTGGCTACCTGCCCAATTTTCCTGAGAGCAGCTTTCAGCCAGATCAACCCCTGACCCGGGCTGAGCTAGCGGCTCTTCTCAATGAGGCCTTTGGCGATGTCCCCCGGGAGGGCTCGGTGCGCGCTTTTGTCGACGTGCCCAGCAACTACTGGGCCGCCCCAGCGGTTGACAGCGCCGTCTCTCAAGGCTTTATGAACGGCTACCCCGAAGGCGACTTTCGCCCCGACCAGGCGGTGCCGCGCTATGAGGTGCTAGTCTCCCTCGCCTCTGGTCTGGGGCTAACCGACTCGTCTGCCCCAGATCAGACGCTGCAAGCTTTTGTTGACCTCAGTCCGTTGCCCACCTGGGCCCGACCCAAGGTGGCTGCTGCTGCTGAAAACGCCCTGGTGGTGAATCACCCCAACCGCGACCAGCTCAAGCCGGCCCAGGCGGCTACCCGCGCCGAGGTTGTCGCAATGATTCACCAGGCTCTGGTGCAGCAGGGCAAGCTACCGGCGGTAGAGTCGGAGTATGCGGTGCCCTAGGGAAACTGCGAGGGAATAAGAAAGATGAGGGGGGGTGAGGAGAACAAATACATTCTCCCCTTCCTCATCGCTCCACATCCTGATCTTCTCCACGATTCCTTTATTCTCTGTTCTGCCCAGCACAATTTCCTATGCCTTGATCCCACCGTCTGATAGACTGGGAAATCGAGATGGGGAACGCGAAACCCACTAAATATAGGCAGTTTGGAGGATTGATCCCGTGGAAAGTACCCTCGGTCTTGAGATTATTGAGGTTGTCGAACAGGCTGCGATCGCATCGGCCCGGTGGATGGGCAAGGGCGAAAAAAATATCGCTGACCAGGTGGCAGTCGAAGCCATGCGGGAGCGCATGAACAAAATTCACATGCGCGGTCGCATTGTGATCGGAGAGGGCGAGCGGGACGATGCTCCGATGCTCTACATCGGTGAAGAGGTGGGCATTTGCACCCAGCCCAACGCTACCGATTTTTGCAACCCCGACGAACTGCTCGAAATTGACATTGCCGTTGACCCCTGCGAAGGCACCAACCTGGTTGCCTATGGCCAAAACGGTTCCATGGCCGTCCTGGCAATTTCTGAGAAAGGTGGTCTGTTCGCTGCTCCTGACTTCTACATGAAGAAGCTGGCGGCTCCGGCCCAGGCCAAAGGCAAGGTTGACATCAACAAGTCGGCCACCGAAAACCTGAAAATTTTGGGCGAATGCCTCGATCGCGGCATCGACGAGCTGGTAGTGGTGGTCATGAAGCGCGATCGTCACAACGACCTGATCAAAGAGATCCGCGATGCCGGTGCCCGCGTCAAGCTGATTGCTGACGGCGACGTTGGTGCGGCTATCTCCTGTGCCTTCTCTGGCACCAACACCCACGCCCTGATGGGCATCGGTGCTGCGCCCGAAGGAGTAATTAGCGCTGCGGCTATGCGCTGCCTAGGTGGCCACTTCCAAGGCCAGCTAATCTATGACCCTGCGGTAGTCAAAACCGGCTTGATTGGCGAAAGCAAGGAAGCCAATATTGCCCGTCTCAACGAAATGGGCATCACCGACATCGACAAAGTCTACGATGCTCACGAGCTGGCCTCAGGTGAAACCGTGCTGTTTGCTGCTACCGGCATCACCCCCGGCGAACTGATGGAAGGGGTGCGCTTCTTCCATGGCGGCATGCGAACCCAGTCGTTGGTAATCTCTAGCCAGTCCAAGACCGCTCGCTTTGTGGACACCATCCACATGGTTGACCAGCCCAAGGCTCTCCAACTGCACTAGGTGCTCTTAGGCCTAGTGAATGCCTGACTTGATCCCCCTTGCCCTCCATAAGGAAGGTAAAGAGGCTGTCTTGGACAGCGTTGACTCGGGGGGATCTAGTCTTGGCAAATAAACACTGACGGGCGTAAAAACGCCCTAGAGTACGGGTTAAATTCGTTAGCCTAGAGATGCGGGATCCTCGCATCTCTTTTTTTGGGCCTTGTTACAGTTTTTGATGGACTTTTGTTGAGTTTCCTTGAGTCGGGCCCTGTTTATCTCTAACTTCAAACATATTGGCAATTGTGTATACAGCAACCTTCGGGCGGCCATTCCTAGGCGACCAGGCTCCCCCCAAGGATCTGTCAACACCATAAAATTAGGTGACTACTAAACGCGTGGAGGAAGAATGAATATCGCCGTAATTGGCCTGAGCCACAAAACCGCCCCGGTGCAAATTCGCGAAAAACTTAGCATTCCGACGGCTCAGACAGGTGACGCGATCGCCCATCTCACCCATTGCCCCCACATCGACGAAGTCTCCATCCTCAGCACCTGCAACCGTCTCGAAATCCACATCGTGACCGAGGAAACCGAGCAGGGCATTCGCGAAGTAACCCAGTTTCTCTCCGAGCATAGCGGCCTGCCCCTCCACGAGCTGCGCCAGCACCTGTTCATCCTGCTGCACCAAGATGCCGTCAACCACCTAATGCGGGTGGCCGCGGGCCTCGACAGTCTAGTGCTGGGCGAAGGGCAAATTCTTGCTCAGGTGAAGCATGCTCACCAGCTGGCTCAGCAGCACAAGAGCATTGGCCGGGTGCTAGATCGCCTGCTGAAGCAATCCCTCACCGCCGGTAAGCGCGTGCGCAGCGAGACCAGCATCGGCACCGGGGCCGTCTCTATCAGCTCTGCCGCTGTAGAACTCGCCCGCATGAAGGTGCCCCACCTGAACAGCTGCCACATCAGCATTTTGGGCGCGGGTAAAATGGCTCGCCTGCTGGTGCAGCACCTAGTTTCTAAAGACTCCGCCTGCACCATCACCATTCTCAACCGCACCATCGATCGCGCCAACGAGCTGGCTAAGCAGTTCCCCGATGCCAACATTCGCACCGGTACCCTCGCTGCCATGCTGGAGACGGTTGAGGCCTGTGATGTGGTGTTTACCTGTACTTCGGCCACCGAGCCAATTCTGGATCGCGACAATCTGGCCCCGCTGGTCAACAACCGCACCCTGATGGTGTTTGACATCTCGGTACCCCTCAACGTTCACACCAACGCCAACGAGCTGGACAACGTTCACGCTTTTAACGTCGATGACCTGAAGGCCGTGGTCGCCCAGAACCAGGCCAGCCGTCGCCGCATGGCTATGGAGGCCCAGGTGCTGCTCGACCAAGAGGTGGAGAGCTTTATGGACTGGTGGCGTTCCCTCGACACCGTGGGCACGATCAGCAGCCTGCGCAGCAAGGTCGAGACCATCCGCGAGCAGGAGCTAGAGAAAGCTCTGTCGCGCTTGGGCAGCGAGTTCGCCGAAAAGCACCAGGAAGTGATTGAGGCGCTGACTCGGGGCATCGTCAACAAGATTCTTCACGACCCCATGGTGCAGCTGCGTGCCCAGCGCGACATTGAGGCTCGCAAGCGGGCAATGCAGACCCTTCAGGTGTTGTTTGACCTAGAGACCACTTCCAACGAAAAGTACAGCTAGCGTCGTTAAACGGATTTCTAGCTTAGTTCACTTAGAACCCAGGGTTTAAAAAACCCTGGGTTCTTCTGCCTGCCACAAGAACGTTCAGTAGGCGGTGTAAGATATCGAGCATCCTGATGTTGGCTTGAGCATACATGGCAACTCCCTTTCGCGTTGGTGTGGCAGGCCCGGTGGGCTCGGGCAAGACGGCCTTGGTAGATAGCCTGTGCAAGGCGCTGCGCGATTGCTACTCCATTGCCGTAGTCACTAACGACATCTACACTCAGGAAGACGCTCAGTTCTTAGTGCGCAGTCAGGCGCTCAGCCCCGATCGCATCGTTGGGGTCGAGACCGGCGGCTGCCCCCACACCGCCATCCGCGAAGATGCCTCAATGAACTTGGTGGCGATCGAGGATCTCGAGGCTCGTTTTGATCCCCTCGATTTGGTGTTTGTGGAAAGCGGCGGCGACAACCTGGCCAGCACCTTCAGCCCCGAGCTGGTCGACTTGACCCTCTATGTTATCGACGTGGCCGCTGGGGACAAAATTCCTCGTAAGGGCGGGCCAGGGATTACTAAATCTGACTTTTTGGTAATCAACAAAATCGACCTGGCTCCAATGGTCGGTGCAAGCTTAGAGGTAATGGAGCGGGATGCTCTCAGGATGCGAGGCGATCGCCCCTTTGGTTTCACCAACCTCAAAACCCAGGCGGGTCTAGCCACCATTATCGATTTCATTAGCTACCACGCAGCGGCTGAACCCGTAGCGTTAGTTCCTTAACTAGACCTGTTTTAAGAGCGTAGTGCAGAGTTTTGGCAAAGCCCGGTTGAGGTCCTAGTGCCGATACATTTGTGGCGATCGCCCAAAATCAGTCTTTAGAAAGAGGTCACTCTAACCCACACATCTCAGAAACGTTACAAAGAAGTTGAGGCCTTTGGTACTCTAGGCTACATTTACTGCCAATCACACCTCCTAATATCCACTCTGACGGTCTAAGTAATTTCTCGATCAGACAGTCTTCCATTAAAGAGTCAGGAGCGAGGTTGAATGGTAACTCGATTTAATCGACGTAAGTTTTTGGTGTATGGGTCTGCGACCCTGGGCACCTCTATGCTGCTCAAAGCCTGTGGCGGCAGCACCACCACTGATACCGGTGCCACCGACGCTAGCACCGATACTGCCGCCGCCGATGGCGAAACCATTAAGGTGGGCATTCTGCACTCCCTCAGCGGCACCATGGCCATCAGCGAAACCACGGTGGTCGATGCTGAGATGCTCGCTATCAAAGAAATCAACGAGGCTGGCGGTGTCTTAGGCAAGCAGATTGAAGCCATCACAGAAGATGGCGCCTCCGACTGGCCTACCTTTGCTTCCAAGGCCGAAAAACTGATCGATGACGACCAGGTAGCCGTTGTGTTTGGCTGCTGGACCTCAGCCAGCCGCAAGGCCGTGCTGCCCGTATTCGAGTCAAAAGACCACATGCTGTGGTACCCCGTGCAGTACGAGGGCCAAGAGTGCTCTAAGAATATCTTCTACACCGGGGCTGCTCCCAACCAGCAGATTGAACCGGCGGTAGATTGGTTGCTCGAGAACAAGGGCAAAGACTTCTTCCTGGTGGGTTCTGACTACGTGTTTCCCCGCACCGCCAACACCATTATCAAAGAACAGCTGACGGCTAAGGGCGGCAACACCCTGGGTGAAGACTATCTGCCCCTGGGCAACACCGAAGTTACCCCGATCATCACCAAAATCAAGGCTGCTATGCCCGACGGCGGCGTGATTTTCAACAGCCTCAACGGCGACAGCAACGTGGCCTTCTTCAAGCAGCTCCAGGGCGCGGGCATGGGGCCTGACCAGTACCCCGTGATGTCGGTGAGCGTGGCAGAAGAAGAAGTTCGTCAGATTGGCCCCGAGTTTCTGGTGGGTCACCTGGCATCTTGGAATTACTTCCAAACCGTTGAAACCCCCGAAAACGAAAAGTGGGTTGCCGACTTTAAGTCCGAGTTTGGTGACGACCGAGTGACCAACGACCCTATGGAAGCCGCCTACATCATGGTTTACCTATGGAAGCAGGCCGTGGAAGCCGCAGGCAGCTTTGATATTGCTGAGGTGCGGGCAGCGGCCTACGGTCAGAGCATGGCCGCCCCCGAAGGTACCGTGACGATGAATGCCAACCACCACCTCTCGAAGACCGTACGGCTTGGGGAAGTTATGGATGACGGCATGTTTAACATTGTCTGGGAAACCGACGGCCCGATTGATCCGGAGCCCTGGAACCAGTTTGTGCCCGACACCATCGGTTTTGCCTGCGACTGGTCTGACCCCGCTAAGGGCGGTAAATTTGAGGTCTAGGGTTAGGCTGTAGCCGCGATCGCGGCACTGTCGAACAGTAGTTTGGCGGGGGTGCAGCAAGCTGTGTCCCCGCCCTTCGCATAGAGTCGGTCAAATACTTAGGTAAACACCTATCTTGCCGTTTGGCGAGTTGCTAGAAGATTGAACCGCTCGACCTAGAGCTTTGGCTTTTTGCCTAGCTAATTTCTCAAAAAGATAAAGGGTAAAACAGCCCCAAGTGACGGTGGAGATCAAACCTTTAACCAGGCGAAAACTGTAAAGGGTGAACATTTCTTCTCTGCGGGGCACCTTATATTCCACTGAGATTGTGGCTAGCTTTTATGGCAGGCCAATTAACATTTGTTAAGTAGCGCGTTGTTCCTAAATCGGTAAAGGCTGTGTTGGAAGGCTTAATTGGTGGCCTTTTTAATGGCATTAGCATTGGTGCGGTGCTGTTGATTGTGGCATTGGGCTTAGCGATCGTGTTTGGCTTGATGGGGGTCATTAATCTGGCCCACGGCGAACTGATGATGTTTGGGGCTTACACCACATTTGTGGTGCAAAATGCGGCCAAAAGCATTGGGGGGATTGCTCCTGATCTATACATATTTGCGGCCCTGCCTCTGGCGTTTTTGGTGGCGGCTTTACTGGGCTTGCTGCTAGAGCGAACGGTGATTCGTTATCTCTATGGACGTCCCCTAGAAACGCTGTTGGCCACCTGGGGGGTGAGCCTGATTTTGATTCAGTTCATCCGCAGCGTCAGCCTGCCGATGGTAATTGGTCTGGGTATTTTTGGGGTGTTATTTTTAGTTGGTCGCTGGGTGCTGACGCGCTACACCGACTGGGAGCGTATTCAAGCCTGGGCTAACCCGGTATTTTTGGGACTGTCAGCGGCGATCGCGGTGCTGGCCTGGATTTTGATCGGCAACGCTGGCAGTGCTAAGTTCTCGCGAGCCTGGTTTAGCACCCGCAACGTTGATGTCACGCCGCCCAGCTGGCTGCGGGGAGGCATCACCTTGGGCAATTCGCTTCAATTTCCCTCTGCCCGACTATTTATTATTGTGCTCACCATTCTTTGCCTGGCGGCGGTTTACTGGTTCCTCAACGGCACCGCCTGGGGGCTGCGGATTCGCTCTGTGACTCAGAATCGAGGCATGAGTGCCTGCTTGGGTATTCCCACCGGGCAAGTGGATGCGATTACGTTTGCTCTGGGGTCTGGACTGGCGGGGATAGCCGGGTGCGCGGTGACGCTGCTGGGTTCAGTGGGCCCCAACCTAGGGGCCAACTACATCGTCGATGCCTTCATGGTGGTGGTGGTGGGCGGTGTCGGCAAACTGGTGGGCAGCATCGTGGCGGCGCTTGTGATTGGTATTACGACCTATCTGGTGGGATCGGGTACCATGGCGCTGCTGTTTCCGCCGACGGGATTTTTTAAGCCTGCGGTTGACTTCTTCACGTTCTTTGCCACAACGAGCATGGCCAAGGTGATGGTGTTTGCGTTGATTATCGCCTTTTTGCAGGTGCGGCCCGCTGGGCTGTTCCCGCCGAAGGGCCGTTCGGTGGAGCTATAGGGCTATGACTACAGATATTGCCGTTCAACCTCGCCGCGCCGCCAAGGCCAGCCAAAAGCGCAAGTTGATGATTGAGGCGATCGCGGTCATTGCGATCGCCCTCATCCTGATTTTGATCATGCCGATGCTGCTGACGGGCTTTCGGCTGAATCTGCTGGGGCGCTTTTTGGCCCTCGGTATCGTGGCTCTGGGTATTGATTTGATCTGGGGCTTCACGGGCCTGCTCAGCCTGGGCCACGGCATCTTTTTTGGCCTGGGGGGCTATGCCTTTGCCATGTACCTGGAGTTAAACACTCTGGGCGAGGGGCAACTGCCAGAGTTTTTCGGCCTCTACGGGGTGACGGAGCTGCCCTGGTTTTGGCAGCCGTTCAACTCGCTGCCGTTTACGCTGCTGGCGATTTTTACCATACCGGCGATCGTGGCGGGGCTGCTGGGCTATTTGGTGTTCCGCAACCGCATTCGTGGGGTCTACTTCTCAATTTTGACCCAGGCCGCCCTGGTGGTGTTTTTTAACCTGTTCAATGGTCAGCAAAAGCTGATCAACGGCACCAACGGTCTCAAAACCTCTACCTCGGTGTTTATGGGCCAGCAGGTGGGCAGCGACGGCATGCGGATGTTCTTTTACATCAGCACCGTCATTGCGCTGATCGCTATGTACGCCCTCTGCCGCTGGCTTACCAGCGGGCGCTTTGGCCGCATGCTGGTGGCCATCCGCGATGACGAAAACCGGGTGCGCTTCTCAGGCTACGACCCAACGGCGTTTAAGGTGCTGGTGTTTGCGGTCTCAGGGGCGATCGCGGGTATTGCCGGTGCCCTTTACACGGTGCAATCGGGCATTATCTCGCCCCAGGTGATGGATATCGCCTTCTCCATCGAGATGGTGATTTGGGTCGCCGTAGGCGGGCGCGCCACCCTAGTCGGTGCCGTGCTGGGTGCCGTGCTGGTGAACATGGCCCGCAGCCTGCTCAGCGAGCGCTTTCCCGACGTGTGGCTATTTTTCCAGGGGGCATTGTTCCTGATTGTGGTGACAGCTTTGCCCGACGGCATTATTGGCTGGGGTCGCCGCCAATTTGGCTCTGTGGTTAGCTCGGCCCTAGGCCTCACCCCTACGGACGTGCCCTACGCCAGCGATAGCGATTCGGTAGTTGAAGCTGTCCCCGAGTTCGCCGAGAAGTAGTCTGCTGAAAAGTAGGGTGGGTATTGCCCACCACTTAGCTAAGACTTCCGCAGCCTAGCTCAGGCAACAGCCCCTTACCTAGGCATTGCTCACCTAACCCAACAAAAACCTCGATCAGCCCCACAGCCTGATGGTGGGCAGTGCCCACCCTACCCATCCACTCCCAACCCATCCACCCACAATGAGCACCAAAGTCTTAGAGATTAAAGACGTCACCGTTAGCTTTGATGGGTTCAAGGCCATCAACAACCTCAACTTCAGCATGGACGAGGGTGAACTGCGGGTAATCATCGGCCCCAACGGCGCGGGCAAAACCACCTTCCTAGACGTCATTAGCGGCAAAACCAAACCTACCGAGGGCGCGGCCTATTTCAAAGGCCAAGACCTGCGCAAATACAAAGAGCACGAGATCTCCCGCTTGGGCATTGGTCGCAAGTTCCAAACCCCCCGCGTTTACCTCAACCTCACTCCCCGCGAAAACCTCGATCTCTCCTGCAATCGCAATAAAAACGTCTTCTCCACCCTGTTCAAAAAGGCCCCGCCTGCCGAAAAGCGCACCGTAGGCGGCCTGCTCGAAACCATTGGCCTTGACCACAAAGCTGACATCCCTGCCGCGCTGCTTTCCCATGGCGAGAAGCAGTGGCTTGAGATTGGCATGCTGGTGGCCCAGTCGCCCGATCTGCTGCTCGTAGATGAGCCCGTGGCGGGCCTCACCGACGAAGAGACCGAGCAGACCGGCAAGCTGCTAATGTCGCTGGCCGAAAGCCACTCCATTGTGGTGATTGAGCACGATATGGAGTTTGTGCGCCAGATTGCCCGTCAGGTTACCGTGCTGCACCAGGGCAGCGTGCTCTTTGAAGGCACCATGGACCAGGTGCAGACCGACCCCAAGGTAATCGAGGTCTACCTGGGCAAAGAAACCGGCCTCACCCCTGAGCAAATGCTGCTGCTGCGCATTGCCGCCACTATGGCCTGGGCCGACGACAACTTCGCCGATGTGCAGCAGGCGCTAATTCTCGATCGCCTCAGCCGCAAGTTTGCCCACGCCCCCGAAGAGCAGGCCGAGCTGCGGAGCGATCTCCAGAACCTGCTGGCCACCGAAATTCCCCTAGAAGACTTAGTACCTCAGCTCACCACCCAAGCCCAGCGTGAAGAAGCTCTCATGCTCAGCTACGAGGTGATTAGCTCTAACCAAATCAATCAAACCGAGGCCGTGGTCTACCAAAAACTGCTGAATTTGCTCGGTCTGCCTCCCGAGACCGTCAGCCGCCTAGAAGCCGCCGCCTTAGAGGAACTGGCTGCGCGAGGGTAGATGGGTGGACGAGTAGATGGGTGGATGAGTCAGTTTACTATTCACCCCATCACCCACTCTCCTACCCATCCACTCTCCTACCCATCCACTCTCCCACCCCCTTACTCCCCATGACTACAACCCTCCCTGCCCCGGCTCTCCAAGACCCCATGACCGCGCCCATGCTTGAGGTCTCGGGGCTGAATTTTTACTACGGCGAAAGCCACATTCTGCGCGATGTGAGCATGACTATTCCCAAGGGGCAAATGGTCTGCCTGATTGGCCGCAATGGCGTGGGCAAGACAACCATGCTCAAAAATATCATGGGGGTGCTGCGGCCACGCACGGGCGAAATTCGCTTTGAGGGGCAGGTGGTGAATAGCTTTCCCCCCGATCGCCGGGCGCGGTTGGGCATTGGCTACGTGCCTCAGGGCCGAGAAGTGATTCCGCGGCTGACGGTGCGGGAGAATTTGCTGATTGGCCAGGAGGCCCTGGGCAGCCGAGGCAAGGCGCAGAAAGAAGTGCCCGAGGAGATCTACGAGCTATTTCCGGTGTTGAAGGACATGCTCGATCGCATGGGGGGTGACCTCAGCGGCGGTCAGCAGCAGCAGCTGGCGATCGCCCGCGCTATCATGGGCCAGCCCAAACTGCTCGTATTAGACGAACCCACCGAAGGCATTCAACCCTCAATCATTCTCGGTATTGAGGCGGCGGTGAAGAAGATCATTAGAACCACTGGTATTTCAGTGCTGCTGGTGGAGCAGCACCTGCACTTTGTGCGCCAGGCCGACTACTACTACGCCATGCAGCGGGGCGGCATCGTGGCCAATGGTCCCACCAGCGAACTCACCAACGACATTATTCAAGAGTTCTTGGCCGTGTAACGGCTCCAGGTTAGTTCATCCCAAGTGCGTAAGAAACGCGAGCTGGGCAAAGGATTATAGCCTTTGTCCAGCATGGTGCTGGCTGTGAAAACGCTCCATCAGTTTTGCTAACCGTCTGCTTATGACCGTGCTGAAATAGCGACAGCTGCTCTAGTCACAAAGTTGTCACTTTTGGGTTTTACCATCGAATTAATTCATGCTTCAAGCGAAACCTAACAGCTGCTAAGAGCTTTTTAATTATGCAAAATTACTATCCTTGGAACACTCAAGCTCTAGTAGATTGGCTCAACCAAGAACTTCGTTACCGCACCAGACCAGACCTAGAAGCCGCATTAAAAGTGGAACGGCATGTGATTAAATCTTGGCTCACTAAGTCTTCGCCTGCTATTACCCTGACCCATCTGCGGGCGATCGCTGAATACAGAGGCTGGACTTTAGACCAAACCGTTAGCTGGCTTGGGTTACAGCCCGCCCACGTACAAGAACTTATCAACCAAGATAGCTCAGGAGTTAGAGAGAGTCTTCGATAAAATTCGACGACAACTAGATTTAGGGAGTTAATACAAACGTAAAAAATACAGGGGATTGATTGAAAATCGATCTGTGATATTTTTGACAATAACTGCTCCCTATCTCGCCATGACCAGCAGATTTAGATCTATTGATGGCAGCCTGTTTTTCTCGCTGCGACGCCTAGGCTGGGCTGCGATCGCCGCTCTAATGACGCTGGTTATTCTAATTTTGAGCAGTCGCTCCTCGTTCACCTGGGCGGATGCACCCAACGCCAACTCACTTGAAACCGCTGCTGCGCCTTTTTGGGTTGGGGCCGATGCTGGCACCACCTGGCGGATCTTTGGCCTAGAAATTGTGGGCAAAGTTATGAGTTCGCAGACCAACGGGGCTTACTCGGTGGTCATTAGCAACACGCCTCCTGAGGGCGGGCCGCCGCTTCACGTCCATGAGCATGAGGACGAGCTGTTTTACATTCTCAAGGGCACCTATGAGTTTCGCTTTGGCGACGAAACCGTAGTCGCTAACCCAGGGGATTTTGTGCATCTGCCGGCTCACATTCCCCATACCTTTCGCAACATCGGATCAGAACCTGGCATGGCGATGAATACCATGACCCCCGGCGGATTTGAGCAATTCTTTGTTGAGATTGACCAGCTGCCCAAGGAACAACCCCTCGATCGCAGACAAGTCGCTGCGATCGCCAGTCGCTATGGTCTACAGTTTTTGCCAGAGTCGCCGTAGCGCTGTCTGTTACCCAATTTTGTTGGACGGCTCCCAAATCGGCAGGACAAACGGTGTCCAGCCAGGCTGTCTTCGACTTAAGTGTATTGGATTTGAACTGGCTATCCCTTGCTCTACGTCACCGCCAAAGAGGCCAAGCTCCAGCTGATTCAAAACCGCTTTTCGGAACTGATCGGGCAGCCCATTCGGGGCTACGAGCTAGCCCAGATGTGGTGTGACGACGACCAACAGTGGAGCGCTTGGATGGACTTGCCGCTGTTTTTAACCGTGGGCAACTCCACTCTGTCGATTTCCTGGCAAAAGTTTGATGACCTAGCCATTGAGATGGGCCGGGTGTTGCCCTTTTCCCTCGGTGGGTCAACGGTGCGTTGGCAGTGGGAAGGAGTGGCGGTGCTCGATGACATTCTTGGTGCCACCATTGTTGCCGTCTCCCTTGGCCGCGGGCAGATGTCTATCGGCGGCAGCGAGCTGGAAATTTGGACGCGCCTGCTGATTACTCTCGACAGCGGCATCACCCTAGATGTATTCAATGCCCTAGACGAAAACGGCATTGACCTGGTTACCCTAGAGCCCGGGGATGAGGTCATCCAAGCTGTGGGTTTGAAACCCCAATGAGATCAGGGCAACACCTCTAGCCGTGGGGTGTCGAAACTGCTACCAGATCGGCCTCAACCTCCTGGCGCAAACGAGCCAGGGTAGCTGAGGTCTGAGTGTCGTTGAGTAGAGCCGCCAGGGTCGCGCTGACCCCCTCTGGCCCCCAGGTGCAACCCTGCTCTAGGTAAGTTTTAGCGGCCTGGCCAACGGTGTATGCCCCGTACCCAGCGGCGCTAGCTTGGGCTGTCATTGCCCCCGCCAAAGCAGCTACCCCCGAGACGCTATCTACCAAGGTGACCAAGGCAGCGGTGGTTTTGCCCGCCCCCAGCAGCCCGCTGCCCAGTTCGCTCAGCAGCAGAGTGCCCGAGCTTTTGAGAATCGCCCGCCACAGCCGCCCCGCCTCGTGGCCTGTAATCGGAAAGCCGTAGAGTCGCGCTAGGGTGCGAATCATTACCAAGTCGATCAGCACGCCGCCCAGCAGATCAAGCCCTGCGATCGGGTTTAGGGCCACAGCGGCGGCTTTGTACTTGGCAAACTGCCAAATGGTTTCGTCGGCGCGATCGCTGTGCAAACGGCTGACATGGTCCACCATATCGCCCTCGATCGAGCGGGCGTGGCGCAGGGCATTGAGGGCTACCAGGGCAGAGCCATCCTGGCCCACAATGGCTAACAGCGCTTGGCGCAACGGCTCAATTTGAGGGGGCTGGGGTTCCCATTCGTCACTGGTGCGACCATCGGGCCATTCTACCCGCACCTGAAGTGGGGCCGGACTGGCAGCCACCATGATGACCTCCTCTACAGCCAGCTTGGCCCCTGGGGTATCTCGGCCCAGCTCAGCCCGCAGACTATTGAGGGTGTTGTATACCGATTGGCGGTCGATCTCGGGATACAGATCAATTTTGTTGAATACCAGCAGCAGCGGCTTGTGCCCGCGCTGTAGTTCCGCCAGGGCGTCGTACTCAAGTTGGGTAATCTCTCCCGCCACCACAAATAGAATCAAATCGGCCTGGTTGGCCACGGTCTGTGCCATCTCGGCGCGAATATCGCCACCGACCTCATCGAGGCCAGGGGTATCCACCAGCTCGATCTGCCAGGGCTGGTCGCTGTCCACCTCGGGTTGCCAGTACACCGACCGGGGCCAGCGGGTGACCCCGTGCAGCGGGCCAGTTTCGAGGATGCTCTCTCCTACTAGGGCGTTGATAACTGCCGACTTGCCCCGGCTGACCAAGCCAAACACTGCCACCCGCAGGCAGCGCGATTCCAGCTTGGCGCTAAGGGTCTGGAGCTGGCCTAAGCCCTGTTTCACCGCTGCCTGGTGGGGGTTGGTGCTGCCCTGTACCGCTGTGGAGTAGCGAGCAACTGCCTGACTGAGGGTTTGACGGACGCGGGAGAGGAGGGGGGAGGGGGGCATGGGGGAGAGGATGGGTAGGCGGGTGGGAGGGTGGATGGGTAGGCGAGTGGGAGAGGGTTAGTTGTGGGGTGGAGTGGGTTCGAGGGGGACGGCGATCGCGGGGATGGTTTCGGCGATCGCATCGAGGGCGATCGGTTCAAGATCTAGGGGGGAGGCAGTGCTGGCAGGGAGCTGGGCGGGGGTAGGCTTGAGAATGTCGATGCCCTGTTTGGCGAGGGTTTGCAGCAGGCTGAGCTGGCGGTTTTGTCGAATGGTAGTTTGCAGGCGCTGGGCGATCGCGTCCCAGGACAGCTCGCTGGTGGGGGTGCCGGCTAGGGCGGCTTGCTCAAAGTAGTCAACCAGGCTAAGGCCGGCCATGCGAGTGAGGTAGGCGGCGCTGAGCCCCTGCACCAAGCCCCCGGCCAGGTAGGTGGCGAAGTGGCTTTTGAGCACGGCGGTGAGCACCTGAGTTGAAAGTTCGACTAGGCCCAGCTTAACGGTGAGGCTGGCCAGGGTACCGGCGGCGGTTTTGGCCTCGTTGAGGGTGAGGTTAAAGCCGTAAATTTTGCCCAGGTCAAGAATCAGCTGGCCGTTAATAGCGACAGTAGCTAGCAGGTCGAGGGTAGGCACGGGGTTGGCAAAGGCGGCGGCGCCAGCTACCCACTGAAGCTGGTCGATCAGGGGCAGGGCGCGATCGCGGCGCAGGCGGTTGAGGTCGGTTTGCACCTGCTGGCGCAGGGCCTGGCTGCGGCGCAGCACCGTGGCAGCGATCAGGGTTGACCGTTCAGCGACTATGGCGCGACCGAGAGCAGCCTGCAGCCCAGCGATCGCCGGTGCGGGCGTTTCTATGGTTTCTATAAATGTGCCGTCGGCCTGGTGGCGGCGCACCTTGATTGGCCGAGGAGCAGCGGCGGCGGTAACGACGGGCACGGTGGCGGGCAGGGTTGCCACCCGCTGCTGAAGCTGGGTCAAAATCGTCTGCTGGTCGGCAGCGTCGTAGTGGTCGTGCTTGTTGAACACCAACACAGCGCCCTGACCGGCGATCGCACGCTCCCGCAGCAGAGTGAGAGCGCTGTCAGTAATGTCGCCATCGGTGATTAGCAGCAGGCCGTCGTAGTCGAGCCAGTCAAGGGTGACGGTCAGGGCCACTTCTTCAAAGCTCAGGGAAGAGTCTTTCGCAACGGCTGCATCGGATGAGGGCGCGAGCAGATTGAGTAGAGTGGTTTTGCCGGTGCGGGGTTCGCCTGCGATCGCCACCCGCAGCGTTGGGCGATCGAGCTCGGCCCCTAGGGCTTGGTGTCCCTGGCGATAGCGGGTGAGCGGAGCTGAGACTGTGGTTGCTTGACTGGCTAGCTCAGCTTCCTGGGCCAGGGTGTCGATCAGAGCCGACAGCGTCGTCAGCTCGATTTCAACCCGAGTGCGATCGACTACGGGCGGCGCAATGGGCTTGGGGGCCGCTGGCGCTGGCACACCCCGCCGCCACCACCATAGACCCGAGCCCATGGCAATGGCGCTGAGCAACGTCGAGCTATCGAGGGGGTTAATGTGGGTGCTGCCCAGCAGGGCCAGGGTAGCAGAAAGGCCCAAACCGCCCACTAACAGCGGTCGCTTTAGCAGCGCTGGTAGGGTCAGCATCGGTTTCAGCTGCGGAAGAAATCCTCCCGCGCTGGTGCCCGCAGTCTCTGTATCTAGAACACTGGCGTCGTCTTTGCCCGTTAACTCTAGCCCCATGGCCTGTTGCCTTCCTATATAGATTGCTATTAATAAGTGGTGATGACGGCCCTATCTAACTGGCTGTTGCCCCTGTTCTCGTCTTGAACCGCGATCGCTGCCTTCAGCATTGCGTCAGCCTGCTGCGTACCTGGGGAGCGACATGCCTGCGCTCTAGTGCCCGCTTTACTATTGTTGCAAAGGCGTTAGCATTCCTCCAGTAGGGTCTTCCTCCCTATTGGCGGCGTAGACGCCCGCCCAGAGCACCCATGAAGCGGTCGGTAATCCTACTGTAAACTGGTGTAGCGATCGCTCTGGCAGACTGGCTGCCTATTTTCAGCCCTGAATTGTTCCAAATCTATGCACCCCACCCTGATCCCTGGTACCACCCTTCAGAACCGCTACCGTGTGCTGCAAGAGCTGGGTCATGGCGGCTTTGGGCGCACCTACCTGGCCGAAGACCTAGGCCGCTTTAACGAACGCTGCGCCGTTAAAGAACTCGAACCCCAGCAGGGCGATCAGTTTTCTGACAAGGCGCTTCAGCTATTTCAGCGTGAAGCCGCCATCCTTTACAGCATTGAACATCCGCAGATTCCCAAATTTCAGGCCATTTTTGAGGAAAACCAGCGCCTGTTCCTGGTGCAGGATTACATCGACGGCGTCACCTACCGCGACCTGCTCAACCAGCGGATTCAACAGGGGATGGCTTTCTCAGAGGCCGAGGTGCGGCAGTTCTTGCAGCAGATTTTGCCGGTGCTGGCCCACATTCACAGCAAGGGCATCATTCACCGCGACATTAGCCCCGACAACGTCATGCAGCGCCAGGCCGACAGCCTGCCGGTGCTGATCGACTTTGGAGTGGTTAAAGAAGTCGTCACCCGCATTCAGCCGCCGGGCACCCTGAGCCAGGCCACCTCGGTGGGCAAGCTGGGCTACGCTCCCAGCGAGCAAATGCAGTCGGGCCGGGCCTACCCCAGCAGCGACCTCTACGCCCTGGCGGTGACCGCCATTGTGCTGCTCACTGGGAAAGAACCCCAGGAGATTTTTGACGACGTCAACCTCAGCTGGCATTTGCCTAGCACCCTCAGCCCCGGCCTGATTCAGGTGTTGCGAAAGGCTACCAGCTACCGACCGGGCGATCGCTACCAATCGGTGAGCGAAATGGCTCAGGCTCTCGGTGCCGTGGGCACAGCGCCCGGTCCTGCCGCAGCATCAACGCCCTCTCAGGTGCGAACGGTGGCCGTGGGTCGACAGTATCAGCCGACCAAGGTAGGTGCTGCAACCCAAGCGCCTAACTACACCGCCCCGGTGCCCGTTGCCGAGCCCGCCACTCTGTGGGAAAACCCCTGGGCCGTGGCTGTGATTGGCGGAATTTTGGCTCTGCTGGCGGGCCTCGGCGGCTGGACGTTGGTGAGCCTGCTCAACCGCACTCCGGCCCCGACTCCGGTGCCCACACCTGAGATCACCCTTGACCCCCAGCAGCCTCAGCCCACTCCCGAACCCACGGCTGAGCCTACCCCCGAAACTAGCCCGGTTGAGTACAGCCAAAACCTAGCCATTCAACCGGGGAGCGATCGCACCGTCAGGGGCAGTCTGCGCAGCAACGAAACTATCAACTACCGCCTCAACGCCGCCGCTGGTCAGGTGCTGCTAACCCGCATGACCGGCGAAGGGGTGCTGATTACCGTGCTCACCCCTGAGGGCGAGCCGGTGGATAGCTCGGCCCAGCGCGTGCTCAATTGGCAGGGCACCCTGCCCGTCGATGGCGAATATATTGTGCAGTTGCGCCCGGTTCAGGGTTTAGAGCAGAGTGACTACGAGCTAGAGGTGAGCCTCAGCGATCAGCCCGACCCCGAGGCGACCGTTGAGCCCGACCCCAATTCTGAGCCTAACGTTGAACCTCAGCCTCCGGTGGAGCCTGAGCCCGAGACCGAGCCGGGGCCAAACCCCGACGCCAACGTGGTTGAGCAGCGGGTGCAAATTCCGCCGGGGCAGACCAGCGTGCAGGTGTCGGGTCAGGTCAATGAAGCCCGCTCGCGCCGCTACATCGTCAATGCTCAGGAGGGGCAGGTGTTGGCCCTAGAGCTGCCCAGCGTCAGTGGCCCGGTCACCCTTGATGTGCGCTTTCCCAACGGCGAGCTGATTCCTGACGCGTCGCGGGTGCTGTCGTGGCAGGGGCAGCTGCCCAGCAGCGGTGACTACATTGTGGATGTGTCGTCGCCCCGCCCGTCTAACTACGTACTGACGATATCGGCAAATTAGGGGTGACGTTAGAGGTTTAGGGTTCAAGGTACAGGGTTCAAAGGGGCAGCCTTAGACCCTAGACCTTGCACCCTCAATGTATTCCTTGACTCAAGTTTTTTCTAAAAGGGCATATGGTTTCTTTAAATGCGCTGCTGGTGGCCGGTACCGACACCGAAGTGGGTAAAACTGTTCTCACTAGTGCTCTATTGGCCTATTGGCAGCAGCATCGGCCAGACCAGGCCCCAACGGTACTGAAGCCATTTCAGTCTGGGGTGGGCGATCGCGAGCTGTACCAGCGCCTCTTTTTCCCTAACACCAGTCTGGAGGCCATTACGCCCCAGTACTTTGACGCCCCCCTGGCCCCACCCCTGGCCGCTGCCCTAGAGGGCCGCTCGGTAGACCTCACCTCAGCCTGGCGCTCTTTGGAAACCGCTACCCAGCAACACCCTTGGGTACTGGTAGAAGGGCTGGGGGGGCTGGGGTCGCCGGTCACCTACGAACTCACCGTGGCTGATCTGGCAGCGGCTTGGCACCTGCCGGTGGTGCTGGTGGTGCCGGTTAAGCTGGGGGCGATCGCCCAAGCGATCGCCAACGTGGCCCTGGCTCGGCAAAACGCTATCGACCTGCGGGGTATTGTGCTCAACTGTCCTCAGCCCTATACGGCTGAGCAGATCGAGCAGTGGGCGCCAGCGGGGCTGATCGCCAGTCTGGCCCAGACCCCTGTGCTGGGCACGCTGCCCTACCTGCCGGCCCCAGAGTCGCTAACAGCTCTGGCATCGGCGGCGGCTAATCTAGAGTTAGAGGCACTCTACCCAGCAACGGCCCCGCACCTAGCAAAAAGCTGCTAGGTCGATCGCCAGCGGCTGATGGTAGCAGCAGCCATCCGATTAAGCGTGCGCTTCGGGATGAAATACGGCAGCAATGGTCCCCGTGAGGTCAAGAACAGTCGTTTTAGCGGGCTCAACAGTAACCCCAACTCGATCTTCAGGGAAACAGTCACGACTGCCCTTTTCGCACTCAGCGATGATCTCGACGGTGGAGATTGTAGCGGTGGCGGGAGGTAGAGCCGGCGGTAGTTGAAAAAACATAGTTAATTCCTATAATCACCCCAATGTGGCCGTAATTTTAACTAAATCAGCGATCGCAGGGGACTATCACTTTAGCTAGAAACCTTGTATTGCTACAAAGCTTAAAATTTTCCCAAATATATTAAGAAAAGAACTTAAACGTTTAATAAGCCTGAGAAATGCTTTTCATGATGCGCTTTTACGCCCACATTCAGTTAGGCTTCCATAAACGAAAAGCGACAGGCTGAACCACCACAAAACGGAACGAAGGCGTTGCTGAGCGGTGACATGAATTTGGATAGGGTATAGGCGTAGCCAAACCAAAGGCTTTACGTCCGCCTGCCCCTACGAGAGACGCTGGTTTTTTTAATTCACACCTGTATCTAGCAATCCTGAACGAAAGCCGCAAACTGCCCATGCAGGTAAGAAGAACCCGGTGGGCTTGAATTCCAGCTTCGTGAATTATCTTAGCCAGTAGCTCATCTGCCCTAGGCACTAACTCAAGGCGACGGCCCCTTTAGTTACAATCACCAGGCAGTGCGTTGCGGGCATAGCAGTGGCAATTTTTCACGGCATCAAACTAGGTTCATGGCGGCGGTGGCGGTGGTTGGCGGTCATGCTGCTCACAACTTACATCACCGTGCAACTGCTGCCCTACGGTGCGCTGGCTGCCGTTTCGCCTTGGGCAACTAGGCTTCAGGCCCCAACGGTTGCTCCAACTACCAATCGCTCAAACCGGCTGGCTCAGATCGAACCACTGCCCGGCGGTAGCGTGGCCCTGCCCAATTTTGACCCAGCGGTGAACGGGTTTCAGTTTTCCAACCAAGAGTTAACCCAGGCCATCGATATTGCCCGCAATCCTCAGGCTTGGGAAGAGGTGCTGACTGAGCAGTTGCAACAGCTGTTTGGCACTCAGGTCTGTATCGGAGGCGAATCGACTACCTGCGTGCTCACCGCCGCTGCCCAAAGCTGGCTACAAACTCAGCTAGGCCGCATGAACCAGGGCCTCTCAGAGGGCATGGCCGCAGCGGTACTTGACCTGTGGCAGCCCAGCCAGCCGCGCTTGCCCTGGTGGCAGCGGTTGGTCAATGCCCTGCTGGGGAGCACGGTGTTTGGCCTGGTGCGCACCCTGTTTGATCTGCAAACCTTCATCGCCAACCTGTTTTTGATGCAGGGGGTGACGGAGGTAGCTCAGCAGACCCAGGCCGTGCGCGACACCTTTACCCCGACTCAAATTTTGCGATCGCTGCTGGGTGTCTTTCTCGGCGGCTCCCTCGACCCGTTTACTATGGGGGTCTACCGTCGCCTAGAGGGTGCCCTGACCGAGGGCCACAGCCTCACCCCCTACCGCGTCGAAGACCGAGGCAGCGGCAAATACTGGGTCTACGTCTACGACAGCAATTACCCCGCCGGTCGGCCCAACAATCCCACCGACCTCCACGTGGAGTTTGACACCCAGGCCGACACCTGGACCTACCAGCCCACCGCCAGTTCCCCGGTGTTTGAGGGCGATGGCCAGAGCAAAACCCTCGATCTAACTCAGCGATCGTGGCGGCAGCCCCCAGCCGATCAGCCGCTGGCCGCCACCGGCCCCTTCACCTGCCCCTTCTGTGGCGTCAAGGTTGAGACTGGGGCCGAGACCGAGCCAAAAGCCGCCACTGTAGACATCACCCTAATTGGAGAAGGGGTGCTCACCGTCACCCCCTACGAGGAGTCAGCGTCCTCCGACCTATCCCCACCGGCCCTCAGCAGTCAGGATGCCGTAGAGCTGGTGCCCTTCAAAGGTGGATTGAACCGCGATGTGCCTGCCAGCTATCGACTGCCCGCCGACCAATTGGGGCAACCTCTTCAGGTCACCCTGACTGGGGTGGCCACGGCACCTAGCCAGACCGCCACGCTCCAGCTCACGGGGCCGGGGTATACGGCCAACGTTGACGAACTCAGGCTTGACCCCAGCCAAACCCTCACCCTGTTTTTGGTGGCCAACGCCACCGGGCCGGAAATTACCCTGGTGGCCAACCAAGCCACCGACCTGCCCCACCTGTCGATCAATCTCACCGATGAGACTAGGACCTACCAGTTCAATTCGTCTACCCCAGAGACTGGGTTTTCGCTCACCGATCGCCAGGTGTCTAAAAGCTCTGGGTTTGACCTCAGCGGCCTCAAGCTGCCAGCGGGCCAGCGTGTTGCCCTGGCAGCCAAGACCGACCTCAAGCGCTTTTACTTTGCTGACGATGCCCCGCCCCCCAGTCGGTACGCTCTCACGGTTAAAAATCGCATTGTGATTAAAGACCGCATTCAGCTGGGGGAACGCCAGCCCGACTTCGTCAACTACACCCTGGCCTACGACGAAGAAATGCGGGCCAGCGGCGTGCAGATCGAGAGCCAGCGCCAGGCATTTTTTGACTACGATCCGACCTTTATTGACCCGGCTGAGCTGCCCCGACAGACTTTGCTAGAGGCTTTTGATCAGCGCGATTTTCCTATCGCTATTGCCTACGAACCTCTGGTGGCTAGTTCAGATGGACAGAGCCCACTGCGATTGGTGCCATCGGGCGGAGAGCCTGTTGGTCGGCGGGTGTTTCAGGGGTCGTTGCAGAAAGGTGGGAAGGAGGAGGGAGGGAAGTAGGAGAGTGGATGAGTAGGGGGTGGATGAGTAGGGGAGTAGAAAAGTGGGGGCGGTTGAGTTGGTGGAGGGTTAATCGAAATCGGTGGGTTGGTTGGGGTTTTTGAGATAGTCAAAGAAGCGCTGAATTTGGTCTGGTCCGGTGCGCCCTAGGGAAAGGGGTGGAATGTCGTTAGGGCCAAAGAAGTCTACGACTGGAGTTTCGTAGCTGGGTGTAAGTTGCCCACCGGTAATCTCACAGTGAAACACTAGCCTGTAGCTGTGGTGCAGGGCTGGCGGGTGCCCGTGGCGGGGATGGGCGCGATCGTAGCAAGCTAGTAGCTGGGTGGCTCGAGCTGTGAGGCCCGCTTCTTCAAAAATTTCGCGCTCTACAGCGTGGCTGGGGGAGTCACCAATGTCGGCCCAGCCGCCGGGTAGTGCCCATAGTCCGTCTGATTGCTCCTGCACAAGCAGAATTTTTTGATCGCGAAACACGACCCCTCTAACATCGACTTTGGGAGTGGCGTGGCCCTGCTCTTGCTGCATGAAATTCAGAACAGTAGGCGGATCGGTGTCAATTTGGGCAGCGAGCATGGCAGCGGCGATCGCCTGAATCTGTTCGTAGCGCTCTGTGTCGAAAGGATGATTTTTATAGTGCAGCCCGGTTTGGGCAATGCCTTGAAGTTGCTGAATCCAGCCTAGCCACGGAGAGGTCATAGGAAGCGACTAATCCATCGAGTTAAATCACCCAAATTTTAGGGCTTGGCTTTGGGCACTAACTCAAATTCTTGCAATTCTGGTATGTTGGCGGCTGTTTGACGGAGAGGAATGTGCGATTTTGGCGAACATTTATAATTGTGCAACAGCGACCGAATTCAAGTTAATAACCCAACTATTCACATCGCCGCCGAGAGTGCATCTAACCTAAGGAGGAATCCGAGAAAAACCGGATAAACATTAGGAAAACCGCCGCAACCCATGAGTATTTCTACCGTTTTTTCAGTGATTCTGCGGAACTGATAGAGAATTCATAAAACTTTAGTTAATCTTCCTTTGACGGCAAAAATTATGTGATTCTGCAATCAGGAAACGATAAATCAAGGGATTGACAAGCTACATCGGGGGTGCGATCGCCGTGTAACATCCAGTTACACGGCTTCTCTGCAATAAAGCCTTAGATTACTTAATAAAATTCTCATGAAGGCGGTGATAGGATTTCCTCAAGTAAGCCATAAGCTTTTCTTACCGTTGCTGGTCGCTGTTTTCTGGAGAGCATTTAGTCATGTCTACGAACCCCGTTGGAATCAAGCCCGAAACTCGGAATCACAAAGGATTTTTTGTTCAGGATGCTGACTATGAGTTGGTCAGTATTGAGGCCTCTGGTTGGGCTCTCATTTGCGTGGATGATGCCGTTTGTCACTACGTTGACCCCGACAATCTGCTGATCCAGAATCTTGACGCTTAAGATGACTCCAGGCCAGCTACCTGCCTTGCCAAGGCGAATTTTGTATCAATCAGTTAATACTTAGTCTTTTTGGTTAGGCTGCTCTAGTCCTTAGAGCAGCCTATTTTTGGCTTAAAATTGGGGCTGAGCGCGATTGCGACTCGCCAGTCTAATCTCCCCCGATGTCTCCTTCACACCAAGCCTTTTTAGCTTTAACCCCATGAAAGAAGTGCCCATCACACAACGCATCTCTAGCCTGATTAGCTGGGTACTGGTAGCCGATCTGGGTCTGGTGTTGCTCAGCCTGGGCTGGTTTTTATTGGCCGTGCTGGGGCGCAGCATGAATGTTGACCTCGGGTTAGACCTCTGGTACTCGCTGTGGAATCCGCTGATTATGCCTGCTCTGAGCGTGCTGATGGCCGGGGCGATCGCCAGCGGCATTGTCGGCTGGGTTGGCCGCCGCTTCAACACCGATCCTTCTTAGGGATTACACAGGTTTAGGGTGCAGCCCTAAATCTTAAATCCCGGCCCCTAAACCTTATACCCTGCTTACCAAAGCCGCTGCGTGCGCGTATACCACCGCAGCAGCACCCGCGCCAGCCGCTCACTGTGGTGGCGCACCGTTAGATCTGCGCTCTCTTCCATCACGTTGGCGGCGATAATGCGGCGGCCTGAGTCGAGAATGGCGGCGCGATCGAGCAGCACTGGCCCTACCCCTGCCCTGGCGTAGTGGCTGATTACTGTATCGGAGGGCATCACCTTTTGCACTAGCACCGCATCAAACAGGTAGCAGCCGCAGGCTGAGTCGATCGCCCGAATGTGGTCAGACACCGAAAAACCGTCGGTTTCGCCCGGCTCAGTCATGATGTTGCAGATATAGATGCGAGGCACCTGCCGAGCCGCGATCGCCTTCACCAGATCGGGCACCAGCAGGTTAGGAATAATGCTGGTGTAGAGACTGCCGGGGCCAATCACGATGTAGTCGGCCTCTTCAATCGCCTTGACCGCCTTGGCTAGGGCGGGTGGGTTGGGGGGCAAGCAGCCGATGTGCACAATTCGGCCCCGCGCCTCGGTAATTTTTGACTCACCGACAATTCGGCGACCGTCCTCTAGCTCGGCCCAGAGTTGCACATCCACCGAGGTTGAGGGCAGCACCTGACCCCGCACCGCCAGCACCTTGGAGCTGGCTGCGATCGCCTGCTCCAGATCCCCTGTAATCTCGTTCATGGCGGTCAAAAACAGGTTGCCAAAGCTGTGACCCACCAGGCCGCTGCCCGACTCAAACCGATACTGAAACAGCTCCGTCAGCAGCTTTTCTTCGTCCGCTAAGGCCGCCAAGCAGTTGCGAATATCCCCCGGCGGCAGCACCCCCATCTCGCGCCGCAGCCGCCCTGACGAGCCGCCATCGTCTGCCACCGTCACAATGGCCGTGATGTTAGAGCTGTAGCGCTTCATGCCTCGCAGCAGGTTAGACAGCCCAGTGCCGCCGCCCACCACCACAATCTTCGGCCCCCGCGACAGCCGCCGCTGGGTCAGCAGGGCGTCGAGCAGGTCCTCCTCATTCCCTGGAATCAACACATCAGTGATGGCGCCCACGGTGCGGCTCTGGCCCCAAAAAATCAGCCCCAGCCCCAGCAAGATACCCACCGGGCCGCTGACGTAGTTGGGCACGTGGGTCGTAAAGGCCCGCAGCGCCGCCCCCAGCAATCGCCCCGTATAAAATACCGGCGTCAGCTTGAGCCAAATCATGCCGCCGATTCCAACCAGCAGCACCCCAGCCATACTGAGAAACAGCCAGCGCTTGACCAGCAGCCCCGGTGCCAGCCACCACATCAGCCGATTGATCCGCCGCGGTGGGGCCAGGGTTAGCGTCTCCCGACCGACCTTACGAAACAGTCTGGTCAGAGCCGTATAAAAAGGTTTTAAGAACATGAAAGGAGGTCGATAGCGATCTGACCAACCTGAGCGGCGGTTTGCAGCGGACAATAGGGCTGTGGGCGATCGGGCTGTTGTACTTAGCCCAAATGACCTATCCCGAGCAACTTCCCAATGGGTGGACGAAATTTGCCCAGGTGTTTCAGACAGCCTTTGATAGGATGAGCACCAGCGCCTTCGATTTTAGCGGCTATTTGATAGAGTCAAGTCATGGATATGCCCAGTGGCTGTTAATGGTTGGTAAACCCAACTGCTTGGCTCGACCACCCTAGGCAACCAGACCGCTGAGCAGACACGGGTACTCCCATCGGTAAGGTCTATGGCCGATCTCCACAATTCCAGCACGATTCCAGGGCAGTCCGGCATCCCTTCGTCTGCCCGCACCGCACCGCCCGACGCAGACGGCTGCGACGATGAGGTGCTGCTAGAACTCAAGGGCATCTCGAAGCAGTTTGACGGCAACCAAGTGCTCGACAATGTCGATCTCACATTGAACCGAGGCGAGGCGGTGGCGATCATCGGCCCCTCGGGCACAGGGAAATCGACTATTTTAAGAATCATTGCCGGTTTACTATCCCCCGATGAAGGTGAGATCTATGTGCAGGGGAACCGACGGGAGGGGCTGATCGAAGATTCGCCAGATCCGGTGGGTATAGGCATGGTGTTTCAGCAAGCCGCGCTGTTTGATTCCCTCTCCGTAGAAGAGAATGTAGGGTTTTTGCTCTACCAGCACTCTCGACTGCCCGCCCGTCAGATTCGCCAGATTGTCGAGGACGTGCTTGATATGGTGGGGCTACCGGGTACAGGCAGCCGCTACCCGGCAGAGCTGTCGGGGGGCATGCGCAAGCGGGTGAGCTTTGCCCGGGCGATTGTCTCAAATCCTGAAAATCCTCAGGATCGACCAGCACTGCTGCTCTACGATGAACCTACGGCCGGCCTCGACCCGATCGCCTCCACAGTGATCGAAGATTTGATTCGCGCTATTCAGCGCAACAACGGGTGCAGCTCATATCTAATTGTCACCCACCAGGACAGCACCATTCGTCGTACCGCCGATCGGGTGATCTTTTTGCACCGGGGCAAAATTCAGTGGCAGGGGCCGGTCACCGCCGTCGATGACACCGATAACCCCTTTGTGCGGCAGTTCTTTAGCGGCCGGGTTGAGGGGCCAATTCAGATGGTGCATTAGGCCCGAACTGGCCAGCGCCACTGTTAGCCTGGCTCAGGTAGAGCTGATTCGGTAGAGAATAAAATTGTGAGTAAGCCGTTGAGCGGTTGAATTAAGGGGCACCATGCGGGCAAGGGCAATTCGAGAAGGATCGGTGGGGCTGTTAATTCTCATAGCGGTGGGGCTGTTCGGCGGTCTGGTGCTGTGGCTGCGGGGGCTGAACCCGGGCCGTCAGACCTACCGAGCTACCATCGTGTTTGACAACACCTTGGGCATGCAGGAGGGCACCAGCGTGCGCTATCGGGGAGTGCCCGTAGGGCAGGTCTTGAGCATTGTGCCCACCGCCAATGCTGTAGATGTAGCGGTGGAAATCGGCAGCAGCGATCTGCGCATTCCTCGCGATGCCGTGATTATGGTTAACCAGTCGGGGCTGATTGGCGATACCACCATCGACATCACCCCCCAGCGGTTGCTGAGCGATCAAGAGCTAGCTGTTAAACCGGCAGAGGATGGCTGCCAGGGCCAGACGATTATCTGCGACGGCGATCGCCTCGACGGTCAGGTGGGAGCCAGCTATGACTCATTGATTCGCTCGGCCGAAGGACTCGCTAATGCCTTTGCCGATCCAGAGCTGATTGCCGACCTCAAAACCACCCTCGACAACGCCACCACCCTGACTGAGAGCGCCAGCCTGCTGTCGACGGAGCTGATTGTGCTGTCGCGGCAGCTGCAGACCGACCTGAGGCCGCTAATGGCTTCAGCTAACCGGGCCACCAACAATGTCAGCAGTGCCGCCGCCCAATTTGAAATTACTGGCACTGAGCTCAACCGTCTGGTGGTTACTAACCGGGGCACCCTGGTGAATACCCTCACCAATCTCGATCGCAGCGCTACCCAAATCCAGTCCATTACCACTACTCTTGGTCCGGCCTTTCAGGAGGGCCAATTTATTGCTAACCTGGAGCGCCTCTCCGCCGATGCCGCCGTGGCTGCCGCCGATATTCGCTCGATTACGGGCACCTTCAACAGCGCCGAAAACCTGGTCATGCTCCAGCAAACCTTAGATTCGGCTCGCAGCGTCTTTCAAAGTGCCCACAAGGTGATGGCCGATGTAGATGAGCTAACCGGCGACCCGGTTCTGCGCCGCAACCTGCGCGATTTGATCAACGGGCTCAATGGTCTGGTATCGCTGACTAACCAGCTGGAGCAAGCTAGCCAAGTGGCCGGGTCGCTTACCCCCGTCGCTGGTGCCCAGGTTGAGCGGGTCACCTTTACCCCCCTCCCTGCTCCGCCACTAGCGGCTGGAGCTGGCCCTGCTCCAGTGACCATTACCCACCAGGGGCAGACCTACCGCCTCGATGTGCATTCAATTCAACCCCGCTAGGACCGTTGCCCTTAAATAAGCTATGACCCAGGCCAACACACCGCTAGAAACCAACGATTTCTTTCAGTTTGAGGCCGACTTTGTTGAGTCGCTGCGCTGCATTCCCATGCAGGTGCGCCTTAAGCTCGATACCTGTGGCGTCAAGCTCAAGCTAGAACACTGGCATCGGTTTAGCGAGGCCGAGCGCGATCAGCTCACCAAGCTCCAGTGCAGCGATCGCGACTCCACCGTGGCCTACACCGCCTATGTGCAGGCGCTGGTGCACCGCGTTCAAGGCACCCCGGCCTCAACCCTGGCGATCGACCCTCATCCTCCCTGGCACAGCGAAGATGTCGTTCCCACAGATGTGCAGGCCCAGGCTCAGGCGGTTGGGGCTGAAATTGGGTTAGAGCAGTGGCGATCGCTGCGTCCTCTGCAACGCTTCGCCCTGATCAAGCTCAGCCGCCCTAGTCACGAAAACCGCAATTTTTATCCCGCCCTGGCGGAATTTGGGCTAGTGTCTCTGTAGCAACTGGGGAAGGCAGCCTTAGCCTTCCGACGGTAGTTACGATATAGCCCTCACCCCCTAGGCTCATGGTCACCCTCCAAACCAGCCCCACGACACCGACTCACGATCAGCTCCAGACTACGCGGCAGCGCATTGACACCTACGTACAAACTATTGCTGCCCGTCCCGACCGGCGAGATGGTGCTTTTCCCTACTACCTGTTTCATGGGGCAGATACCCCGGTTAAGGGAACGGTGCTCATGTTTCACGGGTTTAGTGCCAAACCCCATCAGATGTCGCGTCTGGCCGACTATCTGTTTCGCAATGGCTTCAATGTGTATCAGGCCACGCTGGCGGGCCATGCCTATATCAACCCCGATAAAAACTGGCCCCAGGTTGACCTCAAGCCCGAAATTTTGAGCCCCCTGCGGGAAAAAGTCAGCGCCGACCCGGTGCTACAACATTTCCTCGCCAACCTAGCAGCCTCTGGCGAGGGTGCTACCCCGACCCCCGTACAGATGGTTGGGCTGATGGCCCGCCTGAGCAAGCTAGAGCCCCGCCTGCTGGATATTATTGCGGCGATCGAGCGCGAAAACGACCCCGACTTTGACCGCTATTTTGTGTCGTCTCACTTGACCTACTTAAGCGATGCCCAGGCTCGCCTGGCTGAGCTAGAGGCGCTACCTGGTCCCATTTATACAGTCGGCTTATCTGTTGGTGGGGCCGTGGCCCTAGCCCTGGGGGCCAAAAACCCCCAGCGAGTTGCCAAAGTGGTAGCCTTTGCGCCGCTGCTAGAGGTGTATGGCGGAGAAACCCGCGAGCGCTACATCAACCTAGCTGGCCCATTGGATGTCAAAGAATTTGGTTGGGATGAACTACGGTTTCCGTTGGGCTGTTTTACGGCCGCCAATCGGTTTGGCGCGTTTGTGCAAAGTAAAGACAACATCGCAGCCCTGTGGCCCCAGCCAACGCTGATGATTTTGACCGAAAACGAAGATGCCGCTGACCTACGAACCAACCAAAAATTTGCGCAGTCTCTCAGTCAGCCCTCAATGTTCAAGCGCTACGACAACCACTACCTGTACACTTTCCCCAGCGAGGCTTTGGTGCCCCACCCGATGGTTGACCCGACAGAGGTGAGCCAAAACATGAGCAACGAATACTGGAAGCCCATGTATCAGGAAACCTTTCGCTTTTTGACCCAGACTGAGTTTAGAAGCCGCAGTTTAGAGCAGATCAACGAAGTGTCAGATCTGCCGGTTGTGCCGCCTGTTTAATTTCGTCAATTGGCTCGGCGATCGCTGTTTTTTGGGTGCATCCCAATTGCGTGCCCCTCTCCCTAAATTCCTCTCCCTAGGAGAGAGGGACTTTGAAATTCGGCTCTCTTCCTTCCTTAGGGAGGAGGGAGCGGGAGATGAGGGAGAGAAATTTGTGAAAGTGGGATGCACTCTTTTGTTTCCTAAACCAATGGAGCTATACCATTCCTGTTGAGCCAAAGCCTTGCGGACCTCTTAGGGTTTGAGTTAACTCGTCGGTTTCTTCAATCTCAACTTGAAATACTGGTTTGATCACCATTTGCGCAATTTTCATGCCTTTGACGACTTGAAAAGCATGCTTGCTGTGGTTAATCAAAATTATGCCAATTTCACCTCGATATCCTTCATCAATAGTTCCTGGGGTATTGAGAACTGTCACCGAGTGCTTTAGCGCTAACCCACTTCGAGGCCGGATTTGAGCTTCAGTTCCTTGGGGTAGCTCAATCTCAATTCCAGTATGGATGAGAGCTGTATCACCCGCAGCAATTTCTACGTCCTCAATAGAGCAAAGATCCATCCCCGCATCGCCTGCATGAGCGTAGGACGGAAGAATGGCTAACTCATGAATTCTTCTAATTTTGAGCTTCATTTTTTAGACCAAGCTATTGGGCCTGGAGCAATAGCAAAATAACGAAGATGGAAGAGCAAAAAGTGAAAAATACAGAAGAGTGAAAACGCCGATGGGTTTAAAGTCTGGTACTCTAGGCTGTCATAAACCAGGCTTTGCTTCTCACAGGGAAAAAATGTAAGAGCGCAATCTGAGCGGAAAATTAGCCGGAACTATCGGTTAGTTTTGCTCTCGGCTGCTCAAGCGAAGAGGGTTTGACTTCGGCAAAAGCAGACTCTAAACCCAAATAGTTGGATAGCCAAAATACACCTAGGTAAAATGGCCCGGTGTCGAGCAAGGCGGCCACTAGCTTAAACAGGTAGCCGTAGCACATAAATCGAATGAGTTGTGGCCACAGCTCCTGGTCTGCATTAATGGGTAGAGCCCCGGCCAAAAAGTGGGTAATTAGCACTACGGCGATGGTATCGACCAGTTGGCTGATGAGGGTAGAGCCGTTGTTGCGCAGCCACAGGTGCTTGCCGTTGGTCAGCTCTTTCCAAAAGTGAAACAGGTAGACATCGACAAACTGGGCCATTAGGTAGGCCAGCATTGAGGCCGTCACCGCCCCAAAGGTGAGGTTGCGAATTTCGAAGAAGATTGGCAGTCGCCCGGCGGCATCGCGTAACAGCTCGCCCGTGGTTGGGTCGGTGGCCTCAAACCCCGGCAGCACGCCTCCCAGCCAAACAACAAATAGCACCCACAGGTTGAGCAGCAGCCCTACCCAGACTACCTGATTGGCCCGCTCCTTGCCGTAGAGTTCTGAGATCAGATCGGTGCAAAGAAAGGTCAAAGGGTAGGGCAGCACTCCTACCGCCACGGTGACGGCAAAATCGCCCCAGGTAAATAGATTGACAAACCGGCTAATGCCTAGAATGTTGAGCATTCCCAGGGTGCCAAGGAACAGCCCCCCTAGGACCAAAAACACGATCTCTCGGCGGGCTTGCAGGTGTTCTGGTACCGGGCCATAGACCGTCGCAGTCACTGGATCTGTTTCCATCGATCGTTTATCTTTGCGTAAGGATGGCCAAATTGATCTAGCTGACTATAGAGTGTGAGGCGATTGGCCTAGCCGAGGGATTCGCTGACTTGTAGGCGGCTGCCGTTGACGAAATCACTCCCTGCCTGAGCCTGTTTGCCGCTGGGTTTGACCTGGCGCAGCAGCAGCAGCCCGTCGCCGGTCTGTACGAGAGGACCTTGGCCTTTGAGCAAGCCCACCAAGGTTCCTGGGGGAGAACTTGAGAGAACGGTTTCAGCCACAATGGCATCCACTGCCTCCCGCATCGCCACTAAGTCTGAGGGTAGTTCTGCCCAGTAGGGTTCTCCTAAGGGAACCGTAGACATGACCTTCAACGGCTGCCCGCGAAAGGTCGTGACGCAGTTGGGGTAAAAGCCGCGTACCTGGTTGTGGATAGCGATCGCCGCCTTGCTCCAGTCCAGCTCAAAATCGTCTTTCTGAATTAAAGGCGCGTAGGTGGCCAGGGCCTCGTCCTGGGGCAGGGGGCTGAGAATGCCATCGGCCAAGCCGTACAGGGTTTCTACCAGTAGACCAGCGCACTGTTGAGACAGGGCTGTCGCCACCTCCCCAGCGGTATCGAGCAGGCCAATGGGTAGGGTTGACTTGAGCAGCATGTCGCCGGTATCCATGCCCAGGTTCATCAGCATGGTGGTCATGCCGGTGACGGTGTCGCCGTTGACGATGCACCACTGAATTGGGGCGGCTCCCCGGTAGGCGGGCAGTAGCGAGCCGTGGCCATTGATGCAGCCTAACCGAGGCATATCTAGAATGCGCTGGGAGAGTAGCTGACCGTAGGCCACCACTACAAAGGCATCGGCCTGAATGGCCTCTAGGGCAGCAAGGGTAGCCTCGTCTTTTTTGATGCGGGTGGGTTGCAGGACCGGACAGTTGGCCTCGACGGCGATCTGTTTGACGGGCGAAGCATCCACCTGGCTACCTCTGCCCCGGCGGCGATCGGGCTGGGTGACGACGGCGGCCACCTCAAACCCTGGCTCGGCCAGCAGCCGCTGGAGGCTGGGCACAGCAAAGTGAGGGGTTCCAAAAAATACAAGTTTCATGGGTTAGCTACCGGGCACAATGCCAATTTCGACCCGCTGGTTGCGCTGCTGGTCGGCGGGGGTAGTGCCTACAGCGGTGGGGCGAGTCTGACCGTAGCCCACCGGCACCCAGCGAATGCCGCCGCCTTCTAGCTGAGGGCTCAGGTATTGCTGCACCGCCACGGCCTGTTGCAGGGTGAGCTGACTAGCCAGGTCGGGAGAGGATGCACCGTCGGTATGGCTGCCCACCAGCAGGGTCGCGGCACCGTAGCGGCTCAGGTCGGCAGCAATGCTGTCGAGCAGTTGCTGGCCAGAGGGGGTGAGGATGCTGCTGCCCGGCCGAAAGAGTAGGGCGCTGGGCAAGACGACGCGATCGCGCACCAGCGCAAAGCGCGGCTCCTGATAGGCCACCCGAGCCCCTGTCTCGGCCTCAGGGGATGGTTCTACCGCTGGAGTCTCTGCCGCCGCTTCCGGCGCATCACTAGCCCCACCGTCGGCCCCGAGCCGCTGATCGAGGCGCTGTAGGCGAGCTTCAAGCGTACCTGCGGTTGGGGCACCCAGGCTAGTTTCTAGCTCGGTTAGGCGGGTATTGAGGCGAGTCAGCTCTTGGCGTAGGGCGGTGAGGTTAGTTTGAATGCGATCGCGCTCAGCCTCAGGTATAGGCGGTGCAGCCTCTGGTGCAGCTGTAACACCAGAGGCTGCTGACGGGGAGAATTCCATTGCCGGAGCCACCTCATCGACAACTCCGTCAACTGGGCCATCACCCTGCCACCAGCTGGGCAGCTGCCGCAGTTTGCGCTGGGTCTGGTTGCCCTGGCGCAGGGCAGCCTCCGTCAGCGGCGGGTCAGGGTTGCGGGAGGGCATCGCCTGAGCTACCAGCATGCCAACCAGCCAGCCTACACTGACCCCGGCACCCAAAATAATCAGGCGCACCACCAGAGTCCACAGCGCGTGTAGCCCCGCCCAGGGTCGAGACTTGGGCGCAGGCGGTGGAGTCGAGCGGGGAGCCGCCGGAGCAGGGTCGGGCAACGGTGGCAGATTGGGGGAATCAGCCATGACGCGATCGAGCTAGAAACATTAGGCCAGCATCATAAGGGCATCGGCAGCGCTAGGAGAGGAGCTATTGGGGCCAGCCATCCCAGGGGTTGACCTCCAGCACACCGCTCTCGGTGAACACCACTTGAAAGTCAGCCTGATTTGCAGTGCTATCGGCTGCGGTAACCAAATTGGGCAGGGGGGTTTCGTTCACCAACAGGCCAGCGGCAGCGTTGACGGGCTCATAGCCCACCACCTCGCCCGCCTCGGTCAGGCGCACCCGAAACCGCAGGTCCTCATTGGCTGACAGGGGCTCTAGCTCAGCCAAAATGTTGTCGTAAAGGTCGCTGTTGAGTTCGCGAATGCGATCGCCGTCGGTCACCTTCTCCTCTAGATCCGGCAGCTCAGCCGCATTGGCCGCCGCGTCATTCTCAACAGCATCACCCTCAGTGGTATCACCCTCAGTGGTATCACTCTCAGTCGCATCGGCCTCAGCCGGAACCTCTGTCGGCTCTAACCGCACTTCCCCGTCAGGGGTAAAGGTCGCAACAAACTGGGCCACGCGCTCTCGCACCGGCTCTGCGCCTGCCACCGGCGCAAAGGTAAGCTTGGGCAGTGGGGTATTATCGACCTCTTCTAGAGCCAAATCGTTCTCGTATTGATACCCCAAAATATCGCCGTCTTCAGAAACCGCCATGCGATAGGTTAGGTCGCCGCTGGGTCGTGGCGCATCGGCCCAGGCCTCCTGCAACCGCTGGGTCACGTCAGACTGCAACAGAGCAACAGTGGCCGCGTCGGTAATCGCTGGGGCACTCTCTAGACGGTCTAAGCCATCGCCGTCAGCAGGCACTGCTTCGCTAGTTTCATCGTCGGCTCTGGGGGGGCCTCCAGGCACCGCGCTGGCTGCTGCCGGGGCTGAAGCCTCGGACTCTGGACGAGTGGGCTCAAATTCGGGCGGGGGTACAAAGAATAGGGCCAGTCCGGCGGCAGCCAAGGCCGCCGCTCCTAGGGCTGCGGGGGCCGCCCGCTTCGTTATGGGTTCGGTGGGTCGCACCAGTCGCCGCGATACCGCCTGAAACTGTGCCTTCATGTCGGGCAGCGTTTGAGTGTCGGCCAGTAGCTGGTCGACCGCTTCCATCAGGTCATAGAACTGCACCGTAGTGAGCTGGATATCCAGCGGCGGCAGCGCGTTGACGTCGCTAACAGGCCCGCCCAGGGGCTGCTGCTGCACAATTAGGTGGTGGTGGTAGGGGAGATCACCTGGTTTGATCTCCACTATGGGTGGCGCTGACCCTGTCGTCCTAGGGTAGGGCACGCCGCTGAGCAACTGCTGCCCGTAGCGGCTTACGGCGGTCACTAAACTGTCTAAAAATTCTCGCCCCCCGGCCAGGGTGGCATCGGTGGCACCGGGTAGGTGGCACTCGGCATTCATCAACACCGCCAGGGGTGACAGGGGGTCGTTGGCGTCAGCGCTAAGCCCTTCTAAGACCAGGTTGCAGTGGGGTAGGGTATATTGCCGTTGAACGGTCATGATACTTCTCCGTCAAACAGGCTATTCCAGAGGCGTTGGGGACCGAGCACCCCAGCGCACAGCAGCAGTTCTTGCAAAAGCTCAAGGGCCAGCTCATCGAGCTTTTCGTCGCTGCTGTAGGCAATCACCCCAGCTCGGCGTGGGTTCATGCGGGCGCGGAAATGGCTGCGAAAGCGGCTCAGATAGTCGGCCAAGCGAAAGTGGTGCTCGGGGGAGAGCTGTTTGTCGGTTAGTTGCTGATAGCCCACTAGCAGCTGGCGCACCACCACCGTCAATCGCCGCGCTAGGGTGCAAATAATAATGACCAGGGCTTTAGCCTCTTCAATGTTTAAAGGCTGCCGCTGGCTGTAGCGGCGCATGGGATTCGTGCCTCGCAGCAACCACAGGTGCACCCGGCCTTTGACCAAGCCCTCTAGGCCGAGGTCACGAGCGGTGCCCAACATAGCTTCACTGCCCCCCAGATCGAGGGCTTCAATGGCCAGCAGCAGCAGGTCAAGCTGAATGCGTGCCCGACGAGGACATTCGTCGTTGGGCAGCCCTGGGTTAGCAAGGGTGTCGAGCACTAGGGGCGGCTGGGGAGCGGGCGGGCTATCTACTGGCATTCAGCTCTGGAGTTAATACGAACAGCATTCTATCAAAACACAGTTAGGCTCTGCCCGTCCGGAGAAATTGCCGAACCACAGCCTTTGAAAGGGGCGTTTATGGTAACTCATGCGGCGGTCAGGGCAATAACCGGTCTCTGAACAGAAAGCCCAGCTATTACCTACTAATTCACATCGGCTAACTTATTCATGCCCTTTATGTACCACTTGCCATCCTGGCGCACCAGGTCATACTGCATTCTCAGGGTGTCATTGTAGGCGGCGTCAGCGTTTTCAACGCCAAACTCAAACAGCTTCGCCTGTTCAGAAACTACAGCGATCGCCTGCAAACTGTCAGCGGTTGGGTCATCGGGGGTGACCGATTCAATCTCCACCTTGTGCTCGTATTCCCAATACCAGCTTTCGGCGGCGGCGGCATCGGCTCGGCGAGTCCACTGGGTAAGCACGGGCTCGAGCAGAATATCATCGAGGCGATCGCCCTGGTAGCTTTCGCCCAATGCCCCCCGCTTAATCTCTAGCCACTCGTTGATCACTCTACCGGCCATATCGTTGACGCCAATCTCGCTAGGGGCTGGCGGCGCTTCTGGAATCTCGAAGGCGGGTTGGTCAACGCGAATGTCCAGGGGTTTGCCCGAAATTCTAGGACCGCTAAAGATGCCAGTAACCCAGCCCAATGCCCGCATGGTGCCAAAACCCAAAATTCCGACCCCCAAAATACCCGCTGCTGCAACCAGGGCCAACCGACCCCAGTGGGGTGCCCCGCGACTGCGCCGCCCAGGAGCAATGGCGGGCGGCAGAGTTTGATCCCCATCTAGGGCGATTGGCTCTGGCGTGGGTCGTCGCTCAGGTGCTGACTTAGTCGGTGCCTCGCTCCCCGGTGTGGTCATTTTGCCCTCAGGTGACAGCTGAGCGACCCGCTCGGCCACTGAGAGGTCGTCATCGTCGGCATAGCCGCTGCGAAACTCGGGATCAGGAATGTTTTCCTCTGCCAATCTAAGCCGGGGCTCGGGCTGGCTCGGGCGACCATTGCCGTTGCGGGCAGCCGGTCTAGGATAAGCACCATTGCTGTTGCTGACGGAGGCTGACTCAGGTGGACGGCGACTGCTGCCGGGGGGCGGCTCAGGCGGACGGCGCCGGACGGTGGCGGCGGGGTTGGGCATGGTGGGGGCCCCAATGGGCAACGACCCTTCAATTGTTGGAAACTGAGCCGTTGGAAATTGGCCCGTCCCCGGGGCGGTGGCTATGGAGGACTGCTCAAACACCCCCTGGGAAGCGGCTGACTGGCGCGGTTCCGATCGCAGCTCTGCACCCGAACCCGTAGGCATAGTCTCCAGGTAGGCCTGCACCTGGGCATCGGCAAAGTAGTCCTTGAGGGTGGCCTCCTGGTCTTTGAAGTCGCGAAAGTGCGGGAACAGCTCATCCTTGAGCCAGCGCTCGGCATAGAGGCACAGCCCTGGCAACAGGTCAGGCGACTGGCGCGAGTGCTCCCGAATGTAGGCCAGGGGCTCATACTCCTGGCTCATCTCCAGGGCGCGGTTGGCCTCCTCGGTCTGGCCCAGCAGCAGGGCGCACACCGCCTGCTCTAGGTGGACGTCTTGCTGCGCCCCTAGGCGCAGCAGCAGCTGCTTGGCGCGGCGCACCAGGGCAGGCTGGTGGCGGGCAAAGCCCCGAGCCAACAGGGCATAGACGGTCAGGTAGGTGGCCACAGGTGACGGGCGGCGGGCCTCGTGCTCAAACAGCTCCTGCTGCTCACTGGCGGTGAGATAGTCACGCAGCTGCTGAATAAAGCGCAAAAAGTCGTCAATCGCTAGGCCCGAGAGGTCGTCCTCAGTTCCCTCGATGCCGCCCCGGTCTTCGAGCATCGTCTTGAGCAGCTTGAGCCCTTGACGGCGCTCGCGGGTTTGGTCGAGAGGGCGGGCCAGCAGCTCTAGCACCCGGTAGGGCCGCAGCTTGTACAGTTCGGCTTGAATCTCAGCCCGAATGGCGGGAAAGTGGTTGCCTCGAGCCAGCAGCTCATGGCCTGTCTGCAGTGACTCAGCGGCAATTTCGTACTGACGCTGCTGCCACTGCTCGCGGCCTAGCTCAAGGCAGGCTAGAGCCAGGGTGAGCACCACGTCATCCTGGGCGGGCTCGGGGGTAGCTAAACCGCCGCTGGCGTAGGGGTTGACTAGCTGGGGCTGACCCAGCTGAAGCACCTGCTCGTATTCCCCTAGCTCTAGCAACAGCAGTAGAGCCCCAACCAGCTGATCGCTCTCGATCTCAATTTTGGAGCTTTGGGCTTCGCTGCCGCCGGGCTCGGTGGCGAGCGACCTGAGCGCCGCTTCTCCCGCGTCGGCACTTACCTCTAGACCCGGCACACCCTCGGGCAGTGGCTCGGGGGCCATATCGACGGTGTAGGCGCTGGCGAGAAACTTGCTGTCGTAGTTACGGCGGCGATCGCGGTCAGACAGAACTATGTAGGCTTCGTCGATGAGCTGCTTGCGGGCCTCAATGGCGGCGGTAGAGAATTCGCGCCGGGGCAGCTGCAAGCCGCGATCGCGATGGGCTTGTTTCAGCTGGTCGGCGGTTGCCTGGATAGGCAACCCCAGAATTCGGTAGTAATCTAACGGAATTTGCACAGCTCACGTCCCCAACGGCGAATTCACTCGAAATAGTATCCGAAAAGATTTATTGCGGACTGTCTAAACCGCCGAACTTTTAACGCGCACCGCACCCTCAGGATCCATCTTTGCCCCCAAGTCTTTGCTACGCATCCATGGCCCTAAGACCTAGTTTCAACCGTCACTTTTCCTAGACCGTGCCACTCTGTGACCCAACGGCATTCTAGGAAATAGCTACACCCTATCGCGTTTGCCCCAAAATCAGGACAAAAGTGAAGTTTATAACACATCTTTGCCGCCGCTGCCAGAGCGATCGCGACCCTTGACTAGTCAGCCGACGATCTCTGGCTGCTCCATTAGTGTCTAAGCTCAATCTATGGTCAGCGAGATGCTTTAGCGCGATCGCAGGGTTAGCGCCCGGTTCAGTTACAGGTAAAGACCATTCACCTAGTCGGTAAGCACGTTAAAGGTTGAATAAAGATCCTATTCCCAACTCCAGACGGTTTCACAGTGAGCAGCAGAGACCAATTAGTGGGCACAACGGTCAGCATGATCTTGGCTTGATGGCCAAGTCGAGCACCATAGCCCTGCAGCCCGGTCGGTATGATGAAAGGCATATCCCAGCCAGCTCTCTGCCCAAGGGGGGATACTTTTCGGTATAGTCAAATGTTGGACATCGCGGCGTAGGACCCAGCAAACCCATGGTTCAAGAACGGACGTTACCCCAATTCCACGCTCCAGCAGCTCAGATCGCCCCCGAAGAGGGGCTGAGACTTTACGAAGACATGATCCTGGGGCGCTTTTTTGAGGACAAGTGCGCCGAGATGTATTACCGGGGCAAGATGTTCGGCTTCGTGCACCTCTACAACGGCCAGGAAGCGGTCTCTAGCGGGGTGATCAAATCGCTGCGGTCTGACGACTACGTGTGCAGCACCTATCGCGATCACGTCCACGCCCTCAGCGCTGGGGTGCCCGCCAAGAATGTCATGGCCGAGCTGTTTGGCAAAGAAACGGGTTGTAGCAAGGGGCGAGGCGGCTCGATGCACCTGTTCTCGAGCGAGCACAACATGCTGGGGGGCTTTGCCTTTATTGGCGAAGGCATTCCCGTAGCTTTGGGGGCAGCGTTTCAGTCGCGCTACCGCCGCGACGCTCTAGGTGACTCCAACGCCGACCAAGTCACCGCCTGCTTCTTTGGCGATGGCACCAGCAACAACGGCCAGTTCTTTGAGTGCCTGAACATGGCCGCTCTCTGGAAGCTGCCGATTTTATTTGTGGTGGAAAACAACAAGTGGGCAATCGGCATGGCCCACGAGCGCGCCACTTCCCAGCCCGAGATCTATAAAAAAGCCGCAGTATTCGGCATGCCCGGCGTTGAAGTTGATGGCATGGATGTGATGGCCGTGCGCGAGGTTGCTCAGCAGGCGGTTGCCCGCGCCCGCGCGGGCGAAGGTCCCACCCTGATCGAGGCTCTCACCTACCGCTTTAGGGGCCACTCGCTGGCTGACCCCGACGAGCTGCGATCGAAGGCCGAAAAAGAAGCCTGGCTGGCCCGCGATCCCATCAAGCGGTTTGAGGGCTACCTGCTAGAGCAGAATCTGGCCGACGAGGGGACGCTGAAGGAAGTGCGCGATCGCATCCAGACCCGCATCGACGACGCCCTCACCTTCGCCGAAGAGAGCCCCGAGCCCAGCCCCGATGACCTCTATAAATATATCTTCGCCGACGAGTGAGCACCCTGAAACCGGCATAAGCGCTTGAAACTCAGCATATCTAGCGGTGGGCAGTGCCCACTCTACGGCCTCTAAAAACGGTGCATTGCGGTACGACATTGGCTTGAGAATCCCCCAGGGGAGTTGACCGCGAATGCACCCTACCCGCCCACCCATCCACCCACTCAACCCCCTACCCTATTTAGACCAAAGCAATGGCAGAAACCCTCCTATTTAACGCCCTGCGCGAGGCCATCGACGAAGAGATGGGCCGCGACGATACCGTCTTTGTTCTGGGCGAAGATGTCGGCGTCTACGGCGGTTCCTATAAGGTCACCAAAGACCTTTACAACAAGTATGGCGAGCTGCGCGTACTCGACACCCCGATCGCCGAAAACAGCTTCACTGGCATGGCCGTCGGTGCTGCCATGACCGGCCTGCGCCCGATTATCGAGGGCATGAACATGGGCTTCTTGCTGCTGGCCTTCAACCAGATCGCCAACAACGCCGGCATGCTGCGCTACACCTCAGGCGGTAACTATAAAATTCCTATGGTGATTCGTGGGCCTGGCGGCGTGGGGCGGCAGCTGGGGGCCGAGCACTCCCAGAGGCTCGAAGCTTACTTTCAGGCGGTGCCGGGGCTGAAAATTGTCGCCTGCTCCACTCCCTACAACGCCAAGGGGCTGCTTAAGGCCGCCATTCGCGACGACAACCCGGTGCTGTTTTTTGAGCACGTGCTGCTCTACAACCTCAAAGAAGAGCTGCCCAACCACGAATACGTGGTGCCCCTAGACAAGGCCGAAATTGTGCGCCCTGGCAAGGATGTCACTATCCTCACCTACTCCCGCATGCGCCACCACGTTACCCAGGCGGTCAAGGGCCTAGAGAAGAAAGGCATTGACCCCGAGGTGATTGACCTGATTTCCCTCAAGCCGTTAGATTTCGACACCATTGGGGCCTCAATCAAGAAGACCCACCGGGTCATTATTGTGGAAGAGTGCATGAAAACCGGTGGTATTGGTGCTGAAATCATTGCCTCTATTAATGATCGCTACTTTGACGAACTCGATGCCCCGGTGGTGCGCCTGTCGTCCCAAGACATCCCCACCCCTTACAACGGTAAGCTAGAGACACTGACCATCGTGCAGCCCAAACAAATCGAGGCTGCCGTCGAAAATATGGTCGCCCTTAAGGTCTAGGGAGCCGCTGCAGGGTGGGCATCGCCTACCTCCGCCTAATATTTATTTAGGAACAGTCCTCCCCATCGCCGCGATCCCCAAGGCGTTGCCCATTCCAAGGGATCACTATCCGCACCCACACCGCAGCAAATCGCAATGGCAAAATATCGAGCTTGGCTAGGGGTTATTTTGGTTATCACCATCGCCTCCGTGGTGGTGATAACCCAGATACCCACCCGTCTGGGGTTAGACCTGCGGGGGGGTTCTCAGCTCACCATCCAGGTACAGCCCACCGCCGCCATTCCCACTATCACTGAGCGGGAGCTGGAGGCGGTGCAAACCGTGGTCGAAGGCCGAGTTAACGGCCTGGGCGTTTCGGAAGCGGTGGTGCAGCAGCTGGGCAACAACCAGCTGCTGGTGCAGCTGCCCGGCGTCAGCGATCCTCAGCAGGCAGAGCGGGTGTTGGGGGGCACAGCACAGCTAGAGTTTCGCGCCCAGCGGCCCGGCACCGACCAGCAGCTCCAGATCGAGAATCAGGTGCTGCAAGGTCACCTGGGCGAGCTAGCGGCACTCCAGGCCACCCTGCCGTCGAACGGGGAAATGAACAGCGATACCCAGGCTCGTATCGACAAGCTCCAGGCCGATATCACCGCCAGCGAAAAGGCCGTGGCGGCTCTGTTTGAGCCCAGCACCCTGGGTGGAGACAAGCTGACCGATGCGATCGCCCGGCCCACCAGCGGCACCCTCTGGGAGGTGGTGATTCAGTTCAACAGTGAGGGCGGCAACGAATTTGCTGAGATTAGTAAGGCGATCGCCGGTACCGGCCGCACCATCGGCATCTTTCTCGACAACCGCCTGCTCAGTGCGCCAACAGTGAATGTGCAGTACGCTGAGACCGGCATCACCGGGGGCAGCGCCGTTATCTCTGGCAACTTTACTGCCGAGTCGGCCCGCGACCTAGAGATTCAGCTACGCGGTGGTGCCCTGCCCCTACCTGTAGAGGTGGTTGAGAATCGCACCGTAGGGCCTACCCTGGGCCGCGATAGTATTCAGCGCAGCCTCTACGCCGGCATCGCTGGCTTGGGATTGGTGCTGGTGTTCATGGCGATTTACTACCGCCTGCCCGGTGTCCTAGCCGATATCGCCCTGATCATCTACGCCCTGCTCACCTGGGCGGCCTTTAACCTGCTGGGGGTGACCCTTACCCTGCCGGGTATTGCCGGGTTTATTCTCAGCATCGGCATGGCAGTAGATGCCAACGTGCTGATTTTTGAGCGCACCCGTGAAGAGCTACAGGCGGGTAAAACCCTCTACCGCTCGGTTGAATCGGGCTTCTACCGAGCCTTTTCAAGCATCTTAGATGGCAACGTCACAACCCTGATCTCCTGTTTGGCGTTGTTTTACTTTGGCGCCGGGCTAGTTAAGGGGTTTGCCCTAACCCTGGCCATTGGTGTCATTATCAGCATGTTTACTGCTTTGACCTGCACCCGTACCCTGATGTTCTTAGCTATTAGCCTGCCGCAGTTTCGGCGCCCCAGCCTGTTTTGCCCCGGCTTAACCACTGCTCGCCCCGACACCGTTCGCCCCTAGGAGTGCCCCATGAAGCTCAACATTATTAAGCAGCGCGGTCTGTGGTGGGGAATTTCGATAGGGCTGGTGCTGGTCAGCCTCGTGGCCATGGCGATCTCGTGGCAGCAACTGGGGGCGCCCCTCAAGCCGGGCCTTGATTTTGCTGGCGGCACCCGGCTACAGCTGACCCGGGCCTGCGTGACTACCGATAGCTGTACCGAACCGCTAGAGCTAGCAGACGTTAGACAGGTATTGGGAGATCAGGGGCTCGACTCCAGCAGCCTTCAGCTTTTAGGGGAAGACCAGCAGGTGCTCTCGATTCGCACCCGCACCCTGACTGTAGATGAGCGTGCGCCTCTGCAAAGCGCACTCGACGAGGCCATCGGCCCCTTTGACCCTGGTTCTACCCAAATTGATACCGTCGGGCCGGTGGTGGGGAAACAGCTGTTGGTGGCAGGCCTGCTCGCTCTGCTGGTTTCCTTTGCCGGAATTGTCGCCTACATGAGCCTGCGCTTTAAGCTCGACTATGCGCTGCTGGCGATTTTGGCTCTAGCTCACGATGTGATTATTACCGCTGGCGTGTTTGCCATCTTGGGGCTGGTGCTCGGCGTTGAGGTCGACAGTCTGTTCATCGTGTCGCTGCTCACCATTGTGGGCTTTTCGGTCAACGACACGGTGGTGATTTACGATCGCGTCCGTGAGAACATGAAGCTCAGCCCCGGCAGCCACATCAACGACATTGTCGACAGCGCCGTCAACCAAACCCTAGCCCGCTCGATCAATACCTCACTGACAACAACGCTGCCGCTGGTGGCGATCGTCATCTTTGGTGGCCCCACCCTAAAATATTTTGCTCTGGCCTTGATTGTGGGTTTTGTCGCCGGGGCCTACTCCAGCATCTTTGTGGCCAGTTCGCTGCTAGCCCTGTGGCGAGAACGCACGGGCCAAGCCTACAGCGATGACCCTGACTTGGCAGAAGCTCAGCCCGAAACCCAAAGCTGACGGAATTTTAGCCATGGGTACCCCTAGCTATCCTGCGCCTCTAGAGCGCCTGCGTGCCGTCATGCTACGCCGCTGGTGGGCGACTAGCGGACTGCTGTGGCTGACGGTAGCGCCCCTTAGCCTGTGGAGCCTGCGCCCTGAGATTGCCCAACTGCGCCAGTACTTCACTTGGTCAACGGTACGGCTGGGTTTGGCCTACAACCGTCCTGCCGCCCTGGGGTTGGGGCTCTGCGTGGGCCTGACCGTTGCCCTATTGGTGGCTGAGAGCCGCTACATTTTGTGGGGCATGACCAAAGACGAGCAGCGACGACTCGAAAAATTGTGCGATCGCATTGCAGCCCAGGGACCATCTCACCCCCTCTGGAAGCAGATCAATCGCGATTAATGTGGTGGCGGGCTAGAGTTGGCCATCCCCAGAGACAGCTCAGCGCCTGGGTGACATTGGTACCAAGATGTAATTTCATAGAACAAGACAGTTAACCCCGTTTCCCTAGCGGAAAACCGGAGTTGCTTTGGTCAGCTAGGCCATGGCTTGGCTTCAAATCTTTCGTGTTTCATCATCAGCAGAAGGCAGCGGTATCTCCATGACTCTAGAAAAAAACGGTATTGCCCCCCACGGCGGCACTCTGGTCGATCGCCTAGCGACGCCCGACCAAAGAACTCAGTTCTCAGACAAAGCCGATACCCTGCCTCGGGTGAGATTGGACGAGCGGGCCTTCTCTGACCTGGTAATGATTGCCATTGGCGGTTTTAGCCCTCTCAACGGATTCATGAAGAAAGCCGACTACGACACCGTGGTCACCGACATGCGCCTCGCCAACGGCCTACCCTGGGCAATTCCGGTTACCCTGTCGGTGGATGAAGCCACCGCCGCCCCCCTGCAAGAGGGCAGTCTAGTGCGCCTGGATGACCCAACTGGTCGCTTTGTCGGCGTGCTGGAACTGGAAGAAAAATACACCTACGACAAGGCCCACGAGGCTATCAACGTCTACCGCACCGACGACGAGAAGCACCCTGGCGTCAAGGTGGTCTACGACCAAGGGGCGGTAAACTTGGCTGGCCCGGTGTGGTTGCTCCAGCGCGATCCCCATCCCCTCTTCCCCACCTACCAGATTGACCCAGCTACCTCGCGGGCGTTGTTTCGCGATCGCAACTGGAAAACCGTCGTCGGCTTTCAGACCCGCAACCCCATTCACCGGGCCCACGAGTACATTCAAAAGTGCGCTCTAGAAACCGTTGACGGGCTATTTTTGCACCCGCTGGTGGGGGCCACCAAATCCGACGATATTCCCGCCGATGTGCGCATGCGCTGCTACGAGATTATGGTGGAACACTACTTCCCCCAAGACCGCGTGATTCTTGCGATCAATCCCTCCGCAATGCGCTACGCTGGCCCTAGGGAAGCGATTTTCCACGCGCTGATCCGCAAGAACTATGGCTGCACCCACTTCATTGTGGGCCGCGACCACGCTGGAGTGGGCGATTACTACGGCACCTACGACGCTCAATACATCTTCGACGAGTTTGAGCCGACGGAGCTGGGCATCGTGCCCATGAAGTTTGAGCACGCCTTCTACTGCACCCGCACCGGGGGCATGGCCACCTCTAAAACTAGCCCCAGCACCAAGGACGAGCGGATTCACCTGTCGGGTACCAAGGTACGGGAGATGCTGCGCCGCGGCGAGCTGCCCCCCCCTGAGTTTTCTCGGCCCGAGGTGGCGGCGGAGCTGGCTAAGGCCATGCGGGTTCCCGAAGCCGTCAGCTAGTAGGATGCAATCAACTCGGTGACACTGAAACGACGGGCGTTTTTGCAGCAGGCAAGCTTGGCCCTAGGAGCGCTGGGAGTAGGCGGTACGGCTTGGCTAACAACCTATAGCCGCTACCAAGAGGCCCTGGCCAAGCCCGCCCGTCGTCGGCTGGCCCTGTTGATTGGCATCAATGCCTACCCCGATCGCGCCCTCGACCCTGGAGTAGCCCAAGATATTGCTCTTAGGGGCTGCGTCACCGATGTCGAACTACAGCGGCAGCTGCTGGTGCATCGCTTTGGCTTTCAGTCAGCGGATGTGGTCACGGTAATCAACGAGGAGGCCACCCGCGCCAACATTCTGACTGCCATTGACGAACATTTAGTGCGGCAGGCCCAGGCCGACGATGTTGTGCTGCTGCACTTTAGCGGCTACGGCAGTCAGGTGCGAGTGGTTGGGGCCGAACCCTCGAACGCGCTACAGGCCGCCTGGGTAACAGTGGATAGCCGCCTACCCAGCGAAGCCAATCCTGTTTTGGGCGATCTACTTGAGGCCGAAATCGTTGCTCAGCTCAAGTCCCTGGCCACTGCCAACCTGACTACTGTCATCGATGCCGGCAGTCAGGATGCGGGCTACCTGCGCTGGGGAAATTCCCGAGTTAGATCCCGGCCGACGGTGCCTACGGGTATGGTGTCGTCGCCCACGGAAATATCTTCCCTGCCGCTAGACGCTCCCTGGCCAGGGCTAGTGCTGCGAGCGGCTGACCTAGGGCGACTGGTGCTAGAAAGCTACTGGGACGGGTTTAGCGCTGGGGTCTTCACCTACGCCCTCACCCAGAGCCTTTGGGAAACAGAACCTGACTCCACGGCTAAGGTCTTGATACAGCGCGCTGGTTCGCGACTCCAGCGTTGGGTAGGGGCTGACCAGCAGCCCGGTCTAAGCGATCGCCTACCGCCTTACACTGGCCCAACGACCTACGGCCTAACGCCCCAGCTGCCGCCAGCGGCAGGAGTGCTTTTGCCGCGCAGCGATGAGCGGCCTTTGACCGCGTGGCTAGGAGGTGTGCCGCCCCAGGTGCTGCGTTACCTACAGCCCGGTTCTCGCCTGATGGCCGAAGCCGATGGGGCAGCTGTGCTCCTACGGCTGGAGTCGCGCACGGGCTTAAAAGCCGTGGTCCGGCCTCTGGAGAGCGAGGTTTCTCCACCGGCGATCGCCCATCAGCCCCTGTTCGAGCAGGTGCGGCGGCTGCCCCAAACCATTGATTTAATTGTGGCCCTCGACAGCCAGCTCAAGCGGGTGGAGCGGGTAGATGCTACTAGCGCCCTGTCGAGCATTCCCCTGGTGACCTCGGTGACCGCTGGTGAAAAGGCCGCTGATTGCCTATTTGGCCGACTGCCTACTGGCCCAGCCCCCACCCTCACCGCTGCCCTACCCAATGCTGGCGAGGCCTCGCCTAAGTTGGATAGCGATGCTCGGGGAGCCTCCCAGGGGGGAGAACGCTCTGCGGAGAGCAGCTATGGGCTGTTTGCCCCCAACCGCACCCTGCTGCCTGGCACCATGCTGGCCAAAGAAGAGGCGGTGAAAACAACGGTCAACCGGCTTACTCCTTACCTGCAAACCCTGCTGGCTCTTAAGCTAGTGCGATTGACCGAAAACCATGGGGCCTCCCAGGTGGGGGCGGCGGCGCTGCTAGAGGCGGTGCAGCCCAAGCCCATGCCGCTGCTGGTGCAGCTTACCGAGCGCAGCCCTGCCGTCACCTGGCCCCTAGCCATTCGACAGGCCCAAAGGTCGGCGACCGATGACCCGATTATGCTGCCCCGCGATGGCCGTATCGGCTACCGCTTAGCCAACACCTCGACCCAAATCCTCCACCTGCTGTGGATTAGCTTTGACAGCCGGGGAGAATGCAACGCCTTGGTCACATTGCCTGATGCGATCGCCGCTGATGGGGCCGAAGTTCCGCCCGTTGCCCTTCCCCTATCACCGGGGCAGCTCATTTCTATTCCCGCCGATGGGGCTGGCTGGGCCATGCCGGGGGTGGCCACCTGGGTAGAAGCTTACGTCATTCTCAGCACCCAGCCTCTGGATCAGTGCCTAGCCGTGCTGGGAGACGATCCCCCATCGCTGGCTACAGGTTTTCGCCCGGTGCCCCAGCCCCTGCGGCTGGCCCAAGCGCTGCTACAAGACCTCAGCACCAGCTCTGACGAGGAGAGAAAGCCTGCCGCTGACTACTACGCCCTGCACCACGATCGCTGGGCCACCCTCAGTTTTCGCTACGCCATTGCCTAAGCGACGGGCAGCCTGGTAATTAGCAGCCCGATTGCGCCCCCCAACCCCAGCCCCAGCAGACAGGTCAGCAGCAAAATCAGGCTGGTTCTGCTGCCTTTATTGCGCCGCAGCAGGCGATCGCCCAGGGCCGCCGTCGTTAGGCTGCACAGTACTGCTAGCAGTACCGCCAGCAGACTGTAGAGCACTATTTCCAAAAATGCTCTGCCGAGGGTGAGTTCATCGAGGTTGTCGGTGCCCAGGTGGTTGAGGGCGATCGAGAGCGCCACCGCTAGGGCTGTACCCCCCACGATGCTGCCCAGCACCAACAGATTGGCTGTCAGCCACCGAAATCGCTTTAGCGCTTCGGGACCAGCTAAGGTTGTCCCCTGCACTACGGTGCCCCCGGCAGCCACCAGCCAGATCCAGGGGTTGGCCAGGGAGGTCAAAATTAGGCCAGCGACGGCGTAGAGCAGGCCGCACAGCAGCCACAATCCAAAAAAGGGGCGGCGGTTGGAGGGCCGTCTCGTCTGACGCTGACGCGGTTGACGATTGAAGCCGGAGCGACGGCGCTGGGTCGGTTGGTTCATAGCAGACAGACCATAGACCGGTTAAAATCCTAGGCTCTAGTTTGCCAGGAAGCGGAGCATTGTGCAGTAACCTGGTCATAATGCCCCGTCATTTCGTCAATGAGCGTTCCCATTGCTGCGCTAGTTCAAGGGTTGTTGGCTGCCTCTAGCTTGCTAGTAGGGGCCATTTTAGGGATTGCCTGGCGACCGGCGCGATCGATCACAGCGGCCATTATGGCCTTTGGCAGCGGCACGCTGCTCTCTGCAATCGCCTTCGACATTACCCTGCCCGCCTACCAGAGCAGCGGATTTTTGCCGCTGGTGGCAGGTTTTGCCCTGGGCGGCACCCTGTTTTCCGTCATTGTGGGCTACATCGACAACCAGGGGGGCTTTATTCGCCACCCGTCGTCGTCGCGGCGGTTTCTCTACCACCACCGCCAGGATGAAGCCTCTGAGGTGCTCGATCGCATTGGCCACATCGAAGTGCTTCACAGTCTTTCCCCTGACGAAATGCAGGCAATTATTCCCCTGCTCAAGCCGCTCCAGGTCGAGGCGGGGATGGTGCTATGCCAGGAGGGTGCTCCTGGCGACTCCATGTTCCTCATCGTGGAGGGGGATGCTGAGATCTACAAAGGCCCCCAGCGGTTGGCCGCTCTGGGCTCTGGGGAAATCTTTGGCGAGATGGCGCTGCTGACTGGAGAAGAGCGATCGGCCACAGTTGTCGCTAAGACCTCTATGGAGCTCTACGAACTCGACAAGGCCGATTTCGACGCCATGCTCACCTACGCCCCTCAGCTCTCCAGCGGGCTGAGCCGCATTCTGGCCCGGCGGCTGCGCGAAACCACCCAGTCCACCGCCAAGCTTGTTCCGGTGGATGATGACCACTGGCGGCGGCAGGTGCTCGATAGCGTTGAGGTCGATATCCCCATCTCAGAGCAGCAGTTTAAGGAGCTGGCCCAAAGCTCGGCCCCCCTGGCCATTTTGGTGGGCACCATGATCGACAATATTCCCGAGGCTTTGGTGATCGGCTTTCACGTGGGCACAGGCCATACGGGAGCGTCATTTTTGATGGCGGTGTTTATCTCCAACATTCCTGAGGCGATGTCGAGCTCCATTGGCATGCGCCAGGCGGGCACCTCGGCCCAGCGAATTTTGGCGCTGTGGGGCGGTGCGGTGCTGCTCAGCGGATTAGTAGCTATGGTCGGCAGTCAGCTGGTGCCGGTGGCGTCTGAATGGATGCTGGCCATGGCCAAAGCCACCGCCGGAGGGGCCATTCTCGCCATGGTCGCCAGCACCATGATGCCCGAAGCCTACGAAATGGGTGGTGGCTCGGTGACATTCTCAACCATTGCCGGATTCTTGGTCAGCTTTTGGTTGGCCTCCTCGGCGTTTTAGAGCTAGCCAATGGTCATCTAGAGCAAAAAAACTGAGCGAGTTAATAGTCCTGCACATCTCAACCGAGGGAATCCGACCCGTTGTAGCGGCACCTTTGGACTTGCCCTAGCTCACCGTTATTAGAACCAAGGATGAAGGCTTAGATGTCCGCTAACGTCCTCAGAAAAATCCATTCTCCCCTAGGCTCGCCGTCGAATTGCTAGGCTTCGGGGGGTAGCTCTGGCGGAGGGGAGGCTTTGGCATCTAGCAAATTGGCCTTGGAGGTCTTTAGGTCTTTCCACAAGCGCTTGATTTCATCGTAGGCTTCGTCAGCCGACATTTTGCCGCCGGTTTCAAGGTTGCAGACTAAGGAAACCCGCTGAGCAAATTCTTGCAAATTAGCATTAAAGGCTAGCTGCTGAGGCGTAAATTCACCCCAATATTTACTGCGGGGGAAGAGAAAGTTTTCCTTGGGGGACGGTTGGTTGTCGGTCATGGCACCAGCGGGTGGAGGGCATAGCTCTTACCTTACATTAGATAAATTCTTGTCTCCTGGCTGTGATCACACCCCCAATGTGGCCTGTAACACCTACCGTTGGTTGCCTGTAACCGGGTTTGTCGAAAATCTTGGGCGCGTCAGTCAATCTCAGACGAGATCAGGGTGCTAGCCACTGCTGGATTTGCTCTATGGCGGCAGCAACGGTGTCGGCGATCGCCAACGGCCCGGTCGCTAAACTCTGCCACAGGGCGATCGCGCTGGGGGGCATTTCCATCAAAATGACGGGCCGCTGAGCTTTGAGGGCGAGGGCAATTTCAGCGGCGGTGCCGGGACCGAGCCCGCAGGCCACGACTACCTGGCTCGACAGCACGTTGACGACATTGCGGGCATCCCCTAAGCCTGTCAGGATGGGAATGTCTACGGCAGCGGAGCAATCGGCCCCATTTGCGGAGGGCAAAATACCCACCGTGAGTCCGCCTGCTGCCTTGGCTCCTTGGCAGGCAGCCTCCATGACACCCACCTGACGGCCCCCAGTAAGCACTACCCAGCCAGCAGAAGCGATGGCATGGCCAAGGGCGTAGGCTGCCTTTACCTGGGCCGGGGTCGCCGAGCTTCCCGGTCCCATGACACCAATAACGATGTGGGCCATTGAGCAACTAGTCGGGTGAGGGTGGTGAACTGAGTTTCTCAGTTGGTTTAGCCCCTGAGTCGACAAGGGCGTTGGGCTGACCGACTGAGTGATCGCAAAAAAACTTGATGATGGATTCCCGCCAGCCAGGGGAGCTGTCGTTTAGATTAAGTTAACGATTAGAGAAAATTTGGGTACTGTACTCCTAGCTTAACTCTGTACCATTGCTCGACCCTGGTCGGCTAACCCCCTTGCGCTTAAACCTTTTGCCGTGCGATCTACAGTGTCTTGCTTGAGTCTTTTCTCCCCCCTCAGACGATGGGGCTGGGGCGCGGTTGCAGCTAGCGGACTGCTGGTGGGTGGGTTGGCGGTGGCCCCCCCGGCAGCGGCAGCAAATTCGGTGACGGTGCGTCTAGGGCGGCTGTCTCAGACGGTGAGCCTTGATGAATTACAGGCGTTTGCTGCTACAGGTGAGGTACCCCGATCGCTGCGGCTTTACCGGCCGCTGCTCAACGCCAGCATTCAGGAGGTACTCCAGGGCGAAATCGCCCTAGAACCCGAGGTGAGCCAGGTAATTTTAGACGAGATTTTGCAGACCCCCGGCGGAGCGCGGCTGCTCGACACTTTGCGGGCGATCGCGCCTAATCTAGCTGCCGACGACCTGCGAGTTACCCTCGAACAGGTGGGTAAGGCAGAGTCGGGCCTGACCCTGCTGGGTATTTTGCGGGCCATGCCCCAAGACACCTTAGAGATTGACGTGGGCACCCTGCTCACCCTGGCCTCTCAGTTTCAGCTGGCGCAGATGGAGAGTAAGGCGCTCGGTCGAGTGCTGCGCAAAGACCCTGCGGCTGAAACAGCCGAACCTGCCCCGCTGCTGGAAACCGATCCCTTTGCCACAGGCTCCTCGGCGGTTGAGCGCTGGGAGCTGGTGTTGCGCGATCACAGCCGCGATCGCAGCATTCCCCTTGATATTTATTGGAGCAAAGACAGCCACGGCCCGCTAGTGGTGATCTCCCATGGGTTTGGGGCCGATCGCCGCTTCTTTGCCTACTTGGCCGAGCATCTGGCCTCCCATGGGCTTACGGTAGTATCGGTGGAGCACCCCGGCAGCAATGTTGCCGCCCTGCTGTCGTTGCCTCCCGATGACCTGCCTGAGGCCGCTGCCCAGAGCCGCATTTTACCGGCCACCGAGTTTCTTGACCGGCCCCGCGATATCAGCTACGTGCTCGATCGCTTAGAAAGACTCAACACCTACTCCTACAGCCTGCGCGATCGCCTCAACACGGACGAGGTAGCCTTCATTGGCCATTCCCTCGGTGGCTATACGGGGCTGGCCCTAGCTGGAGCGGCGCTGGATCTGCGATCGCTGGAGGCCTACTGCCAGACCCTTAACCCAGTCAACGTCTCCCCTGCCGACTGGCTTCAGTGCGCCGCCCAAGACTTGCCCGTTAAATACGCTAACCTGCGCGATGATCGGATCACTCAGCTGATTGTGGCCAACCCCCTCACCGGAGTGCTGTTTGGCGAAACGGGACTGAGCCGAGTGCGGGTGCCTACCCTGGTTCTGGCCGGCACCCACGATACCGTCACGCCCATGGCCAGCCAACAGTTGCGCCCCTTCATGCAGCTACCTGCCGATAAGTATCTCGTTACCGTGGTGGGCGGGTCACACTTGAGCGTTGGCGATCCCAACAACCTCAACGCCGACTTGGGCCGCATTCCATTCATGGCTGAGTTACCCGACGTCACCACCGCCCCTCTGCGCATTTTTCTCCAAGGGGTGAGCTTCAGCTTTATCATGCAGCAGACTTCTGAGGCCGAAGCCTACGCTCCAGCTTTAGACCCCGCAGTGGCCCATGCGTTTTCAACGACTACGATGTCACTGCGCCTAAGTCAGACCGTGCCCGAGGGCCTAGCCGCATGGCCTCGACTGCGGCAGAGCGGGCTGCACCGTCAAGAAGGGTTGATCAGCTACCTACCCTCTCTACTCCATCTCGAGGCTTTGGCAATCCAGGACCAGTTTCAGGCGCTACAGCGCCAAATGGTTGACTATCTGCGCCATACCCCCCCTTCCCTAACAGCAGTATATTGGCCCTTTTTGGGGCCACAGCTACCGATGCAGGCTAACCAGCCCGACAGTAAACCGGCTACCTCCCAGTGACGGGCTATGCTTTGGCACCTAACCCAACCAACTGAAGCCAGCAGGCTTGGCCGAAAAAGCGTTATTCCTGGGAGCCCATAGTATAACCGTCGGGCATGATGGTGCCGTGCACATCGGTACGCCGCAGGTTGGTGTAGTCGAGCTTGGCGTTGATCATGACCGCATCGGTGAGGTCAGCCCCGCTGAGATTTGACCAGCTCAGGCGGGTGCGATATAGGGTTGCCCCCCGCAGATTGGCCCCCCGCAGCGAGCTCCAACTCAGATTGGCCCCGCGCAAATTGGCATAGGACAAATTGACATTCACCAGGTTTGTGCTCGTCAACTTAGCCCGACTCATGTCCGCCTCTTGAAAATCAGCCCCCTCGAGGGTAGCTCCAGTGAACACCGCACCCACTAACACGGCTCCTCGCAGGACGGCTCGGTTCATAAGTGCACTGGTCATATTGGCGTGCTCCAGGTTAGCGCCTTCCATGTCGGCCGCTAGCATTCTGCCCCGGCTGAGGCTAGCCTCGCTCAGCACGGCCTTGTGCAGCGTAGCGTGGTCGAGCACGGCTTCGTTGAGGTTGGTTTCGCGTAAAACTGCCTGGTTGAGGTCAGCTCGCACCAGGTTAGCGCTTCGCATACCTGCCTCACTCAGGTCGGCTCCCACCAGGCGAGCATCGGCCATGTCAGCCCCAATTAAGTTGGCTAAAATCAGCGTAGCCTGATTAAAATTGACGTCCGTGAGCTTAGCCTCGCGGAAGTTAGCCCCAACCAACGTGGCCCCAGCAAAGGTCGTATTTTGCAGATTAGACTGACGAAAGTTGGCCCCGCTGAGGTTCTGTCGACTCAAGTCAGCGCCAATTAGTTGAATGCCGCGAAAGTCTCGTTCCCCCGCCGCGTAGCGCTCCAGTAGATCGGCGACAGTTATATCTGCCGGCAGGTTGGGGAGTTGAGAACTGAAGAACTGGGAACTGGAGGGGGGCGTTTCCAAAAGAAATCCTCAACGGCGACGATAATTGGGATTTGGGTTATAACTGCCAGCGTTTCAGGTCGCAGGAGCGAATGTCGGAGCAAAAAGAAGGTGTCCTCTACCCTAGGATAGATATTTTAGGATAGCCAGAAGCTCGGCCTTGGTAAACGGTTGTTTGAGCCAGGGCAGTTCTGATTCTTGCAACCTTAACAGTTCTCAATCTGCGCTGCTTAGGTAGGCCAGAAAAATCAGCTAATCTATCCAGTCTGTAGGTTCGGTGAACCAACCCTTAGCCCATTCCAATCGGGGGCGTAGAGCAGATCTTCACCTAAGGTATGCTAGGTCTGAATTTAGGTCGTTCTAGCTTGTCATCTTGGTCGCTCATCTATGCCCCGATCGCTGCTCACTCTTCTGCGCCGCCGTCTGTTCTGGCTCACCCTGCTGCTGACGGTGTGGCTACTGTGCAGCGGTCAGGCTCCGGCGGGAGCGACGGCTCTAAAGGGCGGTCAAAGTTTGGTCGAGCGCCTAGCGGCTTTTCCCCAGTGGGGCACCAAGCCCGCCTTGCCTGTGGCTCAAGGTGACTTGGTTTACCCCGATTGGTTGCAGGGCAAGTGGCAGCTTACCAGCACTCTAGTCGATTTGGCAGCACCCATGGCTCCTGACTTGGTGACTCCTGGTTTTGAGGGTAATCGGGCTCAGCTGGGTGTACCAGTGACCTGTCCAGTGCAGTTTGTAGCAGCACCACGAGGGGCGCAGCGTGGCCCGCTGGGAGCCGCGCTGCGTTTAATCCCCGCTGTAGCCGGTTCGCCGCAAACCGTGGCCGATCGCGCCTTTAATGGATTAAGCATGGCCCGTGCCTACCTGGGAGAGACCGCGGTGCAGGCGGTCAAGGTAGACCCCGGCAACCCCAACCGCCAGGTGACGCTGCTGGAGGGCAACCGTCAGCTTGAGTCCACGGTGACGGCTCGAGCCGTTGAAGTGCTTGGGGAGGCTGAATTTATCACCGTGGAGCGGTTTCAGCAGGTGTTTCGGGGTGGCGTTGCGATTCCTTACTTCAATGAAGTGGAAACTACCACCGCCTATCGCCGAGTAGCAGACGGCTCTGCGGGGTCGGGTTTCGCCACCCGCGTGGGGGCTGACCAGGTGACGGCGGTGTATTTGTCGCCCCAGGATCCCGAGTTTCTCAGGGCCCAGAATCAACCTGTGGCGTTGTATCGCTATCGCTTGGAACTGGTGCCGATATGAGATAAGTGTGAGCGTCAGTGGGCTATTCTGCCTAAATCTAAATCATCGTTGAACCACTATCCCATGTCTGTTGTCCTGCCTCGGTGCCCTTCTATCACACAACCCAAAACGTTCTTGATGCAAATTTAATTTAACGGCACTTCAACGCTGCGACAAATCGCAGTAGCATGGGCTTGGGCTCGCAATAGCCTCTGGCTTCACGCGAGTATATGCTGACGCTAACAATAAATTCTTTGCAATTGCTCTCTCAATTAAATTTGCTTTGCCATTGAAAAATGCGCTGGTCCTAGGGGGCCAATCAGGCCCAGGCGCTTTAAAGCTACTTCTGTAACTCTTTGTTTTTCCAGGCAGGCTTAGCTGCAAGCTGGCTTGCCAGACCTTAACCAGACTGCAATCTCGAAACTTCTAGGCAAAACCGTTGTGCCTTGCAATGCCGAATGCTTAGCAGTTCTGATTTTATGACTGGCCGGCGCGCTCCGATTCGTGCAGCAGTGCCCGATTTACCTTGTAATTTTATTGGAAGATAGCTATGCCCGGCTCTCAGACAGCCAACCAGCCTTTGCCCGATGCTGCTCGACCCTATCGAGTTGCGATCGCAGGCACCATCACCAACGCCGCTACCGGCGACATCATGCCCCAGGCCGTGGTGCGCATCACTGCTGCCCCGGCGGCCTTTGCCGAAGGGCTCATGGCGCTTTTAGTTGCTGCGATCGCCCATCGCCCTGATGTTCAAGCCCACTACGGTGACCTCATTGCCGACTGGCAGCGGTCTTCGGCCCCTCTAGCAACAGCGCAGCGGTTGCTTGATTGCTTAGAGCAGCCGCTGGCCCTAGCCCGACCCGACCAAACCCAGAGCGGCGGCGATGGTCATTACTGCTTTTATGACCTGCCGGCCGGCTCCTATACGCTTACGGCCACCTATATCCTGCCCCACCATGGCCAAGGGGTGACCTCTGCTCAGGTAGAGGTTTGCCCTAGCGATCGCCGGCTCAGCTTTGCGGCTGTGGATCTGGCCGTTAGCCTAGTGCCCGGGGTTTGTCCGTTGACGGTGGTGGGCGATTGCTCACCCTCATGGTTTATAGAAGGTCCAGAACAGTTTTGGCATGCCCCAACCGCTGCCCACCCTAGGGTTGAAACTCTGTCTCATTGAGCAGGGCCAGAGCAGTGCGCCACACCATGTAGCCATCCTGGTTGAGATGCAGCCCGTCGGTAGTAAGGTCGGCTCGCAGATAACCGTCGCCATTGACAAACAGCGGATACAAATCCAAAAATTCAGCCCCGGTCTCGGCGGCTACGGCCTTAAGCTGAGCATTCACAGCGCGAATTAGATCGGGGGAAACGGCCACCAGGCGATCGCGCCCTTCCCAGGTGGCCATTTCACCGCCGTGGGGCAAAATTGACTGCACCACCACTCGCGTTTGGGGATGAGTTTGGTGTAAGTAGTCCACCATTTTGCGGACGTTGTACACCAGGTCGGCCTCAGAACCGCCCCAGATCAAGTCGTTGATGCCCACCATGATGAATACCGCTTCGGGTGAGGTGCCGTCGAGCAAGTAGAGGCGATCGCGCAGGCCAGTCGATTTTTCCCCTGAGATGGCTTGATTTATCCAGGTTCTACGTCCCGGCAGCATGTTGGCCGGAAACCACAGCGTTAGGGAATCGCCCAGCAAAACCGTCTGACTTGGCGCATCAATGGCTACCGCAGCCTCAGCCTCGGCTGCCAGCAGCGCCACCCACTGCTCGTAATCGAGGCTGTGGCGCTTTCCCAACTCAGGCTCAAAGGGGGCAACCGGTTGCGGGTCAGCCGCAAAGGCGTTGGCCTGGGGCAGCACCGCATCCCCCGCTTGACTCAGCTGTCGCAGCATCGCCATCGCCGTGATAAACAGCAGCCCATTCAACACCAGCGACAGCAGCGCCCAAGGGGGGACCCGCTGAAGCCGATGTAGCGCCGAGCGAAACTGAAGATAGGGTGGAAGCGGTAAAGCCACAGCGATATACCTACAAACCTGGAGCTAGAGAACCAGCCCCGCCAATGGGTCAAATTGTAGATAGATTTTCCCCCACAAACCACTATTGCGGCGAGGTTTTTTGTGTGCTTTGGAGGATGGTAAAACGCGAGCTACACGTTGAACCGAAATAGCATCACATCGCCTTCCTGCACCACATACTCTTTGCCCTCGCTGCGGACCTGCCCTTTATCTTTGGCCGTAGCCATTGACCCTGCGGCCACCAGGTCCTTGTAGGCCACTGTCTCGGCGCGAATAAAGCCCCGCTCAAAGTCGGTGTGAATAACGCCAGCCGCCTGGGGGGCAACCATGCCCGCCTTAATTGTCCAGGCGCGGGTTTCCTTCGGGCCAGTGGTGAAATAGGTGCGCAGCCCCAGCAGTTCGTAGGTAGCGCGAATCAACGTCTTGAGGCCGCCTTCTTCGACGCCGAGGGCTTCGAGAAAGTCCTTGCGCTCCTCGTCGTTCAAATCCACCAGTTCTGACTCCACCTGGGCTGAAATCACCACCACCTGGGCATTTTCTGCTGCCGCCACCGCCCGCACCTGCTCCACCCAGGCATTGCCGCTGGCCAGATCCTCTTCAGAGACGTTGGTGGCGTAGATGACGGGCTTACGGGTGAGCAGCCCCAGAGGCTTGATGATCGCCTCGGCTTCGGCGTCGAGTTCCACCTGGCGGGCAGGTTTGCCCTCGTTGAGCACCGGCAATATTTTTTCGAGAATGGCCAGCTCGGCCTGGGCCTCTTTGTCGGCGCGGGCCAGCTTGCGTACCCGATCGACCCGGCGTTCGAGCTGGGCTAGGTCAGACAGGGCCAACTCGAGGTTGATCACCTCAATGTCGCGCACCGGGTCAACCGAGCCGGAGACATGAATGATGTCGTCGTCCTCAAAGCAGCGCACCACGTGGACGATCGCATCCACCTCGCGAATATTGGCCAAAAACTGGTTGCCCAGTCCTTCGCCTTGGCTGGCCCCCTGCACCAGGCCCGCAATATCAACAAACTCAACCCGAGCCGGCACCGTCTCCACTGAGCTAGAGATGTCGGCTAGCACCCGCAGCCGGGCATCGGGCACCGCCACAATGCCCACGTTTGGTTCGATAGTGCAAAAGGGAAAGTTTGCGGCCTGGGCCTTGGCGTTGGCCACCACGGCGTTAAATAGGGTTGATTTGCCAACGTTGGGCAGGCCAACAATGCCAGCTCGTAACATGGGGTAACTCTAAATTGAAATTGCTAGATAGGTGTTTGCCGCCATCGGCAAACACCTATCTAGCATAGGAGAGGATGGGGCCATTGCGGAGGTGTTGCTATACCCTTAAGGCAAACCAAACCAACGACCGCAAAAGGGTGAGCTATGGCTGGAGTGACAGGGACAGGGCAGTGGATGCGGCCCGTTCTAGTGGCAGGGCTAGTGGCGCTGGGGCTAGCGGGGTGCGACACCCTGGGTCTGTCGCGATCGCTCGAGGGCACTGGCGAGATGAGCAACCAGTATGTTGACAGCGGGTTTCGCGGCGATATGCTGGTGAGCCGCATGAAACCCGTGCAGCTCCGGCTGCAACCCGGCTGGAGCGCCGCCCCTACCGGCACCCTGCACAACAATGCCGACCTCGAGGCCTACAACCTCGACGAAAACATGTTTTTGGTCGTGCTCGGTGAAAATCGCGAGGCGGTGGGCTCCGGCAATATCGAGGATCAGGCCAACGTTTATTTGCAAATTCTCAAGGGCGGCTTTAGACAGGTACTTGCCAACCAGGCCCGTACCGGCGTCGAGCGGATCAGCAGCTTTCCGGCGGTGCAGTACGAGGTGCGGGGCAATGTGTCTGAACAGGCCGTGGCCTACCTACACACCACTGTTGAAATGGGCGAAGAATACTATCAGGTGGTAGTGTGGACCCCCGACGATCTCCGCACGGCTAATGCCGAAGCCATGCGGGCCGTAGTAGAGGAATTTCGTGCTTCTCAGCTTTAAGCGCCGCCATTCTGTGGCCTAATAGAGTCTGTGGCTTCGTGGCTATTACGCCTCGGCCTCAGCCCCTAGACCAAGGACATTGCCATGCTGCGCTGGCTTATTGCACCGTTTTCTACCCTAGCCGTTTTCCCCAAGGCCATGACTGGCCTGAGCCGTGGCTTTGGCCTAGCCTGCGCGGCCCTAGTGCTGTGGCTGAGTCTGGGCGGGCAGCCCGTTGCCCTAGCCGGTCTCACTGACGACAATTATGACGGCAATATCTTTGCCCTCTATGCCGGCAATGGGTCGCTAGTGCCGCCCAAGGTCAGCCTGGAGCAATCGCTGCGCTACGGCAAGCCCGCCATTGTGGTGATCTATGTAGACGACAGCAGCGACTGTAAGAAATTTGCGTCGGTTATTTCTCAGCTTCAGGCTCCCTACGGGCGGGTGACCAATTTTGTGCCGATTATGGCCGACGCAATTCCCGTCAAAGATTCCTACGAGCCCAACGAGCCGGGCTACTACTTTAAGGATGCTGTTCCCCAGACTCTGGTGTTCAATGCCCAGGGAGAGCTGGTATTTAACGAAGTTGGCATAGTGCCCTACGAGGCGATCGACGATGTCATGCGAGAGGTCTTTGACCTGCTGCCTCGCACCGAGTCGGAAGAGCTGCGCCGTCGCCCCATCAACGAGGTGAATTCGGAGCTGGTGCCAGAGCAGTAGCACTACGCTTTAGAAAAATTTGGTTTAACCACTGCTGGAAAGCTGGCGAAATTACGTTTCACCCAGTCCATGCCTACCTCATTGTTGAGTTTGATTTTCTGCGGGCTGTTGGGGTAAATCTTGCCTAAGATATCGGCATCTTGATCGACCACCACTTTGCCAAAGTTGAGATAGCTGCGCCCTAGCAGATTGAAGACGGGGTGCTTGGCCAAGCCAAACAGCAAAATATAAGTACGGGTGCGGTTTTCGGCCTCGGGCACAAATAGATGGCACTGCACCAATTTGCCCAGGGGTGAGTCTCCGTGAAAAATAATGAGAGATGGAAAGTGATTTTCGAGATGGGCCTCGATGGTGTTGGGCAGCAAAAATAAGTCTGGACGACGGAGTTTTTCCGCTAGGGCGTAAGGGGCGGTGGGCATGTCGTAGTAGGCATGGGATTCGTGCCCCCGATCGACGAACTGGTGAAACTGCACTTCGTCAATGCGAAACAGATTGCGGTGGGTGCCGTTTTGGTGGTTGTAGTCGTGCATGTTGAGCAGCATGGTGAGCAGGTCGGTTTCTACTGCGCAATCGGCGGTGTGGCCAATGAATCTGTATTCGGCTGCGATCGCATTCAGCACCCCGGGAATTGGCACCTTGGGCTCGTAACCCCCGTAGGACCAAACAAAATCGCCCTGGATAATTAGCTCTAGGGGCTCCAGCTGAGGCAGGGTTTGCTGTTTGGACCCCGGCAGCACCGTGCAACCCCGATCGTCAAACGCGAGGGCATGGAAGGGGCAAACGACTCGACTGCTGCCGTCACCCGCTGCTTCGCACCAGCCTTCTGACAGCATCGCCCCCATGTGCGGGCAGGCGTTGGGCAGGGCGTGAATCTCGCCTGCGCCATCTCTCCACAGGACGTAATCATTACCGTAGAGGGAAATTTTGCGGAGCTGGTTAGTAGCCAGCATAGACTTGTGCGCCACAAGCCAAGGCGCACCGGGAAGCATGGACTGCATAGAAGCCTCCGATAGATATAAAATTGTGAGAAATTCGTCGTGTTTTAAAAATATGACAAATGACTCGCATTCGTCAAGTCGCCTGCGCCGCCAGCCCAAGCAGCAGCGGGGCCAACAGCGGGTCGAAAAAATTCTAGAAGCCGCCGCGCTGGTGTTTGACGAAGTGGGCTATGAGGCGGCCACTACTCACCAAATTGCCGAACGAGCGGGCACGGCGATTGGGTCGCTGTACCAGTTCTTTCCCGATAAAACGGCGATCTTTAACGCGATGGAACTACGCCACCTGGAGCGGGTGCAGGCTATGTGGAGCCAGGCCAATGCCCAAGAGTTTTGGCGACTGCCGCTACAGGAAATGTTGACTCAGCTCACCACTGGCGTGGTGGCAATGTTTGAGCAGCCGGTGTCGCGGGTGATGTTTGTGCAGTTTTACACGGCGCGCGATCGCTTCCAAACTATCGACGACAACCTGACCCAGGAAGCAATCGCATTTCTCTCCACCATCCTGCATCAGCGCAACCCAGACCTGTCAACGGAGCGGCGCAATCTCCTGGCGGAGGTCTGCGTCCACAGCTGCAACGCCCTGATCTTGGCGGCCCTGCGGCAGCCCGATCAAGAAAAGCGCGATCGCCTAGTGCAGCAAATTCCAGTGCTATTGGCTGCGTACCTAGCTGCCGATGTGGGCGATCAGATTCACGAGCATGTAATGAATGTAATGATTTGCCCTCACTGTAATTCTCAGGAGCTGGCTAAAAACGGGCGACGGCGGGGCAAGCAGTGCTATCTCTGCAAGGATTGCGGAAAGCAGTTTGTGCGCCCTGCCGCCGAGTCCCTGTAACTTTGGGCTGGCGATCGCGCTGTCTAGGAATTGGCCACTTGCTGTACTAACGGCCGGAAAGCCTTTACCAAAGGAGCCTGGGCTGTTGCTAGCGTGGGGTAGGGGCGAGTGCTGTAATCTTTGCCCACCTCCAGCGGGAAGGGTTCCACATCATCTAGCGGTACCCAGGTGGCTCCGGCAGCTTGGACGATCGCCCATACTGCTGCAATATCCCAAATCTTGGGTGTTGCTTCTACCGCGCCAATTGCCCAGCCAGCCCCCACCAGCAGCAGGTTGTAGGCCGCCGACCCCAGCATGCGAATCTTGCAGGGAAAGGGTTTCTCCAGCACCGAGGTGCTACGGGCGCAGAGGCTAAAGAACTGGGTCTTGTCGGGGGATGCGGCGCTGCTGTGGATAGGACGACCATTGCAGAATGCGCCCCTGGGCATCTCCAGCCCGCTTTCCCCTGGCCAGTAGCCATAGAAGGACTGGTTGAGCGGCGGCATGGCCACGTAGCCAAACACAGGAGTGCCGCGATACAGCAAACCCAGGGAAATGCCCCACACCGGAATGCCGCGGGTAAAGTTGGTGGTACCGTCGATCGGGTCAATAATCCAGCACCAGTCGGTGGCGGGAAAGATGTGCTCTACCTCTTCGCTGAGCACACCGTGATCGGCGAACTGCTGGTGAATGGCGGCGCGCAGGGTGTCGTCGGCCCAGCGATCGCACCGGGTCACCAAACTGCCATCGGCTTTCAAATCGGCCTGCACCTGGCCAAAGTCTTCGAGCAGCTTTTGCCCCACTGTTGTTGTGGTCGCCTCGGCAAAGGCCAGCACCTTATCCCAAAAATTTTGTGACATGCTCAATCCATATCGCTTTCTATTGCGGCGGTAATTGCCGCCTTGGCATTGGCCTGAAACTCTTGAATATTCACCCGGCTGAGCAGCCAAATCGCGACCAGCATGCCGATCGCTTGCAGGGTAAACACCAGCCCGTAGGCCAAAAACGCCTGGGGCTGCCCCACTTCCCCCACCCCGCCAAAGGTTCTAAGCAGGGCGCGACCCAGATCGAGCACGCCGCCGCCCAGGATGGTAGCGCTGCCTCGGGCGATCGCCTGGGCCAACCCCCAGGCCCCAATAAAGGTGCCCGCCGTCTCGGCCACCGTCAAATCGAGCATCAGCACGATCGCCCCCAGGGTGAGAATGCCAGCGGCGGTGCCAAACAAAAACACCGCCGTCAGTAAAATCGCCGGGTTGCCCGTCAGCCCTGATAGGGTAATGCCCACCAGGCACACCGCCGCCCACCTACAACCCAGCACCACCGTACGCTTTTTGCCCAGGCGGGGCACCACCAGCCAGCCGGTGGTAATCAGGCTCAGCAGCGAGCCCAAACCAAAGGCGATATTGAGTCGGGTAGTTTCGGCAATAGTCATGCCAAAGACTTCGCCACCGTAGGGCTCGAGCACTGCATCCTGCATAAACAGGCTAAGGCTGAGCACCAGCAAAAAGGTAAAAAACCGCCCCGTCTGGCGGCTGGCAGTGAGAATCTTGAGGGCCCGACCAAGGGTGAGGCTGTCTTCTCGGTCGCGCAGCGACGATCGCTGGGTCAGCCGTGAATACTTGCGCTCAATGCCGTAGGTGCTCAGCACCGCCAACACACACACCACCGCAGGGGCAATTATAAATAGCCGATTCACCGCGCTACGCACCTGCTCAAAGGGGGCATTCAACTCAATTGACTTCAGCACGATGGAGGTGATAACCGCCCCGGCGATAATGCCCAGCAGTAGCATGGCCCAGCCGATACCCACCAGGCGCGATCGCGAGTCCTCGTCCGACACATCCACCAGTAGTGCAGTAAAGGGGGTCGAAGTGGCGCTCAATGCCAGGCCGTAGACTGCAAACAGCAGCCCTAGCAGCCCCACCCAGGGGTACACCGCTGGCCCCCAGCCAGTCTCGGCAATGCGGCTGCCAATTTGCCACACCACCTGCAAAGCGCAAAATGCCGTTACCGCCACCGTCCCAATGCCTAGCCAGATATAGCCGCTGCGGTGATGGCCAAAAATTGGCCTAGAGTCAGACATCTGGCCAAACCACACCCGGGCGGGAGCCATAAACTGGTGAACCGCGATCACCCCCCCCACAACCAACGCCGGTACGCGCAATTCGTCAATCATCACCCGGTTGATCACCCCCAGGGTGAGCAGCGACATAATGCCCAAACCCATGTTGAACACCCCCAAACGCAGCATGGTCAGAAGGCCTAGTCTGGGTTTGGGGACGGCCGCCGAGCCCGGAGCCGAGGGCGAAACATCGGGGCTAGTCATAGGCTTTTAAGAAAAATCTTCAGAGGATAGTACTACCTTAGAACCTAATTGTATGGCCATATTAGGTTGCTCCTAACCCAGTACGCGAGCTGAGGAAAACATTCTCACTAGTCCGTTAGACCAGACCCGACAAAAAGAGCTGCTCAGGTCAAGCATTGAAAGATGGCAATAACTTTTGAGACTGCTGCCGAAATATTTTTTTAAGTCCTAGGTTTGTGAGCGCACTGAGCTTCTACACAGCAGGTGTATGCTTTGGCGCGAAACCAGAAAAAAGCTAGATGGGCCTTAGGCCACCCCTGACTGTTTAATGCAGGCGGTGTGCAAAACTTAAGCTCAGTCTCAGCCTCAAATTTGTATGGACTTTATTCAAAATCCTATTTTTCTGATGTTGGTGGTTCTGGTCTGCTCTCTGATCGCCTTTGTGGCAGAGTGGCTACCGGTAGATTTGACTGCCCTGGCGATCGCCACTGTATTAATTGTTTTAGGGTTAGTCACGCCCGAGGAAGGCATTGCCGGTTTTGGCAACGCCGCCACCATTACCGTTATGCTCATGTTCATTCTGAGCGCTGGAGTCGCCAAAACTGGTGTAATTCAGATTGTGCGAGACTGGCTGATGAAATGGGGAGGCAAGGAGCCTTCCCGGCAGATTTTTGTGATGGGCATCCTGGTCGGGCCGATCACAGCCTTTATCAACAACACGGCTGTGGTAGCCATTTTTCTGCCGATTGTCGAGGAATGGTGTAAAAAACAGAATATTTCGCCGTCGAAGCTGCTGATCCCGCTGTCCTACGTCACGGTGCTGGGTGGCATGATTACGGTGATTGGTACATCGACTAACATTCTGGCCAGTGGGGTATCCAAAGACTTGGGCTATGGAGAATTTGGGCTGTTTGAGTTCACTGCCGTCGGAGTAATCACCTTTGCTGTGGGCTTGGCTTACCTAGCTCTATTTGCGCCCAAGCTCTTGCCCGATCGCAAATCGTCGTCCCCTAACTTGTCAAACTACGATTTGAAAGACTACATGAGCGAGGTGGTTATTACTCCGCGCTCAACCCTAATTGGTCAGACCCTAAAAGCGAGCGAGATTCAGCGGAAGTTTGACATCGACGTGTTGGAGATCATTCGCGATGGCAGCCACTTTGCTCAACCCCTAGCCGACAAAGTGCTACAGGCGGGCGACGTACTGATGATTCGAGGCGGCCGAGATGAACTGCTCAGCCTCAAAGATCAGCGCGGGCTAGACATCTTGCCTGAAGTCAAATTTGGCCAACAACCCATTGAAGACGAGCCAGACACCAGTGAAGAGCACATTGCTGAGGTGTTAATTCTGTCGAATTCTCGCTTGGTCGGAGCCACTCTTAAGGAAATGCGCTTTCGCCAACGCTACAACGCCACGGTGCTGGCCATCCGGCGAGGCGAAGAACTGGTGCGCGATCGCATGGGCAAAGTTCCCCTCCGCTTCGGCGACTTGCTGCTGGTGCAGGGTCCTCAGAGCAGCTTTACCGGCTTGCAAACCACCCGAGAGCTGCTGGTTTTAGAACAGCGGGAGGCTGAGGGCCTGCGGGTTGACAAGGCTTGGGTCGCGATCGCCATCATCTTGGGAGTGATCGTGGTTGCCGCCTTGAACTGGGCTCCTATTCTCGTCACCGCTCTGATGGGGGTGATGGCAATGGTGATTACAGGCTGCCTAAAACCAGGAGAAATCTACGGTTCGGTTCGGTGGGACGTGATTTTTTTGCTGGCCGGGTTGATTCCCCTCGGCACAGCTATGGAAAATTCTGGTACTACGGACTGGCTAGCCCAGCAGCTAGCTGCCATTGGCGGTGGAGCATCGGGCATCGTCCTCTTGATAATTTTTTATCTGGTGACTAATCTTTTGACCGAACTGCTCTCAAACAATGCCGCCGTCATCTTAATGATTCCGATCGCAGCGGGAGTAGCCACAAGCCTAGAGCTAAACCCCATCGCCTTTATTTTCACCGTCACCTTTGCGGCCTCTAACAGCTACATCACGCCCATCGGTTACCAGACCAACACAATGGTGTATGGCCCAGGGGGCTATAAATTCTTTGACTTTACCCGAGTCGGGTTACCCCTCAACATAATTTTGACGGTGATAACGCCACTTTTGATTGCTTGGTTGTATGGCCTGTAGACGTTATAGCGCTCGGGTATCAAGGGAATCGTCTGACTACAATCAATCTGCTCACCTCAGCTATTGAAGCAATAAACCGTGTGGTTGAGCCAGATCAACCACACGGTTCATAACTAAGCATTAATGGAGCAAACTTAGCCAAAACGGCCCGAAACGTAGTCGCGGGTGAACTGCTCGCGAGGGTTGTTAAACATGACTTCGGTGTGGTCGTACTCCACTAGATAGCCGACCTTACCGCCCTTGTCCGTCGCCTCAGCGTTGTAGAAAGCGGTGCGATCGGACACCCGTGAGGCCTGCTGCATGTTGTGGGTGACCACGATGATTGTGTAGTCCTGCTTGAGCTGCTGCATGGTTTCCTCGATCTTGATGGTCGAGATTGGATCAAGGGCCGAGCAGGGTTCATCCATCAAAATGACGTCGGGCTGAATGGCGATGGTGCGGGCGATGCAGAGGCGCTGCTGCTGTCCTCCTGACAGAGACAGACCACTCTGCTTCAGCTTATCCTTCACTTCATCCCACACGGCGGCCTTGCGCAGAGACGTTTCCACTAGCTCATCCATGTCACCCTGGTAGCCATTAATACGAGCGCCCCAGGCAACGTTTTCGTAGATTGACTTAGGGAAAGGGTTGGGTTTTTGAAACACCATGCCAATTCTGCGGCGGAGTTCTACCGCATCTACCTGTTTGGCATAGATATCGCTGCCGTGGAAAGTGATCTTGCCCTCTACCCGGCATGACGCAATTAGATCGTTCATGCGGTTGAAGCAGCGCAGAACGGTGCTCTTCCCACAGCCAGAGGGGCCGATAAAGGCGATAATCTCATTCCGAGGAATGTGTAGGTCTACGTTGCGCACGGCTAAGGTAGAGCCATAGTAGACATTGAGATTTTCGGCCCTCAGGGCTACATCTGTAGAGGTTAGAGCTTGGGTGTTTAACATGAGGGCACCAGAATCGCGCTACCGGCTAGCAAGCGTGGACATCCTAACTATTGCAGGCCCAGACACCCTTTGGGGTTAAGGAGAGGCTAAGAGGCTCTGACCTAGACCGTATAATCCCTAAAAAATCTTGGACAGAGGCCTAACATTTTTTATGTCAAGCCCACTAAAATCGCCTAGAACCAGGACTTTGCGACTGCAACTGCTTTAAATCACTTGGCTTGTTCCGTTGGGGTGCTGAAATAGCTGTTTGAGATCACGGGCTAGCCTTTACTTAGCCCCTAGGATAGGCCTATAAGCCAAGCCCTAACCTTCTGTAAACATGTGGCACAGCAAGTGTTTCAGGGCCGGTCTAGGCGCTTTATTCTAGAAAAGTAGGTAGGGTGTTTTGCTTCACTTAATATTGCCGCTCAATCCAGTGCCAAAACTCCCATTCTACCGCCCATTGAGCCGTTTGCTTAAGCCCTTTTCGCTCAGCACGGTGTTGGTAGCAATTTTTGTGCTTCAGCTGGTTAGTGCGGTTGGGCTGCTGGGGTTTTTGAGCTTTTATCTCGGCAACTGGGCCGTGGCGTTGGTGAGCCTGGGTGCCATTGGCAGCTCGGTGGTGGTGGGGCTGGCGGTGGTCAATCGAGTGCTACAGCCCATTGCCCAGCTGCGCCGGGCCATTCAAGCTACGGCCCAGGGCAATTGGCAAACCCCAGTCCCTATTGAGAGCACCGACGAGTTGGGGCAGCTGGCGCGGGCGTTCAACACCATGGCCGCTAAGCTGCACGATTCATTTGCCGAGCTAGAGCACCTCAACCACGAGCTTCAGCGCAGCGAGCGGCGCTGGAGACAGTTTTTAGACGGCATTCCTTTGGGCATTGCCGTCTACGATCGCCATGGCCAGATGGTGTTTGCGAGCCAGCAGGCCCGTATTTTGCTCTGCCTCGAAGACATGCCCTCAATACCGTCTCTCGGTCTGGACGAAACCTGCATTGCCTACCGGGCCAGCACCGGCCAGCGCTACCCTACTGCGGCACTGCCCATAACCATGGCGCTGCGGGGACAGCCCGGCTGGGCCGACGATATTGAGCTGCGACCGGGTAATCAGGCTATCCCCGTTGAGATGGTGACGACGCCCATTTTTGACCAGGGGGGGCAGGTGGAATATGCGATCGCTGCCTTTCAAGACATCACCACCCGCAAGCAGGCCCAAACGCTACTAGCTGACTACAACCAGACCCTGGAGCGCCAAGTGGCCGATCGCACCGCTGCCCTGCGCCAGGCCGAGGCCACCCAGCGAATTATTTTAGAGGCGATTCCCGACCTGCTGGTGCGGTTTTCGGGCGACGGCATCTGCCTCGACGTGATGAATGCCGGAGCGGTCAACCTGATTGCTGAACCTAGTGCCCAGATCGGCAGACCCATGCATGAGGTGCTTCCCGCCGATATGGTTGCCGAGCGCATGCACTACATTCAGCTGGCGCTACAAACCGGCGCACCTCAGGTCTACGAATATCGCTTTTCTACAACCGACGGCTGGCGCTATGAAGAAGCGCGGATTGTTACCAGTGGCCCTGACCAGGTATTGGCGATCGTGCGCGACATTACCGAACGCAAGCAAGCCGAGGCCGAAATCGCTCGCCAGCGTCAGTTTCTGCAAAATGTGATCGACAGCATTCCCAGCATCATTGTGGTCAAGGACCGTCAGGGCCGGGTGCAGATGGCCAACCGCGCCAGCGCCAGCCTTCACGGCATCACTCCCGCCGACATGGTGGGCAAGCTCGACACCGACGTTAACCCCAACATTTCGGCATTGGAGGCCATCCAGCAGCACCTCATTCACCAACGGGTGATTGAGACCCAACTGCCCTACCAAGGCGAGCAGGAAGTGATCGACCGAGTCGGCATTCGCCGCTGGTACCAGGTCGTGATTAGCCCCTTTCAGGATGCCGACGGCACTATCAACGGCGTAATTACTAACTGCATCGACATTACCGATCGCAAGGGCATGGAAACCGCCCTAACTGAGGCCAACGAAACCCTAGAGCGCCTGGCCACCCTAGATGGGTTGACCCACATTCCCAACCGCCGCCGCTTTGACGAGTACTTGGAGCAAGAGTGGCAGCGCATGGTGCGCGAGCAGCAGCCCCTATCGCTGATTATGTTTGATGTCGATTTCTTCAAACCCTACAACGACTGCCTGGGCCACCAGCAGGGGGATGAGGCGTTGATCGCGCTTGCCGCCGCCGCTACCCGCGCCGTCAAGCGCGCTGCCGACCTGCTGGCCCGCTACGGCGGCGAGGAGTTTGCGGTGGTGCTGCCGAATACCCGCCGTGCCGGGGCCGAGATTGTCGCTAAGGCCATTCAAGAGGAAATTGCTGCCCTCAAAATTGCCCATCCCCAATCGTCTGTGAGCGACTACCTCACCATCAGCATTGGTATCGCCAGCGTAGTGCCCACCGCCGACCAGTCGCCCGAAGACCTGATTGCCGCTGCGGATGCGGCACTGTATCAGGCGAAGCGGAGAGGACGCGATCGCTACTGGATTCGTCTCATCTAACTATCGTTGCCGGATGAGATTTCCTGGGCATTCTAGGCTCAGTCGCTGAGAGGGTTGGGCTAGCCATAGCTCAACCCTTATTCATATGAGAATTGCCTACGCTACTACTTATAATGTGCGCGATCGTGCCTCCTGGCCCCGTCGCCATCTGGGCCTCTATGGAGCTGGGCAAAAAATTGCTGAACTCCTGCAAAGTGCTGGGGCTGAACTGGAATTTCTCGGTCCGCTGGAGCGGCGCAGGGTGCCGATTACTCGGCTCAAGTGGCTACTTTACCAACGCCTGGGGCAGAGCTACTACAGCCCTGTGGAACCCTGGGTTGCGCCCTACTACGCTCGCCAGCTTGAAGCTCAACTCGCCCAATTTAAGGCTGACCTGCTGCTTTGTCCTGAGAACGCCATTCCCCTAGCACGGGTGCGCACGGTACTGCCCACGGTGCTGTGGACCGATGCGCTGTTGGGCAGCCTGGTAGATTTTTATCCTTATCTAACTAATCTGTGCCCCGAGACTCGACGGCGGCTGCACGCTGTAGAGAAGGAGGCCCTAGAACGGTGCGATCGCGTCATTCTCACCTCTCAATGGGCGGCCCAGTCTGCGATCGATCTCTACGGTCTGCCCGCCGACAAAATTCGCATTATTCCCCGTGGGGCCAGCCGAGCTCAGGATCTGACTCAGTCTGAGGTAGAAGCCCTGATTGCGCAGCGGCCGCCAAACCCTTGTCGACTGCTGTTTCTTGGGGTGGACTGGGAGCGCAAGGGTGGGCCGCTAGCTCTAGAGGTGGCCCAAACCCTCAACCAGCAGGGCGTAAAGACTGAACTCTGGGTCGTCGGCTGCGAACCTAAATGGGTGGGCGATCGCCCCAGTTTTGTGCGCTCCTTCGGGTTCATTGAACGCGCTACCCCCGAGGGTGAGGCCCAATTTGCTCACCTGCTCAGCACTGCCCACTTTTTAATCTTTCCCACCAAGGCCGATACTTTTGGGGTTGCCATTAGTGAAGCTAACGCCGCCGGCCTCCCCTGCGTGGCCGCCGCTGTAGGGGGCATTCCCACCGTATTGCAAACCGACGTTAACGGCAGAGCCTTCCAGGTAGAGGCCACCGCTGTTGAATACGCCCAATATATTGCCGCCGTCATGGCCGACTACCCACGCTACCAAGCCCTAGCCCTCTCGGCTTGGCAGCACTACCGCCAACATTTGAGCTGGGATGCCGCTCAACAACAGGCCTGGGGGTACTTGCAGGAGTTGGTGACTGGGGGCGATCGCAATGCAACCTCAACCCTTATCCCATCTCGCCAGCGCCGCCTCTTGCCGACGTTGAGCAAAGGCTTCAGAGCGTAGCTGATCGATGCCAGGCAGAATCCCTACCAGGTGGGGTCGACGTAAAGGTTGACGACGAGCGCGTCGTGGCCCGGCGGCACTGCCGAAATACAGGCGCAGATCGGGTCTGCTTGCCCCTCCAAGTCCACTTCGCAGGCGTGGCACGACCCCATGAGGCAGCCGGTGGGAATGCTCACCCCAGCGCGATCGGCCACCGCCAGCAGGGGTTCTCCCACCTCGGCTTCGACGGTGACGCCATCGGGCAAAAATTGAATGGAGACGCTCATGGTAAAGATCCCAGCTTAAGCTCTGGCTTTTGCCTGTTTGAGCATGGCAACTAGGGTGTGGTGGGCATCTTCGGCCCCCTCCAAGGTGTGGTCGAAGGGCACTCGCACAGTGGTTGGGGCTCCGTCTACGGTCACCGCCAGGGTCATGCCCTCGGGGTCCACAGATTCCATCACGGCGGCGGTGGCGGTGGGTTGGTTGCCGTAGGCGGTGGCGTAAAGCAGGACCGCTTCAGTGTGGTCGTCGTTCATGTGCTTACAGATGCGATCGCTCACCGCTGGAGTAATTGGCTCAGCCATAGAAAATCCCGTAGACTACTTCAACATTGGCCAGTTGTTACATGCTGTTATGATACCGCCCCTGCCGCCCTCCTCAGAGCATCCCTGGCCTACGGGCCATGTTTTTCAGAGCCCAGGGGCGCATCTCACCTACCGCGTCGTCGGTCCCTGCTGCCGCCTGTTCGATCGCGATCAGCTACCCTGGCCCTGCTGTCGCATTCAGTGGCGGGGCAAAGAGCCCAGCTGGCGGCGCATTGGCAAGCGATTTGTGCCCGATATGGCCACCCGCAAGTCGCCCTCCTACTGCGTTGAAATTGTCGGTCAGGGCTATGGAGCTCAGTCCTTTGTCACCACCCTTTACACTGCCAAGCTCGATCGCGAAACCCAAGCCTGGTGGCACAGCCGTCTGCTCTTGGAAGAGGCAAACCCGTCGAGTGAGAAAGTTTGTAACAAGATAGACATATAGAACGCCGATTCGCAGTAGTCTTATGCTCAACGCTGTGATGTTGCTATTGAGGTAGAAACCCTATGCCAGCTGCATTCTTACCCTCTATTCTGGTTCCTTTGGTGGGGCTTGTCTTTCCCGCTGTTGCCATGGCCTTTTTATTCCTTTACATTGAGCGGGATGACGCCGCTGAGCCCCTCAAGAAGTCCTAAACGTCTGTGATTCAAGCCCATTCCACTAATTTGCTTGAGGCCCCCAAGCAAGACTTCAAGCAAGATATCCGGGCCTACTTTGATTACACTGCCTCCGAGCTAGATCGCTGGAGTCGTCGCAACCGCTACTACTACGGCGATCTGGCTCGGCTTCATCAATTTATTATTCCACCCGGCAGCCGCGTGCTAGAAGTCGGCTGCGGTACTGGTGACCTGCTCCATGCCACCGCTCCAGCGATTGGGGTAGGCATTGACTTTGCTCCGGCGGTGACGGCGATCGCCAGCCAAAAATACCCTGAGCTTGCCTTCTACACGCTAGATGCTGAGGCGATCGAGCCCGCTCAGCTGGCTTTAGAACACCGCCAGTTCGACTACATTCTGCTGTCAGGAGTGCTGGGCTACCTAGGCGATATTCAAGCTGTGCTCCAGCGGTTGCAGCCCTTCTGCCAGCCCCACACTCGCCTCATTCTCACCTTCCACAGCCACCTTTGGGAGCCCCTGCTGGGCCTAGCCGAACGGATAGGACAGCGCCGCCCCCAACCCCCCCAAAACTGGCTGAGCATGGATGACGTGGCTAACCTACTCACCATCACCGGCTATCGCCCCCTTCAGCGGGGCAATCGGTTTCTCTGGCCCAAGTTTGTGCCGGGGATAGCTGGCTTGGTGAATCGCTATCTAGCGCCTCTGCCCGTGGTTAAGCACCTGTGCTTGACCACCTTTATCGTGGCTCGGCCTCAATCCGTTCCCAATTCAGATCAGCCGACCTGTTCCGTCATCATTCCAGCTCGAAATGAGGCGGGAAACGTTGCCGCTGCCGTGGCTCGGCTGCCCCAACTGGGTGCCCATACCGAAGTCATCTTTGTCGAAGGCCACTCCCGTGACCAGACTTGGCAAGCCATTCAGGATTTAGTGCAGACCTATCGAGGGCCTTTTACGCTGAAGGCATTCCAGCAGACGGGGCGGGGCAAGGCGGATGCAGTGCGGCTCGGGTTCGACCAGGCCAGCGGCGACATTCTGCTTATTCTCGATGCTGATTTGACCGTTCCCCCAGAAGATTTGCCCCACTTTGTCGAAGTGCTGGCCTCAGGTCGGGGAGAATTTGCCAACGGATCGCGGTTGGTTTACCCTCGCTCTACGACCGCCATGCCCTGGCTCAATATGGTGGCCAACAAAATCTTTGCTCTGCTCTTCTCATTTTTGCTAGAGCAGCCGCTTAAAGACACCCTTTGCGGCACCAAAGTGTTGTGGCGACGCGACTATAAGCGTATTGCTGCCGGGCGCAGCTACTTCGGCGACTTCGACCCCTTTGGGGATTTTGACCTGCTGTTTGGGGCTGCTAAGCTCAACCTCCACATTGTGGAAGTGCCAATTCGCTACCAGCCTCGCACCTATGGGAGCTCAAATATTGCCCACGTTAGAGAAGGGCTAATCTTGCTGAAAATGTGCCTCTACGCCTCTCGCAAGCTCAAGTTTCGATAGTGCTTCGGTAGTGAAATAGTCGTGTAAATCGCTAAACCGTACCCCTTCAAACTCACTAGCTCTCGGGCAATTGCCCTAGGTGACTTTGGGCTTTAGCTGCCCAGGTTGGGTTACCCATGGTGATATAGAGGTTTTTGGCATATTCCAGCACGGTGCGGGCTTCAGCAAAACGACCAAGCTGAATAAAGGCTAGCCCAGCACTGTAGTAGGCGTCAGCGTAGCCACCGTTGATTTGAGTCGCTATGCGAAACGAGTTGAGAGCAGTCTCGGTTTGACCCTGGTTGAATCGAGCAATTCCCAAGTTGTAGTGGGCTTGCGCGTACCGGGGCTGAAGAGTCAGAGCCTGTTGCAGCACAGCCTCGGCTTCGGCGTTGCGCTCGGTTTGTAGGTAGATAATGCCCCTCTGCAAAAATGACTCGGGGGCGTTGGGGCTATATTGACCTGCCCGTTCGAACGCCGCCAGTGCCTCGGGAAATTTTCCCTGAGACTGATAAACCAAGCCCAGGTTGTAATGGGCATTGCCCAAGTCGGGCTGAATGGCGATCGCCCGCTGCAAATACTGTTCGGCCTGATCAAGGTTATTGCCTTCGATCAGAGCCCCGCCTAGGTTGGCGTAGGCCAGCGCAAACTGCGGATCAGCTCGAATTGCTGCCCAGAACGCGGAGGCTGCCTCTTGTAGCTCACCTTTTTGGCGCAGGGCTAGGCCAACGTTGTAATGGGCCGCAGCCAGGGTGGGGTCTAGGGCTGCCGCCTGCTGAAACTGGGCCAGAGCACCGTCGATTTGCCCCTGCTGAATGAGGCTCAACCCTTGGTTGAGGGCGGCCTCTGCCGCCGCTGGCGGTGCTTCCTGGGCATAGCTTGCCACATGCAGTGTTGGATAGAGGAAGGGAAGTGCGATCGCAGCGGCCATCATGCCCCCCCGCAAACGTCGTAACAGTCGTCGATTGGCCGATATCATACTTGTTACTATGGCCCCTAGCCCAATGGAATGCCCATAACAATATAGATAAGCCCTTACTTTTTCAACCGTCTCATCAAATTGCTGCAACAACTTAGCGACTAGTGCAGCAGATTGGGCCGGGCGCTCTGGTAGCTACTGAGCCTTGCTCAATCTGCTCAGAACGTGGCGAACAGCATCTATGCAAGCCCTTTAACCCGAGACCGGTTTCCATTACCAAATAAATGACTCAAAAAGTCAGCAAATTGCCATAGAAACTTGCCAAACTTTCCAGAACAACGCTTCATCTTGGTGAAGAATCTGTCAGTTTTATCCGTATTTTTACGGGCGATTCACCTTCGCCGCCGCTGCAACCCTGTAGAAACCACTTAGAAAACTGTCCCTAGTGTGCGGAGATCCCACCCTCCAGGTTGAGGTTCTCTTTACTGAAAACTCCAGCGCAAACCATCCCAGCGCAACTTAACCGGCTGTGTTCCCGGATGACTCCCTTAACTCTGTCGTGTCTTAAACCAGGTAGCCCCATGGTCACTATGAGTTCATCCACCACTCTCTCTAATTCTCGTTTTATTGCTTCCCCAGCAACCCAGGCTAATCTACCCCTGCTCAGCGCCGTGCTCGAAGGCTTTGTTGATGGAATTTTGGTCTTGGCCGAAGACGGCACCTGCGTACATAGCAATCAGAAGGGTAGAGCCCTCTGCCGCGATCTCAGCGGCAGTGATAGTACGAATCTTCTGCCCCCTGGGCTTAAAGCTATGTGTGTGCACCTCCTAGAAAGCCGTGAGTTTTACCCCGAAACCATGCTGGTGCTCACCCAAGAATTTACGTCTTGCTCTGGACACCAAATTCGAGCCCGTATTCAGTGGCTCGAACTGCCTGCTACGGCCAGTGCTTATCTGCTGGTGTCTTTAGAAAATCAAACCCGTGCAGCCCACGCCTCTGCCATGCTTGAAGCATTGCAGTATGACCTCACCCCCCGTGAGCGAGCCGTGTGGGTGCTGCGCCGAGCCAATCGCACCTACGACGAGATCGCTCAGGAACTCTACATCACCGTCAATACAGTGAAGCGCCACCTAAAGAGCATTTATGCCAAGCGCAAGGAGGTAACTGAAGCGATCGCCAACTAACTACCGCTGCAGAAACCAGGTGGTCAGGTTGAAACCCATAACCACCTAGTTTCCCTCCTCTGCCCCAGGTCTGCCTGACAGTAAGCTAGGATCAGTGCCCGAAGGTTGGGTTTGCCCAAGTCCACCACCATCACTGATCTGTCGCTAAACGCTCTCTGCCCATGCTACCCAAGGATGACCTGCTGAAATCGAGTGACAACCGCGACTGTTTGGCCCGTGTTTTAGACCAGGCCGACCAGGCCATCAAAACCTGGGATATCGTCGTTACCGACTTTTTGTCGCCCCCCGAGCAAATCGAGGCCGCAGCGCTGCTCCAGCGATTGACCGATGTTCACAGCCTCGCTTGGGGTGGGTATCCCCAGGCTGAGCGCCAGCGGCTGGCGATCGCGCGAGCCGATATTCCCCTCGATCAGACCCAGATTCCCCTATCGCTGCTGACGGTAGGGGGAAACTTTATGTTCGATCCCGCTAGCCATGGGGACTTTTTAGGGGCCCTGCTCGGCACCGGCCTGCACCGTGGCAAAGTGGGCGACATCATCGTGCTTGGAGAGCGGGGGGCGCAGGCGATCGTTGTGCCTGAACTGGCAGAATTTCTCACCCAGTCCCTTACTCAAGTACGCTCTGTACCTGTAAAGACTCAACCCCTAGAGTGGGATCAACTGCGGGTGCGTGCTCCTCAGAAAAAAGACCTGACCACTGTTGAAGCATCCCTGAGACTCGATGCGGTGGCCTCCGCCGGGTTTGGCATGTCGCGCAGCAAAATGGCTGACCTCATCAACAGCGGCGATGTACGCGTGAATTGGAAGCCGATCACCCAAGCCAGCCACACCCTGGCCACTGGGGACTTAATCGCAATTCGCGGCAAGGGAAGGCTCGAAATTGGTGAAGTCGCCGTTACTAAAAAAGAGCGCTATCGCGTCAACTTGACCCGCTATAGCTAGCGACAAGGAGTGGGTTAGCAATGTAGATCGGCAAGCTCATCCATGTTCATCTGCCTAGATATGCGATCGCCCCTCTTCAGATCCGGCAGCCGTGGTGTATCCCACTTTGCTTTTCAAGCATTCATTCCCCTCAGCAAGATCATAAAAAAGGGAAAGCCCATCGTGGACTTCCCCTCTTACATTAAGTCTGTTGAGCAATAGGGAATTACCCTAGCTACGCTACCCCGGCAAGGGATTTTTGCGGAGCAAACATAGCGTTTTGTTCAGCCCGCAGCTTGTCGCACAGACGCCCAGGAGGAAGCTCGACATCGTCGTAGGTTAACGCCTGATCCTTAGCAACATCCCGCTTTAGCTTACAGCCCTCAGCTAGACCCACCGGAAGCAAGTTTTCCGCCGCGGTGATTTCAGCGGTTTCGCACTCGCCGTAGGTCATAAAGCCGCCAATGCAGTCAATAGTCTCACCAGCTTTCAGGTCGATTTTGGCGATGGTCACCACATCAACCTTCTGGCCAGCAATGGGAGTCATAACGGCGTCGCCAAACAAGACAACGCGGGCGACTGACAGTGGCACTTCAAAGTGGCACAGGTGGTAGGGGGTGTAGAAGCTGTATAGAGGCCCCTCACCCAGCTTGTATAGGTTCAGATAATGGCGCTGCTTGGGATCGTCGTGGGTACCAAATACATAGACTCCAGGGCCGGGTTTTACCGCTACGACGTAGTCAACGATGCCGCCCAGTTCCTTGAGCTGGTCGACATCGTACAGCTTGGTTAGGTCGTCAATGTGACCGGTGTAGTTGAGATCGTACTGCTTGACCAACTCATCCTGGTGCAGCCTGAAATCGTGGCCCAACATGCCGCGTTTAGCGACGGTCATACCGGTGGCGTTAGCAACGATAGCTTGCTCAAAAGAGACTTTGGTGCCATCGGCAAAACTGGTTACCATGTTTACATTCTGCCCCCACTGTTCGGCAAACCCCTTTTGAGTAGTGGGGTTGCGGTAGGGGTCTTGTAGGCCCTTAATATTGCCGCACACCAGCGGAGTAAGGCCGATGCTCTTAACAAAGCGGTAGAGGTTCATCTCAACGCCAGGCTGGTCGCCATCGCAGGCTGACAAAATCACCCCAGCTTTATCGGCATAGGTTTTGAGAATAGGGCCAATGGTGCCATCTAGCTCAGCATTCATGAGCACGACGTGCTTTTTGTGGGCGATCGCCTCCATCACCACATGGGCACCAAACTCTACGGCACCAGTGACTTCAATCAGAGCATCAATACCCTCTGCTCGACACAGCAGCATCGGGTCATCGGTAACAGCATAGCCGCCCGCTGCAATGCTGTTTTCCAAGTCAGCCACAGTGGAGACGACGGTAATGTCCTCGACACCTGCTTCTTGGTAAGCCCGCTTAGCGGTATCTACGTTGCGATTTGAGATCGCTACCAACTCCATACCCGGCACAGAGTTGAGCATTTGGTTAGCGACCCCGCGCCCCATAAACCCCGCGCCGATCATCCCCACTCGAACCGGATTGCCGGCTTCCTGTCTGGCTTTTAGCGCCGTATCAACAATAAACATGGTGTTTAAACCTAAGCGATAGATTAGATTGAAATAGCTCAATAAAGGCCAGTTCTTTGGCGGAGAACTTCGTCTCAGCAAAGAACTGGCAGAAGATTACCTAGCTTTTAAAGGGAGGCCACTGACCATCTTTTTCAGAAATAACCGTCACGGGAATTGGCCATTCAATGCCAAAGGTGGGGTCATCATAACGAATACCCTGCTCATAACCAGGGGAATAAAATTCGCCTACCTGGTAGATCACTTCAGCATCGTCAGTCAATGCTTGGTAGCCGTGGGCAAACAGCTCAGGTACATAGAGCGCCTTACGGTTGTCAGCGGTTAGCTCAATGCCAAAGTGCTGCATGTACGTCGGAGAATCGGGGCGAATATCGATGATGACATCGTAGATAGCGCCGCGGGTGCAGCGCACCAGCTTAGTCTCGGCTGCCGGGGCAAGCTGATAATGCATGCCCCGCAGAGTACCCTTCTTGTAGTTGAAGGACATGTTGCACTGAGCAACCATGGGCTTTAACCCATGCTCTTCAAATTCCTTGGCGCAAAAGGTACGAGCAAAGCCGCCTCGGTCGTCGCTGCGAATTTCGAGATCGATGACAAAAGCATCTTTGAGATTAGTTGCTTCAAAAATCATGGCTAGCTCCAGAAGAAATCTTTATCAATTTGCTGGGTGCGAATGAGATACTCCAGCTGCTTGAGACGGGTAAAGCCGCGAGAGGTAAACATCTCTTCGGTCATATCGATTTGCTGGAACACCTTCAAAAGTTGCTCTGCACCACGTCTGGCATCCCAGTCGCACTTAAACCCAGGCAGCACGCTATTGATCTTGTCGAAGGATACGCGATAGCTGCGATTGTCCGTGTCGGGCTTGCCAAAGCTCAGCTGACATTCAGGGAAAGTTTCTGCAACAATCGTCGCAATTTCGCGCACCTGGTAGTTGTGGTTGGTGTCGCCGACGTTAAAGACCTGATTGTGGACGATATCACGGGGAGCTTCGAGGGCACAGATAATTGACTTAGCAATATCTAAACCGTGCACTAAAGGACGCCAGGGAGTACCATCGCTGGTCATGCGAATCTCTTTGGTTGTCCAAGCCAACCCCGAGAGATTGTTGAGCACAATGTCAAAACGCATGCGCGGAGATGCCCCATAGGCGGTGGCATTACGCATAAAGGTGGGAGAGAAGTCGTCGTCCGCCATGGGCTTCAGATCTTGCTCTACGAGGGTTTTGCATTTAGCGTAGGCGGTTTGAGGGTTGACCTCAGACTCCTCGGTGACGTAGTCATCGCCTTCAGCAACCCCGTAAACGCTACAGGATGACATATAGACAAAGCGACGTACCCCAGCGGCCTTGGCTAATTCCGCTAGGCGCACAGACCCTTTGTGGTTGATGTCATAGGTGATGTTGGGGGCGAGCTTACCTAGGGGATCGTTAGAGAGCTCAGCCATGTGAACAATGGCTTCCACACCCTCAAGATCGGCAGCTTCAATATTGCGAATATCTTTGTTTAGGGTTTTAGCCGACGAGTTAATACCGTTGTATAGCCAGCCTGCTTTATAAAAGCCGGTATCAACGCCAATCACGTCATGGCCTTTTTGCAGGAGCAACGGTGCCAGCAAACAGCCAAGATAGCCTTCTGTACCAGTAACTAATACTTTCATGGGTGAATTACCTGTTTGAGTAGGACTAGAGTGCGACGGAGGTTGGAGCCGTGGCATTAACCACTTGGGAGGCAACCTCCTTACCAATTTCCAGAGATGATGTGGCTGCCGGAGACGGCGCGTTCAAGACATGAATTGACCGCTCTCCGTTAACGATGAGGAAGTCATCAACCAAGCTGCCGTTGTTCATTAGCGCTTGAGCCCGTACCCCAGCATGGGTGGGGACAACGTCTTCACTACGAACCTCTGGAATGAGGCGTTGTAAGCTTTTAACGAAGGCCGCTTTACTGAAAGAACGAACGATCTCGCGGACACCTTCATCTGCATGCTTGGAGGCCAGCTTCCAGAAGCCTGGATAAGCCATCACTTCAGCAAAGTCTTTCAGATCAAAATCGGTCTTTTTGTAGCCTTCCCGCTTCAGGCTTAGGACTGCGTTAGGGCCAGCATGCACGCTACCATCAATCATTTTGGTAAAGTGCACCCCAAGGAAGGGGAAACTGGGGTTGGGTACCGGATAGATCAGGGTATTAACCATATGCCGCTTCTCGGGCACAAGCTCGTAGTACTCACCGCGGAAAGGTACGATCTTGGCTGAGGGCTTGAGGTTAGCCATCTGGGCCACTCTGTCCGAGAATAGCCCAGCGCAGTTGATCAAAAACTTCGCTTTGATGGTGCCTTTGTTCGTCTCTAGAACTACATTTTGTGGTTCTAAGGAGATACCTAGTACCTTGGTATTCAAGCGGAGGTCGTTGTCCGCCTCTTGAATAATCTCGATGTACTTTTGACAAACGGCTTTGTAATTAACGATGCCGGTTGAATCTACCTTAACAGCGGCAATACAGTTAACGTAGGGTTCGATCTCCTTAACTTGCTCTGGCGTAATCTTGGTAACGGGAATCTCGTTTTGAAGACCACGCTGAAAGAGATTTTCTAGGAGGGGTAGTTCTTTCTCCTGAGTCGCGACAATGACTTTGCCGCAGACGTCATAGGGAATGTCATGCTGGCGACAAAAGTCCACCATTGACTGACAACCGGCTCGGCTGAATTTTGCTTTGAAGCTGCCGGGCTTGTAGTAGATGCCGGAGTGAATAACTCCGCTGTTGTTACCTGTTTGATGATAGGCCCAGGAGGACTCTTTTTCGATGACAGTAATTTTGGCGCTGGGGAGCATTTGGCTCAGCTTCATGGCTGTAGCCAGGCCCACAATGCCACCGCCAACAATGGCGTAGTCGTAGGTATTGGACATTATGTTTGCTCTAGTGTGCAGTTATGCAGGCTGTTTTGGAAAAGGCTTGGATTACCAAACTTTCCAAGGAGCTTCTCCAGATTTCCATAATCCTTCAAGATTATTTTTATCTCGGAGGGTATCCATGGGTTGCCAAAAGCCGTCGTGACGGTAGGCTGACAGTTGTCCCATTTCAGCTAGCTTCGTTAGGGGTTCATGCTCCCACATGACGTCCTCATCGGGGATAAAGTCGATTACTTGAGGATCTAAGACAAAATAGCCACCGTTAACGTAGGCTTCATCGCCATCGGCTTTTTCAGCGAAGGATGCGATCGTGGTTTGCCCCTCATGTAGGGAGATGGCTCCAAATCGACCAGGGGGCTTGACTGCGGTAAGCGTGGCTAGGGTACCCTGCTCTTCGTGGAATTTAATGAGTTCGGTGACGTTTACATCACTAACTCCATCACCATAGGTGAAGCAAAAGGGCTCAGACCCAATATATTCTCTTACCCGCTTGAGACGTCCACCGGTCAGCGTCGATGCGCCAGTATCGATTAGCGTGACTTTCCACGGTTCGGCGTTACCGTTATGAATATTCATTTGGTTGTAACGCAAGTCAAAGGTTACATCTGACATGTGCAAAAAGTAGTTGGCAAAGTACTCTTTGATGACATAGCCTTTGTAGCCACAGCAAACGATGAATTCGTTAATGCCGTGGGCAGCATAAATTTTCATGATGTGCCAGAGGATTGGATAGCCCCCAACCTCAACCATGGGTTTAGGCTTAATGCTAGTCTCTTCACTTAAGCGAGTACCTAAACCACCAGCTAATATAACTGCTTTCATAAACCCTCTAGAAATTAATAAAACTAGGAAGTTCTGGTCTTCGAACTGACGCGCTCAACCTGCGGAAGCTGAGCTAAATTTCAACTCATTTGTCTTAGTAAAACACTGCCTATATTAAATGAAAACTCTCCTTTCTGAAAATTCTATTTAGTCGTGAGCTGGGGAACTAAGTTGAGTCGAATGAATCTTTAGCTTAAGTATTCTTACCGTAGCTTACGCCAGACTTATACACTCACCTGCTGTCTTCAACTGCATTAACAAGTTTTTAACTTGATCATGAAGTTGTGTACTTTAGGACTCATAAAGTCGCTACTAGAGTGTGATCAGCGTACCTAAGCATGACGTAAATCCTTTTGCATAGTGACGACATACATATTTAGGCTTTCCTAAGATACGCCTGTTGGCTAGCTTAGCCCTGACCCGGACTATCATTGTGAGCAGTCGGTGAAGTCAGACTGTCAACATGTGAAAACCATATAAATATGGCGGCAGCTGTTCAGATTGGCCTTTGGCAAACAAAATCACCCTTAAATTACCCTGATGGGAGATTGATCTAACTCTAAAAAAGACTGAAAATCCAACAATTTAAATTTGTGATGAACGAATAAAGTAGTTGAGAATATTCTCAACTAAGGTAAAGGCTGTACTCGTTGGGGTGGCCAATAGATTTTGTAGGCATTGCCCACCACGTGAGCTCGGGGCAGAAACCCCCACACGTGGGAATCGCGACTGTTGTTGCGGTTGTCGCCGAGTACAAACAGGTGGTCAGTGGGTACCGTTTTTGGCCCCCATTGGTAGAGGATAGGGGCGACTAGGTGAGACTCGACTAGGGGAATGCCATTAAGCCACACTTGGCCGTCGCGAATCTCTACCTGCTGACCGGGCAGAGCAATGACCCGCTTCACCATCAAATTCTTGAGTTCTCCGGCTTGTTCAATCGGAGTGCGCTCAGGGTTAGAGAAGACAACGATGTCGCCCACGGCTAGGGGATACTCGAAGGGGCGGGGGCGAACAAATATGCGATCGTGCACCTCTAGTGTGGGCAGCATCGACTCGCTGGGCACAATGCACTGCACCACTTTTTGCGGCACGACAAATGGGATGGAGCTGATCGCCAGACGGGTAATTAGCACTGCTACGAGCAGCCCTCCTAACCAGCTCCACTGACGCTGACGGGCAGGAGCAACTCGGTAGACCAACCCACAACCCAGCGCCCAAATAATGGGCGGTATGGGTAGCAGAGCTGAGTTGAAATTGGCTAGGTAGGCGGTGAAAATGCCTAAGATTAGTAGCGTACCCCCTACGGTGGCCTGCTGCAAAAATAGGTGCCCTAGCCCCGGTAATATCTGGGAGAGAAACACGGGGTACCAGGGATCGCTAGACTGGTAGCGCAGCGGGCTGAACTCGTTGAGGGTGATGCCTTGTTTGGCCCCATGGTGGCTATCCCACAGATTAAATAGATAAAGACTGATCAATGGAATGAGGGTCATCAGCCCTCGCAGGGTGTTGCCCCTAGGTGCGAAGATCGACCAGAAGATGAAGACAATGAGCCCTAGGTGAGCAGTGATGATGACTAAACCACGGGCGATCGCACCGTCATAAATCTGCCCCATGCCAGGCAGCGCTGCGGATAGATTAACTGCCAGCCACGGACTTTTTTGTCGGCCCACCAGAACCTTAGAGGTTGCCTTCATGGCTCAGGATTACCTGTAGCGCTGAACAACGAACTCGTGGGCGGCAAATTCTTCGGTATCGGTCAGGGTGGGCAGGGTAAGATTGACATCGGCGTACTTGCGGCGTAGGGCTAGCCCAATCAGGTAATCGGCAAAATGTGGGTTTTTGGGTAGCAGCGACCCGTGCATGTAGCTGCCAAAAACGTTTTTGTAACGCGCGCCCTCGTACTCGGCGGTGGCATTATTACCGAATCCAGCGATGGTTTTAGCTAGGGGCTCTACGCCCTCGCCGAGGTACGTTTGCCCTGAGTGGTTTTCAAACCCCACTAGGGTACGAGGAATTTTTCGAGGGGTAGTGTACATGGTCTGCATCTCGGCGTAGCCGGTAGAGTTAATTTCCACAACCAGGTTGCCGATGCATCGCTGCTTGACGTCGGTGCTGGGGGCACGGGTGTTGACGTTGACGATGCCCAGCCCCTGGGTTTCTTCGCCATTGCCCATCAGAAAGGTGTTGCCCATGAGCTGGTAGCCCCCACATACCCCTAGGAATACTACTCCCGCCTCGGTATCGGCCCTGATGGCCTCGTGCTTGAGCTGGTGGAAGTCATTGACTACCGCCACCTGGTCCATATCTTGGCCGCCGCCCATAAAGTAAAGATCGGTCTGACCGCTCTGGGCTACCTCTTCCATGGTCAAGGGTTTCACCGCGCAGTCAATGCCCATCCACTGGCAGCGGCGGCGCAGCACGATGAGGTTGCCGGTGTCGCCGTAGAGGTTGAGGTAGTCGGGGTAGAGGTGGGTAATGGTGAGGGCGTAGGGCATGGATGGGTAGGGGGTGGATGGGTAGGGGAGTAGATGGGTAGGTTAGACCACATCCAAGGTTTTGCCCATGAGCTTGCGAAATTCGAGCATGGCCGTGTAGGTGGGCAGCACAAACACTGTGTCGCCAGAACCAGCCTCCTTAAAGGATAAATCAATTGTCTGGCGGATCGATTCTTCGGTTGGGATGGGGCTGGGGGGAACATCCAGCGCATACTTTAGCCGCACTGCCATATCCTTAGCGCGAACGCCAGTGCAGAAAATCCAGTCAATATTGGCCTGGTTGAGCCTTTCGAGTTCACTGTCCCACAGCCAGGAAACGTCTTTGCCGTCGGCGGTGTTGTCGTTGATGGCGAGGATAAGTTTAAGGCCAGGGATATTGCGCAGCAGCTCTAGGCTGAGGCTAAAACTGGCGGGATTTTTTACCAGCAGGAGGCGGTAGTTGACCTGTTTGTCGCCCTGCTGACGGGTAAGGATTTCGCCTCGACCAAAGGCTGGCTTGAAGGTTTTGAGCCCGGCGATCGCGGTGGCTCCGTCTATACCGAGAAGGTTGGCGATCGCGATCGCAGTCAGCGCGTTGTAAACATGAAAGAATCCTGGCGATACCGTCTTAGCCTCGGGCAGGAGCACCGTTTCATGATTGATTTGCCCCTGAACCGAAAAGTCGGTGGTCAGGTCTTCGTTGATGTGGATGTTCGTCGCCTCCAGCCCTTGACTGCCAGGGACCCGACTGTTGAGCTTGCCCTCGTAGGGTAAAAACCGGGCGTACTCTGGGGCAAGCGACATAAAGTAGGTGGCGTTCTCTAGCCCGTGGGTGAGGCGAGAGGTGCGGGGATCATCGCCATTGACGACCACGGCGGCGGTGGGGCACTGGGCGATGCCGTCGCGAATCAGTTTTTCGGTGCGATCGATTTCGCCATAGGCATCGAGCTGGTCGCGGTAAAGGTTAGTGACGGCGATGATATTGGGTTTGAGCAGCCGGGCGATGCGAGGCAGGGTGGCTTCTTCTACTTCGAGGACTGCGTGGGTAAAGTCGAGGCGGCCAACGGCGTTGCTCTGCTTAAGGAGCTCTGACAAAATACCCTGGCTGAGGTTAGCCCCGGCTTTGTTGCGCAGCACCTTGGCCCGCGGAACTTGATCAAGCACGGCACTGAGCATCGTCTGGCTGGTGGTTTTGCCGTTAGTGCCGGTAATAGCCACCACTACCGGAATTTGGCTGACCAGTGCCTCTAGCACAAAGGGAAAATAGCGGCCGACCAGATAACCTGGCAAGGCGGTGCCCGAGCCCCGCCCGGATATACGCAGGGCCAGGGTCAGCAGCTTTGCAAACGCAACAATAGGAATCAGCAGCAGTTGGTTCATGGCCGGGCCAGGCAGATCATGAGGGAAAGGGTAGCAGAGTGTAGGGACAGACCCACGAGTCTGCTGCAATTTTTTGAGGCGAGGGGGTAGAGAGACGCCCTTTTGCGGCTTGGAGGAACACACGATAGTGAGGGGAATTTGTGGACAATCGAGGTTCAGTCCTGTGGGTGATTGGGGGTACAGGGGAGGCGGTGGAGTTGGCTGCTGCCTTGGTGGCGGAGCAGATTCCCTGTTTGGTTACGGTGACAACGGCGATCGCGCAGCATGCCTATAAAAAAAGTACTTATTTAAAGGTTCTAGTTGGGGGCCTGAACGTGGCGTCGCTGGGAGAGTTCATTCGGGCTCAGCACATTGGGGCAGTGCTGGATGTGTCGCATCCCTTTGCGGTGGAAATTTCGCAAGGGGCGATCGCCGCTACTCGAGCCTTTAACCTCCCTTACTGGCGCTACGAGCGTCCTGCTATAGAATCCTCTTCTAATGGGCGTGTTTACTATATAGAAGACCTTCAAGCCTTGCTCACCCCTGAAGTTTTGCTGAAACAGCGAACGTTGCTGACCCTGGGCTATCGCTGGCTGCACCACTTCGCCCCTTGGCAGACCCAGGCTACCCTATTTGCCCGTATCCTGCCGTCGTCGGTAGCCTTGGAGGCTGCCCTACTAGCGGGCTTTACTCCCGATCGCCTGATCGCTCTACGTCCTCCCATTACTGCTGAGCTAGAACGCGCCCTCTGGCAGCAGTGGGGCATCACTCAGGTGATCACCAAGGCCTCTGGCGCACCTGGGGGAGAAGATATCAAGTGCGCGATCGCTGAACAGCTAGAGATTTCTCTATATATTTTGAATCGTCCTCAACTCGATTACCCGCTAGTGTGTCGTAGCCAGGAGGAGGCTTTGGCGCTTTGCCGAGGGTGGTGGCGATCGCACCAGGGCCATGGGTAAAAAACTAACCATGCCTCGCTTCCAGCCTCACTGGCTAATCTCCTTCCCCAGGGGTAGTTAAGTCCTTTCGAGAATGCTATTCTTGGCCTTCAATTTGTGCGCTACTATGGGCTATCCCCGGTTGCAGCCGGCCGGGATTACCTTCGCAAAAGTTGCTGTATGCCGCCAAAAATGGGGATTTTCTACGTCTAAGGGCAAAGACGTACGCCAGTTTTTCGGTTAGCCCCTATATTTAGTTGGTCATTTGGTTCGTTAAGTCTCACGAGAGCATTTTGCACAGGTCGTCCATGACAGCTTTTCCCATGCCATCCGGGCCATCACCTTCTTTTGAGAGCGTTAGCAGTAGCGCTCTGCCAGATACTCCACCCGTGTTTGCCCTCAAGGAACTGGTGGCTCGGCTGCAGCGTGAGCAGTACAAAATCCAGGATTTGCTCAGTTCGCTAGGGTTTGCTCTACGCAGCCTCAACAACCTGAATCAGTTCCTAGAGCTGATTCCCATGATCGCCAGTCGGGTAACTGATGCTAGCGGCGGTGCCCTGGTGCTGTTTCGAGCGGATGGGCAGGTCCGTCTAGAGCGACTGCACTGCCAGAGCGAAGACCAGTGCCAGGATGTGCGATCGGCCCTAGAGGCTGCTACCCGCCAAGTGACGGCTAGCTTTAAGGCTGCCCCTGAGAGCACCATGATGTCGATGGCGCGCAATGCTATGTTGGCACTCGATCGCCAGGTCAACCGCTACCTGGGTGACGAGTTTCAGCTGTTTGGCACCGCTATTATCGTGCAAAACGTAGAGCGGGGGAGGCTCTACGTGTTTAGCCGCGACCCCGACTATGCTTGGACGGAGACCCGCCAAAAGCTGGTGCGCCTGGTGGCTGACCAAACCTCCGTAGCGATCGAAAACAATGAACTAACAGCGGCGGTGCGCAAAAAAGAGCGCCTCGATCGCGAGCTCGAAATTGGGGCTGAAATTCAGCTGCAGCTTCTACCCCGCGAGTGCCCCGCCATCCAGGGGATGGATCTGGCGGCTAAGTGCCGCACTGCCCACAAGGTAGGCGGCGATTATTACGACTTTATCCCGACCACCTTTGACCAGCTACGCCAGGCCGGTTCTCAGCAGACGGCAGCAGCCCCCTGGAGTTTTGCCATTGGGGATGTCATGGGCAAAGGGGTTCCCGCTGGGTTAATCATGACCATGATGCGGGGTATGCTGCGAACTGAGGTGCTCAACGGCCATTCGCCCGCTCGCATTTTGCAAGATTTAAATTTCGTCATGCACAGCGACTTAGAAAGCTCAAACCGCTTTGTGACGCTGTTCTATGCCGAGTACAACCCTAAAACTCGCCGCCTAGCCTACGGCAACGCCGCCCACAATCCACCGCTGCTGTGGCAGGCGGCCACCAACACCATCACCCGGCTTGATACCCCCGGTATGCTGCTGGGGCTGGATATGAATACCGAGTACTGCGAAGCCGAGGTAGAACTCCAGCCGGGCGACACGGTAGTGTTTTACACCGATGGTTTTACCGAGGCCTCTAACCCTCGCGGTGAGCGCTTTGAGGAAGAAAACCTGGAGCGGGCTCTCCAGTGGGCTTGCCGCAACTGCACTTCAGCCGAAGCGATTTTAGACTACACCTTTGACTTGATCGATCGCTTCATTGGGGGCGATCGCAGCAACGACGACGACATGACTCTGGTGGTGATGCGGGTAAAGCCAGAACTTCAGCTCAACCTATTTGACAACTAGCGCGATCTCAGATTCTCGGCCCAAGTTCTCGGCCTGACAGCGCTAGACTTGAGGTATCTAGCCTCAGTTGGCGATGTCGCCGTCTCCACCGGTGAGGTAGCCCTTTGCCGCGATCGCGTTATGTCTCCATCTCTACCTTGGCCATCGTTTAGACGAAGCGTTGCTTTGGTCGGTGCCAGTCTACTAACTCTGGGATCTACCTGGGGGTTTTTAGCGCTAACCTCTGCCCCGGCAATTCAGTACTCTGACGGCACTGTCGGTTTTTCGTACCCGCCGCGTTTGACCGAAAGCTACGCTACCCGCAATCTGGTCAGCGAAAGCAATGTCACTTACTACCTCACCTTTGACTTTCCCGAGGCGGCAGTTGAGCCACTGGATCGGGTGGTGATTCGCCTGAATGAAGGCTATGACCCAATTTTTCGCTATCGGCTAGAAGCTACTGAAGCCTTTGCCAATACCCCTAATGGTCGGGTGTCGCTACCCTTAGGCGAACTTACCCAGGACCAAGACGCCCGCGAATTGACGATTTCCTTCGACCCACCTGCTGAACCTGGGGTACCTATCACCTTGGCCCTGCGGCCCGTGCGGAATCCTCGTTTTGGTGGGGTCTATCTGTTCGGGGCAACGGCTTACCCAGTGGGCGAAACGGTGAAATCTACCTTTATGGGTTACGCTCGGCTGTCGTTTTATGAAAGGGATCGCGATCGCTGGCCCTAGCCCAAATTCTCATCGCTAAGGTTTGCCCTCCATGGCCAGCCCATCGCCAAAGTCTGCTCGATTTTTTGTCGCCCTACTGCCGCCTCAGCCGGTGCAGGATGCCATTACTGCCATCAAGCAGGAAGTTGAGCGTCGCTTTGGCAGCAGGGCGGCCCTGAAATCGCCGCCTCACATCACTCTACAGCCGCCCTTTAATTGGTCTCTAGAGCGGTTAGACGAGCTACAGCACCATCTGCACAGATTTGCCCATCAGCAGCGGCCCATTCCCATCGTTTTAGAAGGGTTTGGCGCCTTTCCGCCACGAGTGATTTATGTAGATGTGCATCAGACGGCAGCGCTAATGGCCGTTCAACCAGCCCTAGTAACCCATCTAGAAACACACTTTGGGCTGCGGGAGGGCTACCGAACTGGTTCTGACCATCGCCGCGCCTCTTGGCCCTTTACGCCCCACGTTACCATTGGCTTTCGTGACCTTGCGCCCGCTGCCTTTCACCAGGCCTGGGCTGAGTTTGAGCACCGACCTTTCTCGGCAGAGTTTGAAGTGCCCACTCTCACCTTGCTCCGTCACGATGGGCAAGTTTGGCAAATTTTCTCTGAGCTGCCGCTAAGTGCTTCAAAGGCCTGACCTACAACGCATACGGGATTGTGTAGAAGCTTATACGGAATAGAACTTGCCTTGACATTTGCCAAAACCGTAGCTTACTATACAGAAGTAATCAGAAATTCGTTCATCTCGCTTTTTCGTTACTGGCTAAAGCGAGACGGAAGTAGGGGTTAATAGCCCCCGAAGGAACGCGCCCCAATGTTCTGATCAAACCCTTGATCTTTTGGAGGCGACCCCATGAAACTCACCTATCGCGGCGTAAGCTACGACTATAATCCCCCCGTTGTGGAATCCAACTTAACCGATGAAGTTGGCAAGTTCCGCGGCGTAGATATTCGATTTCGCACCGTCAAGAAAGCTACCGTGCAGCAGCCCACCCTAGACTTGGTCTATCGCGGTGTGGGTTACCAGACTGGTACTCCTAAGGCAGCGCCTGTGGTTGAGGCTGTACCCGTGGTTGCGGCATCGACCGTGCCTGCGATCGCAGCCCCCGCCATGGCAACTGCCCTTAGCACCGAAGACAAAGCCCGCATGAGCATGATGAACCGTCATCGCTCTGTGAAGCAGCGTCAGCAATCGATGCTAGCTCGTCTAGCTACCGAAGCTGGCTTGCCCGCCGAAGCTGCCCAATACTGGAACCACATCCAGGGCAAGGTGCACCCTAGCTTTTGGGCTACCTACAGCCGCAGCGGTGCCGCTGCTAGCTAAGCGCTTGCCCCCTTGAATTAACAGCCCCTGTCAGTAACTTCTGGCAGGGGCTGTTTTGTTGGCATCTGATGCAGGATATTGCAAATGTCCATTGGATTGGGATAGGTTCGACGTAGGGGCATTGCAGTGCCCCTACTAGAGGATTCCGCCTGTCAAGGTGTCCTAACTAAATCAACTGCTGCAATAACTGCCCTTTAGAGAAACCCGGCCGTAGATGCGCCAGCACCCTCAACGGGTTTGTTGCTGAAAGAGAAATAGATTGGGCGGGATAAATTGCCAAGCAGTTGGGAAATATAGGTCCATTGATATGGGCATAGCGGTAGTGATACAGAAAGAGGGCTGCCGCCGCCCTAAATTAGTGGTTAAACGACTCAGATTATATTCACGCTTAGGATTTTACTTTTTGCCCCACGTTTTCTAAAAACCCTGGTGTGGTGAAACCTGCCCACCTGAGGTGTCTCCATTTCCCTGTTGTTTTTCGCCCACACTTTATTGTGTCTCTAACTCCTAATGGGTTGCCTGTAAACCTTGGCCCCTTACCTCAGGCTGACCTAGGGGAAGAGGGAGTGGCTTTAGAATCTCAAGGTCGCAACCTCTTTAACATGGCCTTGGATGCCATGCTCATTGTTGACGATCAGGGTCGATATGTTGAGGTCAATCCTGCTGCCTGCAAGCTGCTGAACTGTGTTCGAGACCAGATAATTGGCCGCACCATTGCCGATTTTTGTGTTTTGCACCCTGGGGTTGACCTGCATCAACAGTGGCGGATGTTTTTGGCCCAGGGGCACATGCAGGGAGAAATTGCCTTAAGGGTAGGCAACGGGGAAGAACGAATTGTGGAGTATGCGGCTACGGCCAACGTTTCTCCCCACTTTCACCTGTCTATTCTGCGAGATATTACTGAGCGTAAGCAGGCCGAGGCTCTCAAGGAGCATCTCAACCAAATGCTTGCCCAGCAGGTTAAAGAACGCACCGAGGAATTACGGGTTGTTCAAAGTCAGCTCGCCCACGAGCACTCGTTGCTTGACAACATTCTCAGCAATATCAACGGCGTGGTTTGGTCAATTGATTTACCGACGATGACAACTCGGTACGTCAATTCTGCTGTAGAGACTCTCTATGGCTATTCTAAGGAGGCTTTTTTGAGTGCCACTAATCTGTGGCACAGTCTGATTTACCCTGCCGACCAACCCAAGATTGAGCAATTTTTGGGGCAGCTTGGTGAGCAAGAACGTTTTGATCTGGAGTATCGCATTACCCGAGCCGATGGAGAGGTGCGCTGGGTGCACGATCGCTCGCGGGTGGTTTATGACCCAGAGGGCAAGCCGGTTCGCTTAGATAGCGTCGCCACTGACATTACTGAACAAAAGCAGCTAGAGGAAGCCCTGCGCCTGAGTGAAAGTCGGCTGCGGGCCATCTTTCAGCAGGCCGCCCTGGGCATCAACCAGGCGTCCCTAGACGGTTATTTTTTGCAGGCTAACCAGGCCTACTGCGACATGTTGGGCTACAACGAGGCAGAACTACTCCAGCTGCGCTATCAAGACATTGCCCATCCCGATGAGCGACAAGAAACTGAAGCCGCCCTAGCCAAACTCTATGCGGAAGAGGTCTCGTCAGTCACGCTAGAAAAACGCTATTTCCATAAAGACGGCAGCGTGCGGTGGACAAATCTAGTGCTGTCTATCCTGCGCGATGCCGAGGGGCAGGCGATTTCAGACATTGCGATCGTGCAGGACATCAGCGATCGCAAGCAGATAGAGCAAGCCCTCGAGGAAGAGCGCAGCCTGTTCATCGGCGGCCCAACGATGGTCATCCGCTGGGGAACGACAGCTGACTGGCCAGTGGAATATATTTCTCCCAACGTGCAGGCCCAACTGGGATATGAACCGAAGACGCTGGTAGAGGGGCGGGTGGCCTTCGCTGCCTTAATTCATCCTGAAGATGTGGCACGGGTAAAGGCAGAGGTAACCGCAGCTACGACGGCAAAAACCCAGTGCTTTGCCCAAACCTATCGGCTGCGCCACGCCAACGGCGAGTATCGCTGGATCGATGACTTTACTCGGGTAATCTATGCCGACGACGGCACCGTTGCCCAGTTCTTGGGCTACATCCAAGACATCACCGAGCGTAAGCAAACCGAGCTGGCCTTGCAAGAGAGTGAAGCCACCAAACAGGCCATGTTGTCAGCGATTCCCGATCTGCTCATGCGCATCGATCGGCAGGGTCTGCGCTATGACTTCATCTCGGGTGGTGAAATCACCCTTTGCGGCGACGTTGACACCAACCGTCCCCAGTCGCTCTACGAGATGCTGCCTCAGGCGCTGGCCGACCAGCGGCTGCATTTTATTCACCAGGCCCTCGACACTGGAGAGCGCCAGATCTACGAGTACGCCATCACTATAAATGGTAAGCCCCTCTACGAAGAGGCGCGGATTGTGCCCCTAGAGGGGGACGAAGCGCTAGTGATGGTGCGGGATATCTCTGGCCGGGTGACGGCGGAGAAGGCGTTGCGGGAGAGCCAGCAGCGCTTTCAGGCAATCTTTGACCAGATGTATCAGTTTATTGGCCTGCTGACGCCAGAAGGTATTTTGCTGGAGGCCAACCAGACTGCCCTGACCTTTGGTGGCTTTGCGCGAGAAGATGTGGTGGGTTGCCTCTTTTGGGAAACGGGCTGGTGGAATTTTTCCCGCGAAACCCAGGCCCAGCTTAAGCAGGCGATCGCCGCCGCTGGCCAAGGCGAGTTTGTGCGCTATGAGGTGACGTTGCAGGGGGTCAATCAGCAGATGATGACCATCGACTTCTCCCTGCGGCCGGTTTTAGATGATCAAGGTCAGGTGGTGCTGCTAATTCCGGAGGGGCGCGACATCACCCAGCGCAAGCACATGGAAGAAGAGCTTCAGCGCACCAAAGTCTTTTTAGAGCAGACTAATAGCGTCGCTCGCGTTGGCGGTTGGGAAGTCGATTTACAGCAGGACCTGGTGCACTGGACTCCCATTACTCGAGAAATCCACGAGGTAGATGCCGATTTTGAGCCAACCCTGGCGACGGCTCTCAATTTTTATCCCCCAGGAGTTAATCGCCAGCGTATGGTGGCGGTTATCGAGTGCGCGCGCCTCACTGGGCAACCCTGGGATGAAAAGCTACAGGTAATAACCGCTAAGGGAAATCTACGTTGGGTGCGATCGCTAGGGCAGGCGGAGTTTGTCGACGGCACCTGCACACGTCTTTATGGGGCGTTTCAAGACATCGATGCCCAGATGCGGGCGGAGATGCAGCTGCAAGAGTTGACTCAGCAACTACAGCAGGCGAACGGAGAGCTAAGCCGGGTTGCCACTACAGATGCCCTCACCCAAGTAGCCAACCGACGCTATTTCGATCAGGTATTTATGCAAGAGTGGGCCCAGGCCCAGCGGGCCACTACCTCTCTGGCCCTGATCATGTGTGATGTAGATTATTTCAAACCCTACAACGATCACTACGGGCACCCGGCCGGGGACCGGTGTTTGCAGCAGGTGGCCCAACTGTTGAAGGATCATATTCAACGCCCTGGGGACGTGCTGGCTCGCTACGGCGGCGAAGAGTTTGTGGTGCTATTGCCCAAAACTACGCTAGTGGGGGCGATGGCAGTGGCGACTAGAATTCAACAGCAGTTTGCCCAGGCTCGGTTGCCCCATGGGTTTTCGTCAGTAGCTGACCACATTACCTTGAGCTTTGGCATCGCCTGCTGCGTACCCCTCCAGGAAAAGTTGCCCAGTGAGCTACTGGCTGCTGCCGATACCGCTCTATACCAGGCCAAACTGGCGGGCCGCAATCGCTACTGCATCAGCATCAACGATCGACCCGACGCCCCAAGTTTGCCAAGAGGCTAAAGCTGCTATCTTCACCGCATCAGCATAATTGTTCAGGTGAGATTGGCTATAGAACCATTTCACCTGCCTATACCAAATCCCGCATGAATACGCGTGATTTGTAAGGGTGTAGCACGCTACGCCCCTACAGGATTGCCAATTTAGTAGGTCAAATGCCAATTGCCCCTACAGTTTGACCTATATGAAATCGGGGTTATGAAATTCGGATTTGGTGTTAGCTAGCAAGGGATTTTTTAAATGCATGTTCTATAAATTTGCATATACTCAATAGTTGAATTTGGCAAAATGCTCGCAGCAATGCGATCGCACTCACCCGACCAATATCCTATTAACTACGCAGATACTCAACTTGAAATTTCTCTGAATTTAAACCAAACTTTATTGCTTAATAGCTCCCTTTAAGAAACTTGCTTTTAGAGGCGAATCAGCTAAGAAAGATGATTTGACGACATCGAAACTTTCTAAACCAAGACGTTTGCAGCAAATAAGGGCTTCAATCTTAAGCAATCTTCTACTTCAAAGGGGCAGGCAGGATCCATAGGTGGCTAAGTCTATAATAAATCCCTCCTTAAACAATTCCTTAACTTATAGGGAAACAAAGTTAACCCTAAGGTAGCCCACATTTAATCTCACCTCAAAGCTTTTGTGAGAGCATCTTCCCTGGAAATTGGGGTGAAAACAACTTGCTGAGTTGATAGCTCAGCAAAAGATTTTGATGCCTGTTTGAACGGACTACAACGAGTCACTTGGGAGAGCCTGACAGCTATGAATTTAGATACAACCCAGGGTGCAGAGCTGACTGGCTTTGCCTCACTGCCCGCTGACACCTTTGCCGAAGGCCCTGCCGCTGGCGGCAACGATGGCACTGGCGCACCCGTCACCGGCAATGGTCGCACTGGCCCCTTCGATGGTCAGCCTATTCAAGGCTTCAGCGGCGTTCAGTTTGCTCCCGGTAGCGATGGCTCGACTTTTTGGTTCCTCTCAGACAACGGCTTTGGCGCTAAGACCAACAGTGCTGACTACCTGCTGCGGCTGTATCAGGCTGACCCGAGCTTAGCTGGGTCAGAAGGTGGGGATGGCAGTGTCGATATTCAGGGCTTTGTGCAGCTCAGCGACCCCAACAACCTGATTCCCTTTGACATTGTGAATGGGGAGACGACAGAGCGTTTTCTCACTGGCGCTGACTTTGATGTGGAATCGTTTGTCATTGACGGCAACGGTGAAATCTGGATTGGCGATGAGTTTGGCCCTTACCTGCTGCACTTTGACGCTACTGGTGTGCTGCTAGATGCGCCTATTGCTACTCCCAATATCAAACCTTTGAGCACTCTCAACGGCGAAGCTCCGCTAGTGATTGGACACCGGGGTGCGAGTGGTGAATTGCCAGAGCACACGCTAGAGGCCTATAGTCTGGCGATCGCCCGTGGGGCCGACTTTATCGAGCCCGACCTGGTAGCCACCAAAGATGGCGTGTTGATCGCTCGCCACGAGCCCATTCTCGGAGGCACCACGGATGTCGCTAGCCGCCCCGAGTTTGCCGATCGCAAGCGCACAGGTGTGATCGATGGCGTCACCTACGAAAACGAATTCTTTGCCTCCGACTTTACCCTTGAAGAAATCAAGACCCTGCGCGCCATCATGCCACAGGGCTACCGCACCGATGCGTTTGATGGCGTATTCCAGATCCCAACCTTCGAAGAGGTGATTAACCTGGTCAAGCAGGTTGAGGCGGATACCGGTAAAAAGATCGGCATCTATCCTGAAACTAAGCACCCCACCTACCACGACGACCTGGGTCTGTCTCTAGAAGAGCCCCTGCTGGCGACCCTAGAGTCAACGGGCTTTACCGACCCCAGCCGCGTCTTTATCCAATCCTTTGAGGTCTCCAACCTCAAGGAGCTCAACAATAAGACCGATATTCCTCTGGTGCAGTTGCTAGATGCCTACGACGTGGCCCTAGATGGGTCACTCATTTACGAGGATGTCAATGCTCGTCCCTACGACTTTGCGGTTAACGGCGACAGCCGCACCTACGGCGATTTGCAAACCGCTGAAGGGCTAGCCGAAATTGCCACTTATGCCGACGGCATCGGCCCCTGGAAGCGAATGATTGTGTCGGTCGAAGGGGTTGATGCCAATGGCGACGGTGCAGCGGACGATGTGAACGGCGATGGCGCCGTCAACGATGCGGACAAAATAACCACTGCCCCATCCACGCTGATTCCTGATGCCCATGATGCGGGGCTGTTTGTCCATGCTTACACCTTCCGCAACGAGGGGCGATTTTTGGCGGCCGACTATCAGGGCAACCCCAACAAGGAATATGAGCAGTTCATCAACCTGGGTGTGGATGGCTACTTTACCGACTTCCCCGGCACGGGGGATCTGGTGCGTGATCAAATCACCAGTGACTTTGTTCGCTCGCCCCAAAACCCTGAAGTGCTGGCCACTACAGAGTTCGATACGCTAACTGGCGGTGCTCCCATTGTGATTGGGCACCGGGGGGCATCGGGTGAGCGGCCTGAGCATACCCTAGAGGCTTACAAGCTGGCGATCGCCCAGGGGGCAGACTTTATCGAGCCTGACTTGGTAGTTACCAAAGACGGTGTGCTGATCGCTCGTCACGAACCCATGCTAGGGGTGGTGGCGCTGAATCCTGACGGCACCATTCAGCTGGACGCCAGCGGTAACCCCGTGCTCAACACCACCGACACCAGCACCGATGTTTACCTGCGGGCTGAGTTTGCCGATCGCCTGACGGTGAAAAACCTGGACGGCGTTCTGCGGGGCGGCTGGTTTGCCGAAGACTTTACTTTGGCGGAGGTCAAGCAGCTCAACGCCATTGAGCGGATTCCGGCGATTCGGGGTACCGAATTTAACAACGATGGCCTGAAGGTGCCCACCCTGGCGGAGGTGATCGACCTAGTGCAAGAGGTCGAGGCGGAAACCGGACGCAAAATCGGCATCTATCCCGAAACCAAGCACCCCACCTTCTTTGAGCAGCAGGGCTTCAACACCAGCGAAATCCTGGTGGAAACCCTAGTGGCAGAAGGCTTCACCGACCCCAGCCGGGTTTACATCCAGTCCTTTGAGGTGGCAAACCTGAAGGCGCTGAACGACACGATCATGCCCGCTGCGGCGATCGACATTCCCCTAGTGCAGCTGTTTGGCGGTTCGGGGCAGCCCTACGACTTTGTGGTTGCTGGCGACGCTCGCACCTACACTGACCTGTCTACCCCCGCTGGCCTGGCAGAAATTGCTGGGTATGCCGCTGGCATTGGCCCCAACAAACAGCGCATTGTGCCGCTGAGTACGGTGGATGCTGATAGTAACGGCCAGCCTGATGACCTGAATGGCGATGGAGCGATTAGCGATGGCGATCGCGTCACTGGCATCCCTACCACCCTGATTCAAGACGCCCATGACGCTGGGTTACTGGTTCACCTCTATACCCTGCGGAATGAGAGCTTCTTCCTGCCTGACAGCTACGAGGGCGACCCCCTCAATGAATATGAGCAGTTCATCGAGCTAGGGGTAGACGGCTTCTTCACCGATTTCCCTGGCACCGGCTTTACCGCCCGCAGCACTTTCATTGAAGAGCCGGCAGTGGCAAACCTCAACCGTTCCCAAGGCTTTGAGGGCATGGCCTTTAGCCCCGATCGCACCACCCTATACCCGATGCTGGAGGGCACTGTCGTCGGTGACCCCCCTGGCTCCCTGCGCATCTACGAATTCGACGTGGCCAACAGTTCCTTTGAGGGAGTGGTAGGTCTGTATCAGCTGGAGTCAACTAGCCATGCGATCGGCGACTTCACCCCCATCAACGCCAACGAGTTTCTCGTAATTGAGCGCGATAACAACCAGGGCGAGGCCGCCGAGTTCAAGAAGATCTTCAAAGTTGACCTGTCTCAGCTCGACAACGAAGGCTTTGTCAAAAAAGAAGAGCTGGTTGATCTGCTGAACGTGAGCGACCCCAACGATCTCAATGGCGACGGCAGCACCACCTTTGACTTCCCCTTCCAAACGATTGAGGATGTCTTGGTGCTCGATGCCGACACCATCCTGGTGGCCAACGACAACAACTACCCCTTCTCGGTGGGCCGTCCACCGGGAATTGACAACAACGAAATTATCGAACTTCAGCTCGATCAGCCTTTAAACCTCGACCCTCGTTTGGGTGTCGCTGGATTGGCTGGAGACGCTGTCACGGAGCTAGTTGACCTAACCGGGTTTGATGGCGATGTGGCCGTGAATGTTACCCTGAGCCGCGAAGCGACCTACGACAACATCTTGAAATTTTATGAGACCGATGCTCGGGGCGCTGTGGATGGGCTTCTACCCGGTGAAGCCGGTTATGAAGCAGCGGTTGCGGCTAACCTGCTCGATGCAGACGGCTTAACCCTCGACAATCTCAGCGTTGTCGATCAATCCATTCTGCTGGTGGGTGGCACTTACTACGCGCCAGCGCTGTTGATTCAGGGCAACCCTGAGAACCTGGTCACGATCGACGATGCGGCTCTGGGGCAGTCTCGCATTGAGCGCAACGGGAACGTTTGGAGCTTCGAAGATCTCACCGACTTCGACTTCAACGACCTAATCGTCACCGTCAACTCGGCTGAGGCCGTTGCTTAAATGGCTTGAAGCTAAGCCAGTTCCCATCTCACTCCATTGACCTGAAAGGACTATCTGAACAGGTTGGTGGGGTGGGATGGAACTTGCGGTTAAGAACTTTTCGAAATGATTAAACCAATTACGGGGCATCCGTTAACCCGATGTCAGCTTCTCTTTAAAGTTGCTGTGAGAGATTATCAAGCGGCGGTCAAGCAGTAACCGGATCTCGACGCTCAGTCTTAAGCCCCTCTAACGCGATTGGGGAGTTGCCCCACTCTAACCTTTGTCTCAACCCTGAGGTATCAGTCTCAGGCAATGAGACGTCGCACGGTCGCAACCGGTGTGGCCTGCTTTAGTGCGCTTTGCCAGGTTTGCAGCGCTTGGGATGGGCCAGGCGAGACGAAAGGTTGCTGCGTAGAGCTTGCCCGGTTCTAGAGACACAATCTGTAAGGAAGCATACCAATGGCCAACAACCACGTTATCTTCATTCACCCTGATGGAGCTAGCCCATCTCACTACGCCGCGGCGCGATTTGCCGATCTAGGCCCCGATGGTCGCCTTAATTGGGACAACCTGGACTATGCCGGGGTCTACCTAGGGCATATGGAAGACCAGCTGGGCGGCACCTCCAATGCGGGTGCTGTCACCCACGCTACTGGGGCTAAGGTGTATGCCGAATCCTTTGGTCTAGAGCAAAATGGCTCGGAGATTACGCCGCTCTCGGGCAACACGGGCAAAACCATCGTTGAGGAGGCGATCGACGCAGGCAAGGTCACCGCGCTGGTGCAGTCTGGGGCGATCTTCGAACCGGGTACGGCGGCCTTTGTAGCTGAGACCGGCAATGTTGAAGTCGATGGTAGAACGGTTGTGCCTCGGAGTCAAACCGCTGAAATCGCCAAGCAGGTGATTGAGTCTGGAGTGGACTTTATCTTGGCCGGGGGCGAAGTCACGCTGCTGCCGGTGGGCACTGACGGCTTTCACGGCACCGCTGCGGAATACGACGCGATCGCCAGCGACTCCGTCCGTCGCCCCTCTGAAAACCTGATTGAGCTAGCTGAGTCCCTGGGCTACACCGTGGTTTATACCCGCGATGAGCTCTATGCCCTGCTGGAGCAGTCGGCAACGCCCCAAAAGGTGCTGGGGGTGTTCGCGCCCGTTCACACCTTCAACGATCGCCCCGAAGAAGTGCTGGCTGAGGGTGGTTTGCCCCTCTACCTAGAGACGGCGCCCACCCTGGCCGAAATGCTGGAGGTCACCCAACAGCTGATGGAGGCCCATCCCAACTTTGAGAATGGCTCGATCGCGATCGTCGAAGAAGAGGGCTCTGACAACTTTGGCAACAACAACAACGCCGCTGGCACCATTGAGGGAGTGCGGCGGGCCGATGCGGCGATCGGCGTTGCCCAAGACTTTCTCGGCCGCTACGAAAATACTCTGATCATTACCGCTGCCGACAGCGATGCCGGTGGCTTACAGGTTACTGACGTAGACCCCGCTGAGCCCGTGGGCACCGTCAACAACAACCCCACCCTCGAAGACCGTCCGGTGCCTTTGGATGGCGTGGGCGGCGTGGGCACCTTGCCCTTTGTGGCTGCCCCGGATGCTAACGGCGATGAATTCCCCTTCGCTGTAGGTTGGGCTGGTACCCCTGACTTTGCTGGCTCGATTGTCTCTAAGGCCGAGGGGCTCAACGCCGACAAGCTACCCGTCACCGTCGACAACACCGGCATCTACGAGTTGATGTACGAAACTCTGTTCGATGTCGAGCTTGAGCCGCGCATTCCTGACCAAACTAAGGTGGCACCCGCCCCTACCGCCGAGACTGGCAACGTCATCTTCATCCACCCCGACGGCACCAGCCCCTCCCACTATATGGCGCTGCGCAACGTCGACCTCGGCCCCGATGGTCGCCTCAACTGGGACAAAATGTCCAACGCTGGGGTCTACCTAGGCCACATGGAAAACCAGCTCACCGGTACCTCCAACGCCGGGGCCGTCACCCACGCTAATGGGGTCAAGGTCTTCAACGAGTCCTTTGGTTTGGAAGAAGACAACTCCGTTGTGGTGCCGGCCTCGGGCAACGTGGGCAAAACCATTCTGGAAGAGGCGATCGAGGCGGGCAAAGCCACCGCGCTGATTCAATCGGGTCAAATGGCCGAGCCGGGCACCGCTGCCTTTACCGCCGCCACCACCAACCGTGACGGTGACGACATCCGCGCCCGCGACAAGTACGCCGAAATCATCGAGCAGACCATTCGCTCTGGCACCAACGTCATTCTGGGCGGTGGTGAGCTATACATGCTGCCCGTCGGCACCACCGGCTTCCACGTCACCGCCGAAATTGATGCGGCTGAAACCCGGCCCGAGCGCCGCCCTGAGACAAATCTGATTGAACTGGCAGAATCCCTGGGCTACACCGTGGTCTACACCGAGGAGCAGATGAACGCGGTGGTCAATGGCAACAACCCTCCCGAAAAGCTGCTGGGTGTCTTTGCTGCCGATGCCACCTTTGACGCTACCACCGAAGAGGACCTAGGGCTGAATACAGACTCTCCCCTACCCCTCTACGTAGCGACCGCTCCCACTGTTGCCGAAATGCTGGACGCCACCCTCAAACTGGTCTCCAACGATCCCGATGGCTTTTTTGTGGTGTTGGAAGAAGAGGGCACCGACAACTTTGCCAACAGCAACAATGCGGCAGGCACGATCGAAGCCGTGCGCCGAGCCGATGCCGCCATTGGCGTCGCCATGGACTACGTCGATAACGTTGACCCCAATACCCTAGTCGTCACCGCTGCCGACAGCGATGCGGGCGGTCTACAGGTGTTCCAGTTTGCCCCCTACACCCGCCCCTCAGGTAACCCTGTCTCAGGACCGGCTCTGGGTGCAGAGGAAGCTGAGGTTCCGTTTATCTACGCCAACCCCACCACCGAAGCAGGTACTCCTGTCTTTCTGGATGGCGCTACCGGCAGCACCGGCAGTGTGGAGTTCCCCTGGGATTCCTTTGCGGCTACCGACAGCATCGATGGCCCAATGGGCAACTTCGGTGTGGCCTGGGTGGGCACCCCCGACTTTCCCGGCAGCATTGTGTCTAAAGCTTATGGTCTCAATGCCGACCTGCTGCCTTCTACCCTAGACAACACCTTCATTTACGAGATGATGTATCGCACGTTGTTTGGGGATGAGGCGTTTGAGCCACCTGTGGCTGAACTGGTTGATCTGACTGGTATCGACGGTGATGTCGTTGTTGATATTACTGTGACCCGTGAAGCAACCTTCGATAACGTGCTGCGGTTCTACGAAACCGATGCCCAGGGGCGCGTAGATGGCCTTGTGGCCGGAGATGCTGGTTATGAGACAGCTGTTGCCGCCAACCTGCTCGATGCCGAGCTGTTTGTCGACAACCTGGTGACTGACAGTGTCAAACTGACCCTGCCCGGTGGCACCTACTATGCCCCTGTGCTGCTGGTGGATGGTGATATCAATAACCTGGCTACCATCGGTGAGTCTCGCATTCAACGCAACGGCAACGTTTGGGGCTTCGAAGACCTTTCTGACAATGACTTTAACGACTTGGTCATTACGATCAACTCGGCTGAGCCCGTTGCGGCGTAGGGGAGCTTGACCGCCTGAAGTTCGTGCCTTTAGCCCCTGCGCTGAGTTCAGCGTAGGGGTTTTTTCTGATTGGTTACCTCATAGCCGTTGCCACAAAGGTCAGGACATTTTCATCAGTAGTCAGGCGATCGCTATAGGCCAGCTTGCCGTCCCAGTTTTAGCTGTGGGCGATCGCAATTACAGGATCACTCCCAGCGGGAACTGATCTAAACCTATGAGCAGTAGAGAGTATCGCGGGTGTTGCGTTTCGTGACTGGATTAGTGCCCTTGGCCACATCGCATAGCATTTTGTTGACCTTGGGGTCGAGGAGCACATCGGTAAAGTCGGCTCCATCAATAATGGCTTCGCGAAAGTCGGTGCCAAAGGCGTAGGCCCCTTCCAGAATGACGTTGGTGAGGTTCGCCTGAAAGAAACGGGCCCCATCTAGGGTGGCTCCGGTCATATCGGCTCCTTCCATGTTGGCGCGGGCCAAGGTGGTGTCAAACAGGCGAACCCCGCGCAGGTTGGCGTGGCTCATGTCGGCGTCGGCCATGTCGGCGCGGGTGTAGTTGTTGTCGCGCAGGTCTTGGTTAGACCAGTCGGTCTTTCTCAGGTTTTGGCGATCGTAGCTGGTGGCTTGGGCCGGGCCCACCCAGCTGAGACAAAGGGTTAGCACCATCAGCGTGGCTACAACTATCCGACACAGGCTGGATCGACTAACCATGGCTCCCAACGTATTCAAATCAAATCCTATATATTTGAGCTTACAGGTTGACTTAGGCCAAACCAATCCCCCAGCCTACAGGTATCCTGCATTCTGCCAGCGTCAATCTTCTGAAATGTTGCCGCTACTCCTGTAGCTATAGAGCGATGCTTGCGACCTGGTGGTGCGCAGGTAAGCTGTATTACCCATTGCCCCTGGAGAACACTGCTATGGCCACCGACTACGTTTTATTTGTTCACGGCGTCAAGCAGCGTCAGCCTGAGGCGTTTAACCGCACCGTTCAGGAACTGCTCCAGAACGTGCAGCGAAGCATCGGTAGTAACGGACGCACGATTAAACCCATCGTCGTATTCTGGGGCGACTTGAACGTGCAGCCCCAGGCCAGCCTACGCCAGGGGCTTGAAGCCTCTCCCCAGTGGCGCAACCTATGGCTGACCGACTTTCGCATCAGAGAGGTGGTTGAGTTTGCGGGCGATGCGGCCCTATACCTCAGCCGCCACGTGGGGGCTCAGGTGGTGCAGCGGTTTCAGCAAATCGCTTTGCCGGTTCTGCAAGGGGCGCAGCCGGGCGATCGCCTCCACATTGTCACCCACAGCCTGGGCAGCGTCATTCTCTTCGACCTGCTGTTTGCCACCCGCTGGGATGACCCCAGTTTGGACAAAGACGCCAGCACCCGCCAAACTCGGCAAACGGTAACCCAGCTGCGCAATACCCTGTTTGGTCTGGGCCAAGAGCCGGGGCGAGGAATACATATTTCCAGCGTGCACACCCTAGGGTCGCCGATCGCACTGTTTAGCCTGCTGTCGGTGACCGGCGATAGCACCCATGACTTGACGAAGGATTTGCGAGCAATGCTGCAAACCCTATACCACCAGCGAGGCAAGAAAGCGCTGCCTTGGTACAACTACCTGCACCCCGGTGACCCGATTGCCTATCCCCTACAGGGACTCATGCCTCGGCTGATGGGCAACGCTCAGCTCTATGTGCATTTGCGAGATGTGATTACCGAGCACCGCGGCTTGCCCATTACCTGGGGACGGCTGCCTCTGCTGTGGGGTGGCGATGCCCACAGCGGCTACTGGAAGAGCAGCACCGTCGTCAAAACCCTGGTGGAGGTGCTGCGGTGAGAGCGAGCAATTTTGAATCTAAGCTCTGTGATGAGCTAGTCTAGCGATCTGCAACACCTGAGTGCTGCGTTGCACCCAGGGCAGTTTCAGTGTTGAATCGTTCTGTTAGCGCCTTTTATAAACTTATATACTGGGCATTCTGCGCCGTTGCCTCGCCCTGCCATGAGCATTGTCCTTTACAACACTCTGACCCGTAAGAAGGAACCCTTTGAAACCCTAGAGCCGGGCCGGGTGAAAATTTACTGCTGCGGCGTCACGGTATATGACTATTCGCACTTGGGCCACGCCCGCTGCTACGTGGCGTGGGATACGGTGCGACGCTACCTGCTGTGGCGGGGCTACGCCGTCCACTATGTGCAAAACTTTACTGACATTGACGACAAAATCCTCAACCGCGCCAAGTCAGAAGAGTCTTCTATGCAGACGGTGGCGGAGCGCTATACCCAAGCGTATTTGGAAGATATTGCTCGTTTGAACGTGGTGGAGGCCGACGAATATACCTACGCTACCCAAACCCTGGACGGCATTCAGCGGCTGATTGGTGAGCTAGAGCAGAAGGGCTTCGCCTATCCCGCCAACGGTGATGTGTATTACTCAGTGCGCAAATTTGAGGGCTACGGCAAGCTCTCGGGTCGCAATCTCGATGATATGCAGGCCGGAGCTAGCGGTCGGGTAACGGGGGAAGATGTCATCAAGCAAGACCCCTTCGACTTTGCCCTGTGGAAGGGTGCTAAAGAAGGTGAACCTTTTTGGGAGTCGCCTTGGGGGCCGGGACGACCGGGCTGGCACATCGAGTGCTCGGCAATGATTCGCGATCGCCTCGGCGACACCATCGACATCCACGTGGGCGGCAGCGACCTGGTGTTTCCCCACCACGAGAACGAGATCGCTCAGTCGGAGGCAGCCACCGGCCATCCCCTGTCGCGCTACTGGATGCACAACGGGATGGTGAACGTGGGCGGTGAGAAGATGTCAAAATCTCTCGGCAACTTCACCACCATTCGAGATTTGCTGGATGCGCCTAATGCCCCAGACCCTATGGCAGTGCGGCTGTTTTTGCTCCAGGGCAGCTACCGCAAGCCGGTGGATTTTACTGATGAGGCGATCGCTGCCGCCCAAACCAGCTGGGGCACGCTCGTGGACGGGCTGCTGTTTGGCTATCAGTATGGGGCCAAACTTGGCTGGGTCGATGTTGAGGACTCCGCCTTTGGTGACCCAGCAGCCATGCGCATTGACCGGGAGAGTGATCCGGTACAAACCTTCCAAGCCGCGATGGACGATGACTTCAACACCGCTGGGGGACTGGCGGTGCTGTTTGACCTGGCCAAAGACCTGCGCCGCGCAGGGAATCTGATCACCCACACGGGCGAAGCCGACACTCCTAGCGATGTTCTTCGTCAGCAGTGGCAAACCCTGGTGTGCCTAGCTCAGGTGCTGGGGTTAGAAGCTCGGCCTGAGGTTGAGGTATCCACCGAAGGCGGGCTGTCGGATACCGAGGTTGAGGCGCTGCTGACCCAGCGGCGCGAGGCCAGGGCGGCGAAAGACTTTGCCGAGGGCGATCGCATCCGCGACCTACTCCAGGCCGAGGGCATTACTTTGATCGATAAGCCCGGCGGCGTCACCGAGTGGCATCGCTAGGGTAACCACTGCCGCCCAAGAGCAATAAAAATCTCACGGTGCTGCCGAAATAGCTTGTACCCGTAGACCCCGATGATTCCCAGCAGGCAGAGGTGGGTTAGGGTGCTATAGGTGCCAATGATGTCACCCGGCATCCAGCCATGAATGTCGATCAGCTGGTTCATGTCGCCGTGCTCGGCTTCGCCCCACAGGCTGCCAAAGGGAATTGAGGCTTTGCCCTTGGGCACTTGCTGCCACAGCCACACCTGACCCCAAAAGCAAAAGGCCGCCCCCAGCACTACCGGAAAGCGATAAAAATCCCACCGAAAGTAGTTGGGCAGGGGGAAGTAGAATCCCACCATCAGCAGGGCGGACAGATAAATTTCGCCCCCCACGCCGCCAAAGGCCATCAGCATCTCAAAGCGATCGGCAGGCAGCAGCCAGGTCATATAAAACTGCACCACAGCTAGCGTCGCAGCCAGCACCATTGGCCAGCGCTGGGCCTCGCGTCGTCCAGCCCAAAAAAGCAAACCTAGCAGCACCAGAATGGCAAGGTAGACCAAAACCGATCGCTGGGGGTTGTAGCTCGTCCAGCCGATGGGCAGGGGTAGCGCCTGCCGCCCCGACAGCCATGCCACGGTGGCGTGGCCAAACTCATGGATCCAAATTTTGATGCCGAACAGCAGCGCATTGACGATGGGCATGGCGTTCATCAGCATTCCCAGCAGCATCAGGCCGGGGAAGATCAGCCCGTTACTGTAGCGATTCTGAAATGACAGCAAATCGGTATCGTCTGCTGGTGGGTCAGGCTGGGGCTTGGTCTGTCGGGGTCGCGATCGCCGCCCCGGTCCTGGATTTGTAGGGAGATCTGCTTCTAGCAAAGTGGTGCTAGTGGGGGCGACCTCGGCGACAACACTCTGCTCTAGATGAGTCTTGAGGGTGGTGAAGGCCCACTTGAGGGGCTCTAGGGCGGCGCGATCGCCCCGGTAAAGCAGCTCCGCTCGGCGCTTAAAATACACAGCCTCTATCTGAGGCAGCGGGTCTCCCAGGGATAGCCCCAGTTCCTTGTAGGCGCGAACTACTGCTACTGGCTCTGGGGGGGCCGGGGTAGCAGCTCTGCCCCCATTTGTAGAGGTTAGCGTCTCACAGGCCTGTGACTCGTCAGATAGGGGAGCTTTTGAGAACAGCGACAGCAGGGCAATTTCCTCAGTCCAAACAGGCTGAGTTTCGCCTGTTTGTGTGCCGTGGAGTTGCACAATACCAATGACGGAGGGCTGCAATTTTGCCATTGTGCGGCGGACGTAGGCCACCGTTGTCGATTGGGGTGGGGCGGGGCTGCCGCTAAACCACAGCTGCAAACAGTAGCTATGGCGATCGCCCCGTACGGTAATGCCCCTGGGCTTGAGGGCGTGGGTGAGCAGGGCGGCGATCGCTGCCGCATCCCCATCCTTGGCCTGCTCCAGTAGCGAAGGCGTCGTCATCGCATTGGGCCTATCCCGTACCGTAGATATTTCAAGACTACCCAACCGCCACCGTCGGTACCCGTCCCTCGATAAGATGGTTTGCACAGATTTAACCGTAGGAAGCTCACCATGAGGGCAGGGTCTTGAGTACAGCGGCTAGCCCCGGCGGCCTAGTGATCGCAGGCGAGCGCAGCGGTGTAGGTAAAACCACCGTCACCCTGGCGCTATTGGCGGCCCTAGCGCAAAAATCGCCCCGGGTGCAGTCGTTTAAGGTGGGGCCAGACTACATTGACCCGATGTTCCACCAGCAGGCCACTGGGCGACCCTGCTACAACCTCGACCCCATTTTGACTTCAGAAACCTACGTGCAGCAGTGCTTTGCCCACCGCTGCCAAGGGGCCGACTTTGCTTTGGTCGAAGGGGTCATGGGTCTCTTTGACGGCGCGTCTGGGCTCTCAGATGTCGCCAGCACTGCCCATATCGCCCGGCTGCTGAACCTGCCCGTGTTGCTAGTGGTCGATTGCAGCCGCCTGTCGCGATCGGTGCTGGCGATTATTCACGGCTACCGTACGCTGGATCCTCAGGTGAAACTAGCTGGGGTGGTGCTGAATCGAGTCGGCAGCGATCGCCACCTCGAACTCCTCACCGATGCCCTAGCCAGCATCGATCTGCCGATTCTTGGCGTATTGCGCCGGCAAACGGCGATCGCCCTTCCCGATCGCCATCTAGGCCTAGTCCCCACCGCCGAACTCCCCCAACTTCCCGACATCCTCACCCGCCTCGCCCACCTCGGCCACACCTCCTTCGACTGGCCCGCCCTCACCCCCCTTCTTGTTTCCAACCCCACTCCCTACCCTCCCACTCTCCCACCCTCCCACTCTCCCACCCTCTCACTCTCCCACTCCCCCACTCCCCGCATCGCGATCGCCCAAGACCCCGCCTTCAGCTTCTACTACCCCGACAACCTCGACATTCTCACCGCCCTGGGGGCCGAGATTATTCCCTGGAGCCCGCTGCGGGACGCCCAGCCTCCTGCCGATGCCGATGGCTTGTACTTCGGCGGCGGCTTTCCCGAAATATTTGGGGCGGAACTAGCCGCTAACCAGGGCTTGCGCTCAATGCTCAACGCCCTCATTTGTCGAGGCTTACCTATCTACGCTGAGTGCGGCGGGTTGATGTATTTAGCCACTACCCTGGTCGATCTAAACGACAACGCCTGGCCTATGGTCGGAGTGCTGCCCACCAGCGTGCGCATGACCGGACGACTCACCCTGGGCTACCGTCACGCCTTGGCAGAACAAGACAGCTTACTCTTGCAGAGCGGTCAAACTATATGGGGGCACGAGTTTCACCGCTCCGAGGCAGAAACACCATCTCCCTCGCCGCTGTATCAACTCAAGCGCTACGGAGCAACGCAGCGCCATGCCGCTGAGGGCTGGGGATCGCATCGTATTCATGCCTCATACCTGCACCTGCACTGGGGCGGCTGTCCAGAGGTCGCGCAAGCTCTGGTTGCGGCCTGCCTACACTATCGCCAAGGCCAAGCTTGACCCCAAAAACCTTCCCGTTGAAATAGCTTCTTTTCAGCATTGGTAACGAAGCCACTAACTTGCGTTTGCGATCGCGCCAGAGCGCTAGTTCGACCGGGGTGCTTAAACTGACAGACCGGCATGGGGTTAGCGGTTGAAGGCCTGAGTTCAGGCCCTGATTAGTGTTATGGTTAGACCATAGATTTTTGTTGAGACAAGGAGTATTGCTGTGGTTGAGCCTTTGCTAAGTGGCATTGTTCTAGGGTTTATTCCTGTCACCCTGGCCGGGCTTTTCGTTGCGGCTTACCTGCAATATCGCCGGGACAATAAGCTTAATTCGTAGCCGAGCAGCTGGGGGCAAGGCAGAGCGATCGCGCCCCTTCACCCGCTTTAAGGATCACTCAATCGTATCCTTTAGCCACCCCAGCGCCAAATAAGCACTACCGACCGCCGCCTCCACCGGGGCGGCGTTTTTGATGGGCACTGGCAGCAGGGTAGCTCGCAGCTGACGCCAGGTCTCATTGGCGGCACCGCCCCCAGCCGTGAAAATTTGCCGTAGGGGCGATGCCCCATGCTGGGTGAGCAACTCGTACCCGCGCTGCTCGATGCGGGCAATGCCCATTAGCAGGCCGTGCAAAAACGCGGTGTCATCCTCAGGGCGCGGCGAGAGACGCGGAGCCAGGGTGGGGTCATTGATGGGAAAGCGCTCCCCTGGCTGCACCAAGGGGTAGTAGTCTAGCTCCGTGGGCACGGCTGGATCGATGCGCTGACTCAGGGTGGCTAAAGCCTCTCGGTCAAAAAATTTTTCAAGCACGGCACCGCCGCTGTTAGAGGCACCGCCTACTAGCCAGTGGCTTCCTAGCCGGTGGCTGTAGATGCCATAGTCGCCTATATCGACGCGCTGGTCGCTGAGCAGCTTGATGGCCAAGGTTGAGCCCAGGGATGTGACCCCATCGCCTGGGGCGATCGCGCCGCTGGCCAAGAAAGCCGCAATGCTGTCGGTGGTGCCTGCGAATACTTGACACTGGGGCGATAGGCCAAACCGCTGGGCGACGGTTTCCGTCACGCACCCCACTAATTCTCCCGGTGCCAGCACGCGAGGCAGCACCCGACTCCACGGCTGCCCTTGCATCCAGGCGGGATAGCTGAGATCGCCCACGTCGTAGCCCAGCTTGAGGCTGTTGTGGTAGTCGCTCAGCCCCCATTGACCGTGGAGCTGAGCGCTAAGCCAGTCGGCCTGGTGCAGTAAATACGTCGCTTGATTCCAGATTGAGGAAGGCAACGTCTGATGCCACCACACCAGCTTGGCCAGGCTCGACGTGGCGCTGGCAGCGGGGCTCTGAGCAGAGGCCAAGGCTTTGACGGTTGCCAAAGATTCTCTACAGGGATGGTTGTAGAGCAGTGGGGTAGTAAGCGATTCCCCCGCTTGATCGCACAGCAGCACGGTGGCCGAGGTGCCATCGATCGCCACTCGGCCGATCTGGGGAGCGATCGCCCTCGGCAGCGCCTCTAGCAGGGCAAAGAGCCCCTGCCGCCAGCACTCTGGAGCCGGCAAGTCGGGGTAGCTCTGGCGATATTGCCAGCACAAATGCCGCTGTGGATTGACCACAGCGGCACGCACCCCAGAGGTGCCAAAGTCTATACCCAGAGCCAGGGGAAGGGGCGTCACGAAGCAGCCGTTCGCTACACCATTCCTCCGATTTCGCTTAGATGCTGGTCTCGCTGATCGAACGGGTGATGTAGTCGAAGGGATAGTCGACCACGGAGGGATCGGCTACGCCCGCTTCTTGCACCTTGGCCTTCACGAGGTCCTTCATCAGCTGAATGCCGATCACCGTAGGGGCAATGGGCACGCCCAGGGAGTTGTAGGTTTCGCGCAGCCCGGTCAGCACACGTTCGTCGAGCACGTCGGGGTTGCCAGCTACTAGGGCATAGCTGCTATAGCGCAGGTAGTAGTCCATATCGCGCAGGCAGGCAGCGTAGCGGCGGGTGGTGTAGGCATTGCCGCCGGGGCGAATCAGCTCAGGGACTTGCGCAAACAGGGTAACCCCTGCTTCTTTGACAATGCCAGCGGCGTTAGCGCTGATGATTGCCGCCGCCTTGATGCGATCGAGACCGCTGTCAAAGTAGGACTTAATAGAGTCGAGGGCGCTGCTATCGAGATAGCGTCCAGTGTTGTCGTAATTCTTGATTAGCGTGGTGACAGCGTCCCGCATAGGTGGTTTCTCCCAACTCTCACTTGGCAAACAGCATTTTATAAATGGTGGCAGGCGCAGGCTGCCCGTCTCTGGCTAAAGGCTCTAACCCTAAGGGCCAAAACCCTGATAAATTGCCAGGTTTAATCTTCGAAGAAGTTTACCACGGGGGCCTAACCCCTGGGTTGCTCAGGCCCGTCAGAGGCGGGGCTTTATGAGCGAATTGTTACAAAACATCATGGACTGACCTAGCGCTTTTGTTGGCTTTCCCTGACAAAAAGTATTAGGTGATACAAAACGGGCTAACCCCTCTCCCTAGGATAATTCTGATGAGTTGATACCTGTGGAACCAGCAGGGTCAGAGTGCCCGTGCCAACAAACCGGTGTTGTATAGGGCTTGCCTGTTGCAGCCTTGCCGATTTGGCAGGGAAATTGGGACGGAGCCAGGGCATCATCTACGACGAGTTAAATCGGTTTCCCCACGTTTGAACGCTAAAGAGGCTAAGGAGTAGTTCATGGCAACCCCAGCAGACATCCTGAAATGGATTGAGGATGACGGCATTGAGTTAATTGATCTGAAATTTATTGACATGCCGGGTATCTGGCAGCACCTCACTCTGCACAAGAGCCAGATTGACGAGAGCAGTTTTACCGATGGGGTAGCTTTTGACGGCTCCAGCATTCGGGGTTGGAAGGCCATCAACGAATCAGACATGATGATGGTGCCCGATCCCAACACCGCCTGGATCGACCCCTTCATGGCGGAGCCGACCCTGAGCATGATCTGCACCATTAAGGAGCCCCGCACCGGAGAACTCTATGCTCGCTGCCCTCGGGCGATCGCAACCAAGGCGATCGAGTACCTCAAGTCCACCGGTCTGGGCGACACCGCCTTCTTTGGCCCCGAAGCTGAGTTCTTCATCTTTGATGACGTGCGCTTCGACCAAAACGAGCACTCGGCCTACTACTACGTCGATAGCGTCGAGGGCCGCTGGAATACTGGCCGTGAAGAAGTAGGCGGCAACCTGGGCTACAAACCCCGCTACAAGGAGGGCTACTTCCCCGTCGCCCCCACCGACACCTCCCAAGACATGCGCAGCGAAATGCTGCTGACCATGGCCAAGCTGGGCGTGCCGATCGAGAAGCACCACCACGAAGTGGCTACCGGTGGTCAGTGCGAGCTGGGCATTCGCTTTGGTCGGCTGATCGAGGCCGCTGACTGGCTGATGATCTACAAGTACTGCATTAAGAACGTCGCCAAGAAGTGGGGCAAGACCGTCACCTTCATGCCCAAGCCTCTGTTTAACGACAACGGCTCTGGCATGCACACCCACCAGTCAATCTGGAACAACGGTGAGCCTCTGTTTGCGGGCGATCGCTATGCCGGCTTGAGCCAGATGGCTCTGTGGTACATCGGCGGCATTCTCAAGCACGCCCCCGCCCTGTTGGCGCTAACCAACCCCACCACCAACTCCTACAAGCGTCTGGTGCCCGGCTTTGAAGCGCCGGTGAACTTGGCCTACTCCCAGGGCAACCGCTCGGCCTCCGTGCGCATTCCCCTCTCGGGCGACAACCCCAAGGCCAAGCGCCTTGAGTTCCGCTGCCCCGACGCCACCTCGAACCCCTACCTGGCGTTTGCAGCCATGCTCTGCGCTGGTATCGACGGCATCAAAAACCAAATCGATCCCGGCGACCCGCTGGATGTGGATATCTACGACCTCAGTCCCGAGGAGCTAGCGAAGATTCCGTCTACCCCCGGCTCGCTGCTGGATGCCCTCAAGGCCCTCGAAGCTGACCACAGCTTCTTGACCAGCACTGGCGTCTTCACCGAAGATTTCATCAGCAACTGGATCGAGTACAAGCTCGACAACGAAGTTAACCCCATGCGCCTGCGGCCCCACCCCTACGAACTGGCTCTCTACTACGATTGCTAGAGCGAGTGGATTAGCCCTTGTTTAAAGGGTAAGCCATAAAAGAGGCCAGGGTATTAAACCCTGGCCTCTTTTATGGCTGATTGTGATTGCTTCTGTTGCGGCAGTAGCACTAGATTTGAAAGTAATCGATAAACCTATTGGTGCGGTGAGTAAAACGACCTAAAATTTGCCAATCTTTCACTTTCTAGCAGCAGAAAATCTGTTCAAAAAACATAGCCTGAATATCTAGATATTCCATTAGATAGAGAAGTTTCTAGCCTTAAAAGGCTGTTAGTAAGAGGCCGTCACTACGGGTATCTTTTTAGACTGTTTTCATCCTCTCAACATCATCTTTTGGTTGTCTAGAAAACGTGCCCAAGGGAAGTGATGAACAGTCCCTTAACTCTGACGCGGCGAAGACTTCTTAAGAGGGGATTGGTGGGTGCTGTTGCTGCGCTAGCGGCCTGCACAGCCGACCATATCTCAGGAAGCACACAGCTTGTGAACAGCACACAACAGGAAACAGGTTTTCTTCTTTCTCGCCCCAGTCCGCCCACTGAAGCAGGGGCTGCTAGAGGCTTACATCCCCTAGAGTTGGAAAGCCAGCGAGATGGGTTTATCTATGTGCCCAAAGGCTATCAGCCCGATACCCCAGTGCCTTTGGTGCTGATGCTCCACGGTGCAGGCGGCGATGCGGAAGGGGCACTCAGAATTTTGGCAGGGCTAGCCGACACCTATGGGCTGATACCGCTGGCTGTGGAGTCACGGGGGCGCACCTGGGATGACATTCTCGGCGACTATGGCCCCGATATTGCTGTGATGGATCGGGCGCTGGCCCAGACCTTTAGGCGCTACGCAATAGACCCGAGCCGAGTTGCGATCGCAGGTTTTTCCGATGGGGCTTCCTATGCACTCTCGGTGGGCATTACCAACGGGGATTTATTTACCCATGTAATAGCTTTTTCCCCTGGTTTTATGGCTCCCGCAGCCCAGCGAGGAGAACCCCATATCTTCATCTCCCACGGTACCCAAGACCCGGTGCTACCGATCGACAGTTGCAGCCGTAGAATCGTCCCACAATTGCAGCAGGCGCACTACGACACCCGCTATCGAGAATTTAATGGCGGGCACACAGTTCCTGCTGATATTTCCCGTGAAGCGATGACTTGGTTGACTGCCCAGTCCTAACCCGGAGCGCCTTATGGACAAGCTGATGGAATTTTGGACCTACCCCTCTCATCACGCTAATCGCTCCTCCCGCGAGCGTGAGGACAACGCCCTCTATCGGCCTGAGGACGGCATGCATGAGCGAGGCACCCACAAAGGCTGGATCCGCACAGGCAGCCTATACGTGAAAGCGTCTAAGCATCCCGCCCTTGCGACCATGATTGTCGCAGGTCAGAGGGTTACAAGCTGGCTGCTGACCACAGCCATTTCCCAAAGCTATTAATTGTTCCTAACCCGGTATAAACCCATGTCTGAACCCACACTATCCAATCAGCAGACCAATCCTGACCAGGCCGTCATTGCGTCAGAGCACGCCCAGCTGATGGCACCTACTAATGCCTCCGGCAGCGCTATGCTTGACGCCCATGCTGCCGCTGGCGAAGCCCAACCCGAGGGCGATCCGGTTGAGTCTCCGATTGCCACCAATTTCTCAACCGCCTCTACCAGTGGAGACGCCAAAACAGCAGACGTTGCCACAGTCAGCGGGCCGTCTACAGTGGATCAATCCTCCGAGCAGGGACAGGTTAACTTGCAGAACAATCCTGATATCCCAGGTGAGGGTATGCAAGGCACCTTACCCAATACTGACCCGATTGGCATACCCCTTGACCCAGACACCAACCTAGAAGAATAGAACCAGAATTAGCAAAAGCCTCCTCGAAGAGGAGGCTTTTGAGCTTGAGTATCTTCACCCGCGATCGGAGTTGCTTAAAAAAAATAGCCGTTGGCTAATGGAGCTGTTTGTCTTGGTGGCAAGCATTACCAACACGAAGCGTCCCCAGAGGGGAAAGCCGCCGGCTATTTTGGAGTTAGGGCGGAGTGAACAGAGCGTCCTAACGACCTAATAATGAACTCAAGCGTGTACTAAGCATGCTCCCGCTTAACCAGCATGGCCACAGCTTTCTCCACCGCCATGAGCGCCTGCTGCACCTCGTCAGCACTGACGTTCAGCGGTGGCACAAAGCGCACCACCTGCGGTCCAGCGGGCACCAGCAGCAAACCTTCATCCATCGCCGCTTTGACTATATCCACTGACTTAATGGTGGAGTTGGGCTGAAGTACTAGGCCATTGATCAGCCCCCAGCCGCGCACCTGCTCTAGCAGGGCTGGGTACTGCTGCACCAGGCGTTGCAGGCCAAACCGCAGCTGCTCACCGCGCAGTTTCACATTGCTCAGCAGGTTCTCAGACTCCAAAGTTTCGCACACCGTGAGGCCCACCTTACAGGCGAAGGGGTTGCCGCCAAAGGTGCTGGCGTGGTCGCCGGGTTCAAACACCGCGCAGGAGGCTTTGCACAGCAGCGCCCCAATAGGAATGCCGCCCCCTAATCCCTTGGCTGAGGTGAAGATATCGGGTTCAATGCCCAGATTCTCAAACCCCCAGAGAGTGCCGGTGCGACCGACGCCCACCTGCACTTCGTCGAGAATCAGCAGAATGCCTTTCTCGTCGCAGAGCTGGCGGATGCGCTGGAAGTAGGCAGTATCACCAGGGCAGACGCCCCCTTCACCTTGTAGGGCCTCTAGCATAATGGCGGCGACTTGGGGCGTCTCAGCATCCAACTCAGCAACTAGCGCCTCTAGGGCCGCGATGTCGTTATAGGGGACGTAGGCGAACCCCGGCATGAGCGGGTCAAAGTTCTTTTGGTACTTGGGCTGGCCGGTGGCGGTGATGGTGGCCAGGGTGCGCCCGTGGAAGCTGGCCTGGGCGGTAATAATCAGCGGATTATTGATGCCCCGCTGGGTGTGGGCGTACTTGCGGGCCAGCTTGATCGCCCCCTCGTTGGCCTCGGCGCCGGAGTTGCAGAAAAAGACGCGATCGCAGCAGGAATGCTCCACCAACCAGTGGGCCAGCTCCCCCTGCTCAGGGATGTAGTAGAGGTTCGACACATGGTGCAGGGTTTGAATCTGCCGAGTCACGGCCTCGACCATAGCTGGGTGGGCATGGCCCAGGGTGCAGGTGGCGATGCCGGCCACAAAATCGAGGTAGCGACGGCCCTGATCATCCCAAACAAAGCTGCCTCGGCCCTTGGTTAGCGCGATGGGGAAGCGCCCGTAGGTGGTCATCACGTCGGCATCAAACTGGTCCGGCGAGAAGGCGGTGCTGCCGTTGGTCGCAATATTGAGCGACTTGAGGGAATTTTCGACGAGGGTTTTTAGGCTCACGGTGGGGATAGGGGTGGGGGAGTAAGGGTGGGGGGTGGGAGGGTGGGGAGTAAGAACGATACAGCAGTTAATTATGCTAGTCGCCGCCTCACTAATGGCCTTGACTCACCGACTCCAACTAATGGATCGAGCATAACGGAAACCTCAGAATAATCAATGATTATCCTGAACCAATCGGGGCTGGTTTAGCGACGAATGAGCCGTTGGCGGGGGCTATCCTTTTTGCGGATGGTCTGCAATTTTTCGCTTAGGTAGGCGAGATTTTGGGGTTCACCGCCGTAGCGCCAGCGGACATAGGCGTGGGTAATTTCGTTAGCGGCCTGGGCGGGCTGAGGCCGGGTCTGCTGGTAGAGGCGCTGGCCATACTCGATGGGGGTTTCGGCAGGGGTTTTGCCGAGGCCCTGGTGGGCAAACCAAGTCAGCATTTGTTGATATAACCGCTCAGTGGGGGCGAGCTGGCGCAGTTGTCGGTAGCGCCAGCCTCGACGCAACCCTAAGAAGGCTAGCCAGGCGATGAAGCCAAAGGCGGTGGCGATCGCAATGCCCAGCAAAATGCCTACCCAGCCTAGATTTAGCAGCACGTTAAAGGTGCGTAATAGATAGGCGATCCCATCGCCAAGCAAGCTGACCAAGCCATCGACGAAGCCCACTAAGGGAGAGGGCAGCCAGCCAGCCAGCCAAGCCCAAACCCGCCGCACCGTGCTGAAGGTTTCGTACTCTCTAAGGCTAGGCGGAATCAGCTCATGGCCGGGGATGGGGTCGAAGCCAAACCAACCGTATTGGGGAAAATAGACTTCGGTGAGGGCATAGGCATCGGTATTGCGCACCACGTGGAACCCGGTGAAGGGGTTAAATTCACCCTCCCCAAACCCTGCCACCAGTCGCGCTGGGATGTCGATGGAGCGCAGCATGATGGTCAACACGGTGGAGAAATGGTCGGGGTAGCCTCCCTGGGCTTGAAACAAAAAGTTCTCAACGAGATCTTGCTCAGCGCTGAAGAAGGGCAGCTCGGGTTGAATGGTGTAGCGCTGCTTGAGAGCCTGGGCCAAGTAAAGGGATTTTTCGTAGGCATTGGTCAGGGGCACCGGGGAGGTGGCAAGCAGCTCCTCGGTTTTAGCCCTTACCGGCTTTAGAATCTCCTCCGGCACCTGGAGGTAGTGGGAGCGAATGCCGGGGGGATAGCGGGTGCCCGCCTGACCCAGCAGGGTGCGATCGCGAAAAGGCACCCGCGACACCACCGTATAGGTCATGCCTTCCTGCAAGATCACGGGTGACCTAAGACTGCCTTCGGCGTCGATGGCCACCTCTCGAGTTGGGAAGTAGAGTTGTTTAGGCTGATACATCGCCGGAATCAGGTTGGGCAGTTCGCTGACTAAGGTGTAAGTCTGCACCACCTCCCGATCGCGGGACAGGGTTGGGTCCATGGGCAAAAAGGTTTGGGCCGAAAACCGCGATCGCTTTAGCGTCTGGGTATCGTCATTGCGGGAGATATCCCAGCCCTGGCCCGTGTAGGTGTCAAAGGCCAGCACTCGCCAAAAGCCCGGTGCCTGAGACCTGACTCGCATCACCACCTGGGGAGTCATGGTGCCCCGCAGGTTTTGGTTCATTCGCTGGTTAAAGCCGTAGTAAGAAACGGTATCCACCACCCCAGGACCAGTAGACTTGCCCTGCCCTCGAATGGTGCCAGCGCCGTCGCCAAAGCCGTCGCCTTCGCCGTCTTCACCTTCGTTTCGGTAGGCCGAGTTGAGAATATCCTCCCCCGAAAAATCTCCTGGCGTGTCGATCACCGAACTCACCGGAAAATTCTGAATCTGGTAGCCCGGCAGCCGGGGCAAAAAGACAAAAATCAGCAGCCCCAGGCCCACAATCAGCCCCATTAGGCCCAAAAACCGCCCTAGGCTAGGCCGCAACTTGATCTCGCCCCAGGCGATTGGTCCTAATCCCAACCGCGACTGGTAGTCGAGCCTCAGCACCGGCACTGCCAACGCCAAAAACAGCAGCAGCAGCGGTGCAAAGGCCAAGGTCTGGCTGATAGTGGCAGCCACCCCCAGCAAGATCAAGCCAATCATCATCGAGTAGCCCAGGTCTTTGCGGCGGGGTAGGTCAAAGCTGTGCAGCACCTGCAGCTGCACCAAGAGTTCTGCTAGCACAATGCGGGTGTCGCCGGGCGCTTCGAGCAGCCGAGAAAAAAACGCCGCCAGAGCCACTAGCATGCCGATGGCAATAAGAAATTTCACCGCGATGTTGCGATCGCGTCGCCGCTGCCAGCTAAAGGTTGCTCCCACCGCGCTTAGGGGTATAGCCAGCAGGTTCCACCACGAAGCCGCAGTCACCCCAGCGGCGGCTACCACCACCGAACCAATGCCTACGGTAACTAACCCCTGCACCAGCACCCGCAGCAGCCGCGAGTCTTCAATTTCATCGTGAGGGATGGGCCGAGTTAAGGGAGAAGAGGCCAGCCAGCGGGACGCGACCATAGACAAACCGGAGGAGGGTCGCCTCCATGCTAACCGCTGGGCTAGCCCCTGCCCAGAGTCACTCTAGCGCTCAGCAATCATCACCTGAAAGCTCAGGGGGGCCACCTGGGCTTCCCCTAGGCTGACATCCAGACGATGCACAGCACCGGGCTGGGTGGTCAAGCGCAGCACCAGCTCGCCGGGGGTAGAGCGTTCGGAGCCAACGGTTTCGCCCAGGCTGGTCAGCACCAGGCTACCGTCCGCCGGTAGCACCGCCTTGACCTCCAGCTGTCCGACAGCCGCGTAGGCCGCCTGCACCGTCAACAGGCCAGAGGCCGTGAGCCAGGTCTGGGTTTGGGTGGGGTTGGCTTCTCCTACCGTCAGCGATAGGGCTTCAAAGATGCCTTGGGCAGCCAGCATAGCTAGCGCCACCTGCTGCTGCGTCGAGGCCGTGTTGTAGTCTACCTGGGTCAAAGCCTCGGTTTGAGCTGACCGGTAGGCCGGTCGAGCCACCAGCCCAGCAATGTATTCCAGGGTTTGGGGTTGATCTGGAAACAAGCCTTCGACCGCCGCTACCAGTCGCCGACCGGTTTGGCGAATGTCTTGAGCCACCTGCTGGCACTGGTTGAGCAAGTCAGCCAGCACATCTTCAGGCACATCGCCGGGAACCGAAAGATTTCTAAGGTGGTCTAACCAAATAGAGGCGGCGCTAGGGCGCAGGGCATCGGGATAGTCTTGCAGACCTTTCTCCCAAGGAAACAGAGGCGGGCGATGGGCAATCTCTTGCCGCAGGCGGCGCTTCAAAAGGGCTTCAAAATGGGGTTGCACAGTGGATAGGTCTCCAGAGTCAAAGACAGGGGTGTAGCTGAGGTTGAGCGCATCATCCTCTGAAGCCGCTGGCGCTGGGGTAGATGTCTCAGGATCAGGGTAGACCGGAGGGGTAGGTAGCCCTGCCCTCTCTAGCTTCGCCGTGTCAGCGTCAGTAGCCGGGGAAAAGCGCGTTCCTGATGGTGAGTCATCCGCCGAAAGTGGCTCTAGCAGGAGCTTTAGCAAGAGGTCTTCGGGGATATCTGAGTCTCTATTCATGGCCTGCTACGGTCTGTCCGGATGGATGTTTGACGGATATTAAACGTTACGAATCTCCCAGGCTTGCTCTAGGAGCTTAGTCCACTGCTTTTGAAATTGGGTAGCGGTTATGCCCAAGATTTTAGCGGCTTCGCCATCGGGTATGCCCTGCTGTTTGAGGGAGAGCAGTCTGGCTTGCTTAGTGTTGAGGCTGTCTTGCAGCTGTTGCCACTGCTGGGCGGTTAGGCCCAGGTTAGTTTCTAGGCCCGCCTCTAACCATTCATGCACCAATTCCCAGTGATGGGACAGGGCAAAGCGCAGCAGGTGGTACTTAAACCGCTGCTGGAGGTAATCGCGCTGCCGGGGGGTCAGCCCTAGGAGAGCCTCGATTTCGTGGGTGGGCAGGTCGAGCAGTCGCAGGGTAAAGTAGTCGGCACACTCATCCTGGTTGCGCTCTTTAAGATAGGCCAGCAGCTCTTCGACTACCCGCCCCCGCAGGGAGTTTTCGGGCAGATCATCGGCCTGGGCGATCATCTCTTCGCGCACCCGCTGGTGGGAAGCGGCGGGGCGAACGTCATCGCCGTCGCCGCCGTAGTCGGTGGCCTGCTCGATGTCGATGGCGACTTCGGGGGGCTGCTGCTTGGAAAAGGTCTGGGCTCGCAGGATGATCAGCTGCTGGCTGCGCCGGCCGGGCAGCGGAATACGCCGCTTGCCGTAGCGCTCAGAAAAGGCCATGAACTCAGCCAGCTCAAGCAGCGTGCGGGGCTGATAGCGATCGCCCAGCTGATTTTCCCGCCGAAAGGCGTTGAGCGCCTCGACGTAGAACCCCTGGAGAAAATCTTCGATCAGCGCCAGCCGAGCTGGGTAGCTGGTTTGCGCCTGGGGCGGCGTAATGTAGCGGTATACGATGGCGCTGAGGGTGCTGTGCAGCTCAACGCGGCCCTGGCGTGACCCCAGGTTGTAATATTTGAAACACTGATCTAGACGGTGTTTGCCCAGCGATTTGGCCCAGGCTTCAACATCGCCGGATGACTGAATGCGATCGCTCTCGTTACAGATGCGCTGCACTTCGCTAGCCAACCGCTGAGCCATCGCCTGGCACCCCGACTCTGGGGCACCAGTACCATTCTTTAAATCTTGGTAGAAAAGCTGGCTAAGCGAATCCACACTCAACGCACAGATACCCTGACTCAATCTGGCTATCCTCAAAAAGCTACACAGACCCGTGGAGCGATATTCAGGTTTTTAGGAACGTGGTGGATGCGCCCGCTGCGACCTTGGGGTGAGCTATAGCGGTTAGCTAACGAGACCAATCTAGACGCAGTAGGTAGAAAAGTCTGAGTCTAAGTAGATTGGTTGCCCAAGAATTGCAAGCTACCCAACACCTTAACATCTGTCCGTAATTTTATGGATGCGGGGCGAGGCACCTCGCCGGTAGCCCCCTGCGGTAAAGTGATGCTAGATCAAGCTCGATGGTTCCCTGGAACGGTCTTCAACCATCGCCATCTTTAAATTTCTTGGCCCAAGCCGTCACCTTCAACGCTAGCCCCCAACTATCCCTCAGAACCCGCTATGGATCTTGATGCCCAAATTGTCTCCCTCCAGCACAGTGCCCCCAACGATGGCGTAACTGGCAACGCCATTACCACCATTGCGCCCACCCTCAAGGCGATCGCCGGGCAGCTCAAGCATGAGCAATACTACGTGCTGCAAACCCTAGAGCAGGGCTGGATGATGACCACCCTCAGTAACCGCACCCAGCCCAACAGCCAAAAGAATATCGTCTACGCCTACCCCACCCTGCAAGACGCTGCCACCAGCCAAGCCACCGTCAAAGATCCCCAGGTCATGGCTCTGCCGGTGCCCGTGGTGCACATCCTGTTTCAGCTGCTGGCTATGCAGCCCATCGACAGCCTGATCTTTTTTGAAACGCCGGGGCAGGTAAGCCAAGGTGTCGAGATTCACCGTCAAGACATGCAGGCCCTAATTCAAGCACAGCTTCAGCAAGCACAACAGGGCAGCCCAGTCCCTCCTGATATGGCTTGACCTGAAATTAAGATTTTCGCTAAACCGCCCCAGAAGATGTGCTATCTTAAAAAACCCAAGGGCGATTAGCACAGTGGTAGCGCGCTTCCTTCACACGGAAGAGGTCACTGGTTCGAAACCAGTATCGCCCATACTGTCGAGTGTCGAGTAACGATTTAGTTGTCGTCGATAACACTTTAGTGTCGTCCTAACGGGTTCGATGTCGTCTTAACAGTCTGATGTCATCAAAAGCCTTAAGATCAGTCGATAACACTTTAGTGTCGTCCAAAAGCGCTTCTATCAGCCTAGTGTGAAGGAAGCGCGCCTTTCAATCCACCCAAGTCAAGAATAACGCAAACCCAGTGTGGCAGTACGCTTGTCCTGAAAGACATTAGTTCAGTTTGCTGGGACTTTAGCTTCTAAGCCCAAATGGTGAGGCAGCTTGCCCGCGCGTGATGCTGCATCAGTTCGTTTTATGCGTTCAAGACCTCCCAGTCCTCGAAGGGGGAGGCAACCTTGTCGCATGGGGAATGCTTGATTACGTCGCCTTCCAATGCTCCCAGGCCTCAAGCTGGGGAGGCAACCAGCGATTTCACCCTTATCGTAGGGGTCTGGCTTGAGCTTTCAATCGCTCCTAGGCCTCAAAGGGTGAGGCAACAAATGCCCCCGAGCTGCTGGACATTAAGATTATCGACTTTCAATCGCTCCTGGCCTCAAAGGGTGAGGCAACCCATTGCCATGCCCAAGTGGAAACTCTCAACCGAATTCTTTCAATCGCTCCTGGGCCTCAAAGGGTGAGGCAACTACGGAAAAGACCGTAGAGTAAACCGGCAGCAGGACTTTCAATCGCTCCTGGGCCTCAAAGGGTGAGGCAACTCACACTGCCCTCGGGCTCTGAGCACATTGTTAGCCTCTTTCAATCGCTCCTGGGCCTCAAAGGGTGAGGCAACGCCTTGAAACGTTTTTTAGGGCCCAATTGTATCGTCAACTTTCAATCGCTCCTGGGCCTCAAAGGGTGAGGCAACGATTACGCTTCCCTAAGAGGATAGCGTAGCTGGCTTCTTTCAATCGCTCCTGGGCCTCAAAGGGTGAGGCAACCTGCCTAGCCATGATGGTGTTGACCTTTGCTTTAGTTCTTTCAATCGCTCCTGGGCCTCAAAGGGTGAGGCAACCCAGCGGCACGTTTGACGCCAGCAACTACACTACGATCTTTCAATCGCTCCTGGGCCTCAAAGGGTGAGGCAACCCCCCCACATAGCCCCCGACAGCGGCGCCAGAGACAGCTTTCAATCGCTCCTGGGCCTCAAAGGGTGAGGCAACCCCTGTGATCTACAGCCCGTATCCATCAAGCGTTTCAATGGCCTTTTTGGCAAAGGTTACACTGTTACAGCAAGAAAAGGATTTGGGGTACTGGTTGGGCTACAGCCAATAAGCCGAAAGCCTGCCACAATAATGGCTTCACTTTTTTGGCAAACTCCCTAGAGATTTCGCCCTTGCTTAGGTTTGCCAAATTTAGGGTTTGGGTGGATTCCTCCTTGATCGGAGGTGTAAGCGGTAACCATCACTACAGGACCCATGCTCTCCGATCGCCAGCGCACCAACGACCTTGCGGGTGGACAGTTACCTGAGCCAGAAAGCAAGACTACTTAGCAGATAGTCAAACTAGCTCGCATTTTGCACAACACATTGGCCATTACTGGCATGAGCTGCGGCGCTAGAAACAATGTACTGGTACCCATGAACCACTGTCAAGAATTTAGCTGACTTTGCGGGATTGAAAGCCTGCAATCGCGATCTCTCGTGCTTTGTCCTGCAGAGTACCAATGGAGGGCTGTTTTATCGTTTCCACGGTTAGACCTGCTTGCAGAGCCTTGCTCTCGATCTTCTGCGCTAGCCGACTATAGCTCCAACGGTGAATGCTGGTGCGATAGTCTCGGGCATATTTGGCTTGGATTTCCTTAAGGGCAGTCTTTTGCTCTGCCTTGGCCTGTATCTCACTCTCGATGACCTCGCGGATGTTGGTTAGATCACCAAGTACAATGCTGCTGGCGTTATACCGCTGGACGGTTTGGACGATGGCTTTAGCTATCAGCGAGTCAATATGGTCTCCTAGTCCACCCTCAGAAACGCGGCTGGAAGCAAACTTTAACTGGTTGCTGCGTCGTTGCTGGGCTTTTTGCTGTTGGCGCTGGCGCTGCCGATTGAGCAGCTTATGATTGTCGCCGAGCAGTTGCCGAATACTTCTATAGGCAATGGCTTTGCCTGTGGTGACATCCACGATAGCTAGAGTGGCGGGTTTATCTAAGCCAAAGCTGACACCAGCGAGGATTGCTGGACTTCCCTCATAGAGGGGGCGGCTAGGGCGGGGAAACGGGTTTTGAAGCAGAGCTAAGGTTTTTTCCCGCTTGCGAACAAAGTCTTTCTGCTGGCTGGTCAAATTACCTTTGGCCTTTGTACCAGAGATTACCTGGGCAATTTTAGAGGCTTTTTCTTGGCTAGCTTTTTCGGTACCTTCCTTGGTTCATCTTTGCCAGCGCCTAACCGTCAACCGATGCGACCCGAGCGGAGTGTTAGGGCACCAGCAGAGTGTAGTTTGCCTCCCTGTTTTTTGATGGTTTGATCGTCTAGGAAGCGTTTAAACCAGTGGAGCTGACGGGTATCGCAATAGACCTCAAAGGTGTGCTCAGCTAGCCCGTTGAAGCGCACGCAGAGTCGCCCCTTGTCATTCTGAGACCAGTTCAGGTCTTCGTTGGTTTCGTAAGCTATGGGAAAAGGTAGAGAGCTAGAGTCTGTTTGTAGATCGGCTGCCCATAAAGCAATCTCGGTTTCATCTTCTGGAACTTGCTGAACGATCATCTTGAGGGTGTCAAGCCACTTCTCGTTGGTTAAGTCGCGCCCTTTTGGTAGTCGAGTGCGAGCTAACTGCTCAATAATCCGCTCTACCCGAATTTCGGCTTTACGGCGGCGCTTCTGAAATTTTTTGGGATGCTCTGCTTTCGTGGGAATCTGGCAGTTATTTTTTAGCAGATAGGCGATCGCGCACTTAGACAAATCTGTTTCTGCGGTTTTGTATGCCTCAAATAGCCAAGGATAGAGGCTTTTACTGGGTTGGGCAGATTTCTGCTTTTGAGTCTTTTTCTGGGGGTGAGGAGATTTTTTTGATTTTTTGGCACTGGGGCTAGGAGGTGCTTCAGCCTCAGCCTTGACCAAAAGCGCTGCTGCTTCGGCTCGCATTACCTCTAGGTCTTGATTACAGGCAGCTATGAGTTCATCATCACTCTGGAGGACGGTGAGCCAGTGAGTTTGACCATCTAACCGGCTGTATAAGCGACGCTGCTTGGTGAGCCATGACTTATAGATTCGCTTAACCGAATCTCGGCCAGCGTAATACCAGCGCCCTGGCATTCCCTGAAAGGCTGAATCTTCTTTCAGATTTTTGCGCAGGTTTTCAAAAACGTCGGCAGGAATTTTCCCGTTTTGGTTCCACTCTTTACTCCTTCAGATTGTCTAACTGACGGTAGAGCGTAAATTTTCCACCCCGTTTATATGCCTCCGTCCCCGGCGAGACCACCTCTATAATTAACGGCTTCGCGCTCAAAGCAATGCTTCGTCTGTGGGAGCAAGTTGCAAGACCGCTGCTCAGGTTGCTAGGAACCCATTGCCTCTCTCAAGTTCCGGTTCTGTCCCTACTGTGGTAAATCCTATAGAGGGAGTGAAAGTTGATGAACTTTCATTGAGATTGAAAGGTAAGACCCCTCAATACATGACACTTATTCTGTTAAATTCTGCCAGATAGTAGCAGCTAAAATACGACAGTTAATTTGTTAGTTCTCGAGGAGGCGACACATATAATGTTAATCTTGCTAACGAGAATTGGGTGCTCGGCAATCGCTAAAACCCTTTTCTATCAATAGTTTAGCGATTTTTGATTAGATGACAAAAGTTTGTTAAGACGACGGATAATCTGTTACTCGACACTACTGCTATCTGGGGACCAAAGATACACCCACAAATCGGGAGCTGGCTCAGAACCGCGCTGAGCTTTTGGCGGTGGATTTGAAGAACGGCACCTTTGACCCAACCAAAGCGAAGTACCGTCTGTTTCCGAAGCAGGAGGTTGTCCAGAAGACAGGGGAGCCGCGACGGCTCGATGAGCTATGGGAGCTGTACCGCAAGACCCATCGATTTGATGCCGATAGTACGGAGGATGGCTACCGCTATGCTCTGAAGAAGCTGCAAGCGTTTTGGGGTGAAAAACTGATTAAGGGGCTACGGGAAGAGGACGGATTTAAGTTTGTGGACTGGCTGATGGAAAAACCGCTGAGCCAGGAAACACGCAAAAGCTACCTGTACCGGATTCGAGATGAGTGGCAGTGGGCAGCCCGACGGGGCTACGGGGTGGAACCGGATCCGTGGACGGAGGCCATTAAGGGGGTGAAGCTGACGCAGAAGCTGCCGTCGCCGTTCACCCGCGTGGAGATTGAGGAGCTGATCAGCATTTTTCAAACAGAGGAGCGGTTGACCCACTATGCGGACTACGTGCGGGTGGCGCTGAATCTGGGGTGTCGGCCTGGTGAACTGCTGGGGCTACGGTGGAAACATTTGGCGAAGGACTTTTCGCGGGTGAATATTTTGGAGCAGCTGACCCGCAAGAAGGAGCGGAAGCTGCCCAAGAAGGGGAAGACGAGGGCTATTCCGCTCAATGAGACGGCAAAAGAGATCTTGAAGCGTCGGTAGGATGCGGTGTGTATGAGCCAAGGGGTTGAGCAGCCATCCCCGGACAGTCTCATTTTCACGTCGGTGCGAGGGAAGCCAATTCATACGGGGAATTTTCGAAAGCGGTATTGGCAACTGGCGCTGAAACTGGCGGAGATTCGATACCGGAAGCCCTACACAACGCGGATATCTAGAATTTCTCATTCGGTGGAGGAGGGGGAGTCGATTGGGTCGATTAGTGCGGTGTCTGGCAATACGCCGGAGACCATTTTGCGTCGCTACGTCGGCAATGTGAATCCGGATATTAAGCTACCAAATTTTTAGCCAATGGTCGTTTCTTGCCTTGCCCTTAGGAAGATTTTCTGTAGGAGAGTATCCTACATAGGTTAGTAAAAAGAACGCCGAAAAAGGCCGAAAAGGCTTGTTTTGTGAAGATTTGAGAGGCATCGCATATGGGCGGATACGCGAGTTTGTCATATCAATACCGTACCCACAACAAGGAAACAGAACCGATGTTTGAATATCTCGAACCTGATGCCAGCGGCGCATCTAATCTTCCGCCGTCTTCACACAGCACCTCCCAAGTTCGTCCAGAGCGGGTGCGCCACATGCTCTACGGCAGCCTCGCCGGCATCGATCGCACCATCAAAATCCTCCACACCCTCGGCTACACCGACCCCAACGACTGGAGCGACCCCATCCCCGTGCCGCCCACCAGCGGCACCCCTGACCCAACCTCCCCAGCAGGCACCACGCCAGCATCGAGCGGAGCCGAGATGTGGATGGCGATCGCCACCAAAACCGTGCTGATTGAGTAAAGCCCTCGCCCGCCCTCGACGGACTACCCATTGCTGTCGGGGGCTGCGATCGCCAAATCAAGCCCACTGCGATCGCAACTTGGCATACTCAGCAGCCCGCTTAACAAACTAAGGCCGCTGCAAAGCAAAGTGGCACAGCTGTATAGCGAAGTGGCATAGCTGTTTAGCTTACACAGGCCGATGCAAAGCGAAGTGGCACAGCTGTTTGACATACACAGGCCGCTGTTGAGCAAAGTGGCACAGCTGTTTAGCTTGCAGAGGCCGCTGCAAAGCAAAGTGGCACAGCTGTGTAATGCTTTCAGAGGTCAAATTGCCAATTGCACGCCGCATTATGTCAATTTGACCCAGCGATATCGATGCGCACTAACCGTCCTTACGCTTCTGCAGTCGGGTGAGAGAAATTCGCGCCGACTCAGCCACCTGAAACTGGGAGTCTTTTTCGAGATAACGCAGGGCTGGCTCAGTTTTGGGTGTGGGCAGATAGCCCAGAGCCTCGGCCAAGCGCTGGCGCACCAGCCAGTCTTCCGACTGGGCAAACTTGAGGATTTCATCAACCGCTTCCAGGTCGCCAATCTCGCCGACAGCCGCGATCGCCGCCTGCTGCATCACCACCTCGTCACTCTGCAACGCCTGCATCAGCACATCGTGGGCGCGAGGGTCTTTGAGATTGCCGAGGGAAACCGCCGCACTGAAGCGCACCAGCCAGTCGGTGTCTTCGTAAAAGGCCCGCACCAGAGTCTCAAAGGCTCGGGGATCTTCCAAATATCCCAGTGCCCCCGCCGCGTCAGCACGAATGCCGTAGTCAGGGTCAGAGGTGAGCAGATTGATCAAAATATCGTAGGACTCTTCATCGGGCTTAATGCCCAGAGCAAACACCGCCATCGAACGGATTTGCAGGTTTTTGTCGTGGAGCGCCTGCCGAATCAGCGGTGCCGCCTGAGCCGCAGGCACATCCCGCAGCGAGGCCAGAGCCAGCATGCGGTCTTTCGAGTCTTCGCTTTTAAGCTGGGCAGAAATCTGCTCTAAATCCATGGGGAAGATTCGGGGTGAACGGTCTTCTTCAGTATAAGGAGATGAGAAAGATGGGGCAGGTGAGGAAGGTCAGGAGGATAGAGAAGGTGAGGAGGGTGGGGAAGTAAGCTAAAGTCTCCTTCATCTCCCCTTCTCCCTCATCCCCTCATCTCTCTCATCCCCGCTTCCGCAGTCGCCCAAAATGCTCCTCCCCTTGCCGCGAGGGTATAGAGTTCGTCACTGGCTCCAGAGTCAATATTTCAAAGTGGGGTTCAAAGAGCTGGCGCACTTCTGCCGAGGTGGTGCCAAAGGGAGGGCCACCGGAGCGCTGGTGGGTGAAGAAGACAGCCAGCAGTTCGCCGTCGGGAACCAGCAACTCCGCCACCAAAGCCACGTAGTCAGGACGCAAAGCAGGATCGATCGCACAAAAGCAGGTGTGTTCGATCGCATAGTCAAACTGGCCCGCCAGATCAGGGGTCAGCTCAAAGATGTCCTTTTGCAGCAGGTTAAGGGAAAGCTGCTGCGCCTGGGCTTGCTCCCTCAGCGACTGCATCGGCGAAGGGGCAAAGTCTACGGCAGTCACCTCAAACCCCTGCTGAGCAAAGAAGATAGCATCGTGGCCGCGTCCAGCACCGAGGGCGATCGCACGGCCCGACTGAGGCGCATCCGCAGCAGTAAGCAGCGATTGAAAGGCGGGGGCGGGATGACCTAGATCCCAGCGGGGGGTGCCCTCTTGGTAGCGCTGTTCCCAATCGTCGGGTCCAAGAGATGGCAGGGATGAGGACGAAGGTTGTGCGGTCACGGGGGGACTCCGGTGTATGCTCGGCAGTGGTGTTGCAAAATTTTAGGGTAGCGCGTATGCGGCGGCGACAGCTATTGGGCGGGCTGGGGGTAGCAGCGGCAGGGGTGACGCTTGGGCAGCGGGCGGTGCAGGCCCAAGGGCGTCCTACCCTACTGCCGCCGCGCTTGCGAGCAGGGGATACGGTGGGCATTGTCAGCCCAGCGGGGGCCACCTTTGAGCGCGATCGCCTCGATCTGGTGATCGACGCTGTCAAAGCCCTCGGTTTCGTGCCCCGCGTGGCTCCCCACGCCCTGGCGCGCTACGGCTATCTAGCGGGCACCGACGCCGAGCGGGCCGCCGATGTAAATGCCATGTTCGCCGACCCGGCAGTAAAAGCACTGCTGCCCATTCGCGGCGACTGGGGCAGCGCCCGCATTCTGCCCTACCTCGACTACAACCTAATTCGCGCCAACCCCAAGGTTATCATCGGTTTTAGCGACATCTCGGCTCTATTGCTGGGGCTCTACGCCCAGACGGGGCTGGTCACATTCCACGGCCCCCACGGCCTAACCGCCTGGCGAGACGACCAGGTAGAGCCGCTGCGCCGCATTTTGATCAATGGTGAAATGCTCACCTACAGCAACCCGCTGTTGGGGGGCGATCAAGACCGCCTGATGCGCGACCAGGGCCGCATTCAAACCATTACCTCGGGCCGCGCCACCGGGCCACTGCTGGGGGGCAATCTTTCAGTCATTTCTGGCATTGTGGGGTCGCCCTATATGCCCGACACAACTGGGGCAATTCTATTTTTAGAAGATGTGGGCGAAGCTCCCTACAGCATCGATCGCATGCTGACCCAGCTCAAGCTGGCTGGGGTGCTCGACGGTCTGGCGGGGTTTGTGTTCGGCCAGTGCACCGCCTGCGGCCCCGGTGAAGGCTATGGCTCGCTCACCTTGGAGGACATTCTGCAAGACCACATCAAACCCCTAGGCATTCCCGCCTATGCAGGCGCCTGGATTGGGCATGTAGAGCCACTTTGGACGTTACCCATTGGCGGCTCAGTGACGATGGATGCTACCCTCGGCAGTCTACAAATGCAGGCTCCGGCGGTGAGTTAGCGCAGTTCAAGACCCCTGCGGCGGAATCAGCTGCACCAGGTCATTGGGAGCGAACCCGTTAACATCGGCGGTTGGAGCTATCTGCCACCCCAGCGGCACCGTGTCGAGCATGGTCGACGGCGGCTCAAACAAAAATAGCCTGGGCTGGTCTTGGGCGACGGTCTGCAGGGTGGCCGCCGGGGGCAAGGTTCTCTCGGGCAGCAGCCATAGAGCGGTCTCGGGGGTGAGGTAGTGGCTGAGGGAAATTGCTTCTCCCAGGGCAATACCGCTCTCGCCAAAGATAACTACCGAAGCGTTCTGCTGGTTGAGGTAGTTGGCGATCGCCAGGTTGGGGTAGCTGAGAGATTTGTTCCACCAGGTGAAGGCGCGGTTGTTGGCGAACCCAGAGGCAATGCCCAGGGTGAGCAGCAGAGCCAGAAGAGCCGCCCCCACTGTCCTAGAGCGCTGCGATGCGGCGGCAAGCCCAGCGTTAATCAGGGGGGCGATCGCCAGCGGCACCAGCAGCAGCGACGGAAAAAAGTAGCGGGTATTGGTCGAAATCTGCCCGCTGCGCACAATGTCACCGCCAATCAGCACTAGGGGCGGCAACAGCAGCCCGCAGCCCAAAAACACCGCCGTTGAGCGAGGATAGTGTCGCCCAACGTGAACCAGGCTGACGGTCACCAGTCCCAGCACCAGGGCCGGACCAACCACCGTAAAAAGATGGTCGATGGGCAGATTAAAATCAACCACGGTGGCGCTGTAATGCAAACCCCACAGCTTCGCCAAATAGTCTAAAGACTGAGGGTCATCGGTCCAGGCGGTGACCTCTCTTAGCCGCTCCCACCGTCGCACAATCGTCCAAATCCAAGGGGTGAATAGCCCAATGCCCAAACCCTGGGCCAGCACAAACCCCATCCAGGGCCGTCGCTGCCGCTGGGTCAATGCCACAAAGGCCAGGTGACTCAGCCCCAGCAATCCAGTCATCAGCGATCCGTACCAGCTTAGCCCTAGGGCCAGACCGTAGACTAGCCAAGCCAATGGTTGGTTGAGTCGCACCGCCCGCGCTAGGGCACCGTGGGACAGCAGCAACCCCACCGCCCATAGGCTATACTCGCGGGCCTCCTGGCTGTAGATGATTTGCACAGGCGAGACCGCCATCAGGGCCGTCGCCAGCCAGGCTACGGGTGGGTGCAGCGGAAACAGCTGCCGCCCCAGCCAAAACATGGCCGCCAGGGCGATCGCCCCAAAAATCGCCGCGATCGCTCGATAGCCTCCCACCGATGCCCCAAACATCCGTCCCCAGCCGTGGGCGGCAAGGTAATACAGCGGTGGGTGCTCCGGGTGGTTGGCTAGGGCATCCCAGCAAGCTGATAGGGAGGGGGAAGGCGGCATCTGCTGATAGCGCAACAGATCGGTGGCGGTCAGATCGGGGCGATCTAAAACAGCATCCTCCACGGCTGGGCCGATGTAGCCTGCCACTCGCAGGCTGGTATAGACTTCATCGTGCCAGTAGACCTTGCGGTCTAAGTTAGAGAAACGCAGTACCAGGCCCACTGCTATGGCGGCGATCGCCACTCCCTTGACCCCAACCCAGCCCTTTGCCAAGCTTCTTCTCCTTAAGTTTGGCCCCAGTCATCTTGGCTACAGCTATGCTCAAGCTCTAACCCACCCCAGACAGGGGCTAAAACCCGCAATAGCCTTAGCCTGCATCTGCCAAGGCGAGCAGCCAGCTCCCCCTGAAAGGAAAACTAAAGCCGTTGCCTGGCTCATCCCAGTAGCGATCTAAAATTGGTAGCCCACATCGTTAAAGTTAGTGATCAGCGCCACGTTGGCGTGCTCCAGGCTAGTGACCAGCCAGGGCACCTCTTTGCAGGTGCGGCGCTCATGCAGATTAAACAGCACCGAAAAGCAGCGCTCCAGCCAAGGCTTGGCGGCCGAGCAAAACAGCACCAGCCGCAGCAGCAGCCCCATGGTCAGGGTGTGTCCCACATCGTTGACCAGGTGGCGAAAGTTGCGAAATACGGGCCGGTGGGGGCTATCGACCACCAAAAAGTTGAGCAGACGGCGACAGGTCTCAACCAAAATAAAGCTGTTCAACGGCTGGTTGTCGAACTCCGCTAGGGTTTCGCGCAGGTACTGGCGCAGGTTGCGGGTGAAATGGTTGCCGCTGTACTTAGGCTCTGCCGCTGCGATCGGGCCGATTAGGTAGTCGACAAACTCATCTTTGAAGTCGCGAAACGATCGCACAGTTTTGCTGTAAGTAGCAAACCAGCGAGCTTGGTCGCGGTGGGTGCGCCCATCAATTTTGCCGGTGTAAAAGCTCAGCGCCTGCTCTAGACCATCAGCATCAAGCAAGGTGGGGTTGACCGCCTGTATAGCCCGACCGGAAGTTTGGTGCTGAGCATGGTATCTGGCCAAGCGAATGCCCAGGTCGGTCTCAGCTCGACGGCGCAGGTCGTTGATGTTTTGTTTTTGCTCTTGGCCACTGTCTTTGGTCAGCAGACTGTTGTCGTAGAGAAAGGGGTAGTGGCGAATGCGGTGGGCCAGAGGCTGATCTTCAATCACGGCTGCCGCTGAAACATCGGCCTCCCGAGCAGGAGCCATAATCTGCTGAAGCCGCACCAAAGACGCATACTGCTCAGTTTGAGGAAACTCCTTGACTAAGCCGTAGACCTTTCGAGCCTTGGGGTTAGTGCTATTGGCGGGGGGCAAATCCTCAAAGAGCCGCACCAGTTCTGGAATTGCCCAATGATCACGAGGCTGGGTGTACCAGAGATTGATCAGGGTGTAGCAGCAGCGGTTGAGCACATACTTAAACTCGCGGTCAGCGGTCTCTTGCTCAGACAAACTCAAAAGGGCGCTAGCCACTGAGCTGTCGGGGTAGTTAGCCACATCCAAAAACAGGCTGCGAAACCGCGCAATCAGCTCGTGGGGGGCCTCCTGCTTGCGCCAGTACTGCCAGTGCTGGTAGAGCAAGTCCTCTAGGTTAGCGGGGGGCCGACTAGAGTAATTTGACCACGAATCTAAGGAATCCCAAGGACTCATGCTGCTGACCTGATTAGAAGAGCGGTAGATGACGAAGGCACCCGATCAAAACCGATGGTTGCAAGGATTAGCTGCACTTTCAGGAACAGGGACGGCTTAGCTACAGCAGGTTTGCCGGTAGGCTAAGTAGCGAGTTTTACTTAGACTAGCCCAGAGTACGGGCATAGTTTAGACAATAATACCCAGGACAGGGACAGTTTTCTCCGTCAAGTAGGATGCATTTTTTAAAGTTTTCTTGAGGATTTGCCCCTCGCTGACTCTTGAGGAGGCTTTATTGGGCCACAATCTGCCTCACTACGGTTTGGGCCGAGTAGCTCACCCCTGCCGTCCCCTCACCCGGATGGGTACTGTCACCCACAAGCCAAAGTCCGGCCAGTGGCGTGCGATTAGCAAACCCAAAGGGTCCAAATGTGTTTATCCGCATCCCCAACCCACCAACACTGCCCTGGTGGCGGGCGGTAAAGTGGGCAAAGGTCCGGGGAGTAGCTGCCTCGACGTGAATCAGATGCTCGGCCCGCAGGTCAAAATAGCTAGACAGCCGCCGCAGAGCACCGTCAGTATAGGCCTGCTTCATAGCCTCATAATCGCCCTGCCACCAGGGCGCAAGGTTAGTGAACGATGAGGCCACAATGGTGGCTCGTCCCTCAGGGGCGCGTCCGTCTCCAGGGCGACTGACTGACACAAACAGGGTGTTATTTTCGGCAATGGGGCTGTCGTAGCTGTAGAGAAACTGTAGGTGAGGTGGGCAATCGGTGGGAATCGCCGCCGCCTCTACTCCCAAGTACAGGACAAAAGCACCGTTGCCCTCAGGCAGCGCCTCAACCCGTCGCTGATAACCCTGGGGAGCGCGATCGCCCAACAGCTGCACTAAATTTTGCACCGTTACATTGGCTACCACGTGGTCAGCGGGTTCTACCCAAGTTTTGCCTGTGCTCTGGTCTTCGACGGTTACTCCGCCCACTCGGCCCTGCACCCCATGGATCTGCCGCACCCCATGGTTGAGCTGAAGCAGGCCACCATCGCGCACCAGCGCTTTTTCCAAGCTGTCGCTCAGCACCTGCATGCTGCCCTTTAGGTGCCACAGACCCTGGGGCGCTTGAGACATACTCAGGGCGGTAGCGGCGTAGAGCACCGCCGTCTCATCGGCACTCACCTGGGAGTAGAGTTTGAGCTGGAGGTCGAGGAAAGTCTTGAGGCGGCGATCGCCCGCCAACCCCAGCTGCCTCAGTACTTGGCCCACTGTGCTAAAGGTGTAGGGCACCGTCACCAGGGTATCGGGGCGCAGGGCTTGGGTCAGCTGCCACAGATCCCACGGGCTGCGGGGGGGCAATACCGGTTGTCGCGCCTGAAACCGCCAGCTGGGCTGAAACAGAGTCTGCATCAGCTGCCAGAAGGGCTCACTGCCTGGAAACTGCCGCTGGCGCTCGGCCTGCCAAGCTGCAGGATCGCGCCATACCTGAATGGGCTCGGTTTCGCCGGGCAAAAACACGGCACAGGCCGGGTCACAGGGGGTCGCATCAGGCAGCGGCAGGTCGAGCTCGCTGAAGATTTGGTGGTGAATGCCTCCCGGCTCTAGCCCCGCCACCTGAGTTGCTCCTACGTCAAAGGTAAAGCCTCGCCGCTTAAAGGTTGAGGCACAACCCCCAGCCACACGGGCCTGGTCAAATACCTGCACCGCATAACCTTGGCGAGCCAGCAGGGCCGCTGCGGTCAGTCCACCAATGCCAGCGCCAACCACTACTACCCTACGGCCAGACGATGAAGAGACATGGCCCATAGCGTTACATTTCTTTACGATATTTTAAGCTTAACTCAACCTGGGGGTGAGATTGGCCGTTTTTTTGGGTGAGTGGTGGAGTTCACTGGCTGCGAGGTGTCAGGTTGAGTCGAGCGGGCTCACCCATCCTCAAATGCCTCGCTTCGACCATTGCCACTGGGTTAAGGCCTAGATTGCAACCTAGCGCTTTACTCGTACTCGCGGCGGCCTGCGGCAAATTGCAGCACCATGGGCAGACCACCATCCTGGTGATACTTGTCGGCCCAGGCACGCAGCATGGCATCAAGTTCTTCTAAAGCGGCCTTGCGGTCTTGGGGGGCAACATCAAACACCTCTACCCCCCGCAGCACGCCCTCATCTTCTCGCACCCAGGCCTGTAGCAAGCTGAAGAATCTGGCCACGTCGTCGATCATGGCGAAGACCCGCTCCTGCTCACCTTTAGGTGAGTAGGACTCACTAGCCAGGGCATACAGCGGAATATCCACTAGGGGAGAGTCAATTTGGATGACGGTGCCAGAGTGCAGCAGCCGAAACTTGATGTGCAACATCAGGGCATCGCTGAAGGGCATGCGCTGGCTGGAGGGCAGTTCCTCCTGCGACATATGATGAAGTAATTCCATCAACTCGGCGAACTCGACCTGGTCTAAGATGCGCGCTCGAGGAGCGCTGGAGGGCAGGCTCTCTTCGATAGTCTTGCGCTCGCCGGGGGTCAACCCCTGCAATCGCACCCGCGCTGCACCAGGGGGACAGGGAAAGTGCTCTTGCCAGAGAAACGGCAGGGCAATGAGATAGTAGGGCTCCTTTGAATTGAGTACCTTGAGGCTCTGCCCTTCCGCTAGGGCGACCTGAATCTCTTGCACTATGGCTTTGACCCGTTTGGGTTCAACGTGGTACAAAAACCCCGTCTTGCGAATATTGTTGCCCTGTTCGACGAAGGTGCTGTAGATCGCCAGTTTAGCGGCGGTGGTGGCGGCGTCTAAAAAGGCTCCGTAGCGGTGCCCGCCCATTTTCATGGTGCTGAGGGCGAGGTTTAGCAAAATCCAGTCTGCGGGGCTACTGTCTACGGCTCGCAGCAAATCATCTTTCAAATCAGGCGGAACTTGGGACGGGTGGGTCACAGGATGAATAATTACTCAGACTAGGTAAATTACAGAATTTTTAGCCTCAGTAACTTACCGATAACACCAAGGTGACGATGATGGCTACTTAGGACAAAACAACCGCGTTTGAGCTGCTTAAAATTGCCTTGCTCAATGATTTAGAAACCCGCCATAAGCATTGAGTAGCAAGCATCGAGCAACATTTGCTCACCTGCCCTTGCAGAGTTAACTTAATTTGGTCTAAGCACACAGTGTGCTCCAAAGCCGCAGCCCTTAGCTCCAGAGCGTTACTATGCCCTAACATAGCCCAAGCTCACAGTTCTTGCGGCTCTCTAAATTGGCGGGTTTAATCAGAATTCAAAGTATAGGTTTAGTTGAAGAAAATGCTTCATATTAGGGAGCAAAATGCTCAGAAGTTAATCGTCTCCAGTCAGGAAATTGGAGTCAGTCTTCATTCAGCCTGATTTGGGCGTGAATTTATCCGTATGTATACCTAGGCGATCGCTGAGACCTAAAGCCTAGGAAATAGCCCCCAGCTCTAGGCGGCTACAACGCTGGGGTGGGGCTATCTCAGAACGGTTACAGGTCGCAGAATCGGCCCCACGAACAAGGCTACGATCCAGTATCGGCGGGCTGGGCAGCACCGCAGTAGCCGTTGACCTCAGTAATTAACTGCGATTCGGTTTGGGAGAGGGTCTCGATGGAAGATACCGCTGTCATGGTTTGCTGCTGAGATTCTTCGATTTTGGCGGGTAGCTCGGCCTCGGTCTCAACCTGCACTACGAGATCCATGGCTTCTCGGGCATCTGTGAGGGCGGTGCTGAAGCCCTGCACAACCCCCACATAGTCATCCCTAAACTTGCTAAGGTCTTCGTCTCGCAGGGTAGTGGACTGGAGATCGCCGACCAGCCCGTCTAGGTTGGTGACTACTTTATCGACGGCAGTAGTGTACTGGCTGGCGGCTAGCTTGATGTCGTCTAAGTTTTTGACCTGGGCGGCGCTCTCGCTAAAGGTTTGAATCTCGGCTTCAAACTCCTGCATAAAGCCCTGGGTTTGATTGACCACTTCAGCGAGCTGGTTGCACTGGGCGACCTTAGATGACCCACAGCCGAACAGCAGCAGCGGCAACAAAAGCACTGCCCGGCCCATGCCCCGTCGCCATTTACCCATGACCATATCTGCTACCTGTGTCATCGCTGCCGCCGTTGTTTATTGCTACGGCTTCAAGTTTTACCCTGTCTTGGGTAGGTTTACAACCTAATTTATTGAGTTTTGATGGTGAGGCGCGGTGGAATATAGAGGTAGCTAAGTAAGGGGTTTGCAGCCCTGATTCAGCCTGGTTGGAGCAGCGGTGACGGCGATCGCGATTCTCCCGAATAAGCCGCGCCACTGCCCATTCAGCCCCCGCGATTCTCCTCCAGAGAGGCTGCGCCACCGCCTTCAGTTCTGGCCCCGCTCCGCAAAGACTGGAAAACTGCTGATAGGATCGGGTATTGAAGGGTATTGCTAGATACCAGGACCGTGGTTCTGGGATAGCTATGGGTCTGAACGCCATCGCCGCCGGGGAACGCTTTTCTCGATTGGGCCAAGGGCTTCTGCGATATCTTGGATACTCTGGCCGTCTCAGACTATAAGGATGCGATCGCACCATGCTCAGCCCCGCTGAATTTTTAACTGCCACCCAGTGGGCTGGCATTGGTACTCTAGCCCTAGCGGCGCTGACGGCGCTGGCTTTTGGGCTGAAGTGGGGCCTACGTTTTCGCCTAGTGGGGGCAACGGGGTTTGCCGCCGTGCTCACCGTTGGTCTGCTAGGTCTGAGCTTTGAGCCCTTTAGCCGCACTGCCGTGCCCGGTGCCATTCCCTACACAACGGTTTACGACTCCGGAGCCAGCCAAATTGTGATTACGGTGCCGCCGGCCATCACCCCTGAGATGCTAGATGCCACCCTGCACCAGGCCGCCAGCAATCTGTTTAAGCCCTACCGCCTAGGCCTGCCAGGGCAGGTCGCCACCATTCGCGCCCGCACGGTTGTCCATAACCCCGGTGGCATCTCTCGATTGCTCTACCTAGGCCAAATTCAGCCCACTCCCAAAGGCTCAGAGGAACCGTTCCAGGTACAGATCAACCGCGAGTCCTGGTCTCAACTCCCCACTCCAAGCTAAGCCCATTTACACCTAACCAACCTACTTATCCACCCTCTCTCGGCCTATGACCACCGCTCAACTACCCACCCTTGCCATCGCTCCGGCCCAGGTTGTTCGGGGAGACGGCATTTTGACGGCCCAGGAAGCGGCGATTTCTGGAGGAATCGCTGCGCAAATTGCCCGACTGGGGCAGCGTCCTCTGATTGTCGGCGGCAGCTACAGCCTGAAGCTAGCTGCTCCTCTGGTTAAGGCCCTGAACGAAGCGGGTCTAGCGACTCAAACGGTAGCCTACGGTCACGACTGTAGCGAAGCGGCCCTGGCCCACCTCCACTCTGCCTATGCCGATCACCAAGCCGATATGGTGATTGGCATAGGCGGTGGCAAAGCGCTCGATGCCGCTAAGCTGCTGGCCCACCAGCTCAATCAACCAGTTGTGACGGTGCCTACCTCGGGCGCTACCTGTGCCGCCTGGACCGCCCTGTCGAACGTGTATTCTGACCAGGGGGCTTTCCGCTACGACGTGGCTCTAAACACCTGTCCTAATCTGCTAATTCTGGACTATGCCCTGATTCGCACTGCACCCCGACGTACCCTGGTAGCGGGCATCGGCGATGGCTTAGCTAAGTGGTATGAGGCTGCGATCAGCAGTGGTACGAGCCAGCAGACCCTAATGGTGGCGGCGGTGCAGCAGGCGCGAGTGCTGCGCGACATTTTGCTGCAAAAAACCCCGGCGGCCCTGCACCAGTGGGGTGGCCTTGACTGGCAGGAGGTCGTAGATGCTACGGTGCTGCTGGCTGGGGTTGTAGGGGGTATTGGCGGTGCCCAGTGCCGTACCGTGGCGGCCCACGCCGTACACAACGGCCTGACTCAGCTACCCGCCAGCCACAACATTCTCCACGGCGAGAAGGTAGCCTACGGCATTTTGGTGCAGCTTCGCCTTGAAGAAATGGGGGGCAACGCTTCTCTGGCTCGGGCTGCGCGGCAGCAGCTGTTGCCCTTTTATCAGGCGGCAGGATTGCCCCAAACCCTAGCTGATATGGGCCTGGGAGACATTACCCTAAGCCAGCTCCAGCAGGTGGCCGAGTTTGCCTGCCGCGAGGGGTCTGACATTCACCACCTGCCGTTTACCGTCACCCCCGAAGCGGTGATGGCGGCCATGGTGTCGCCCCTGTGCCCTGAACTGCGCGAAAAACCTCGCGCCTCTGCCCCTGCCCGTTCGTCCTCTAGTGTTGCCCCGGAGGTGCAGCCATGACCCTCGACTGGATGCCCACCGCCCACCGCCTTAGCGCCCTGCCCCCCTACGTGTTTGCCCGCCTGGATGAACTCAAGGCCCGCGCTCGCGAGCAGGGCCTCGATCTGATTGACCTAGGCATGGGCAACCCCGATGGCCCTACCCCGGCCCCAGTAGTGGAGGCCGCCCGCGCTGCGATCGGCGACGCCGCCACCCACGGCTACCCGCCCTTTGAGGGCACCGCCAGCTTCCGCACCGCTATTACCGACTGGTATGGTCGCCGCTACGGCGTGGCCCTCGACCCCACCGCCGAGGCCCTGCCCCTGCTGGGCTCTAAAGAAGGCATTACCCACCTGGCCATGGCGTTTATTAACCCCGGCGACCTGGTGCTGGTGCCAACTCCTGCCTACCCGGCCCACTTCCGCGGACCGGCGATCGCCGGAGCCGAGATCTACAATCTGCACCTTACCGCCGCCAACAACTGGCTAATCGACTTCGACGCCATTCCGGTGGAGGTGGCCCAGCGGGCTAAGGCGCTGTTCTTTAACTACCCCAACAACCCCACCGCTGCCACTGCCCCTCGCGAGTTCTTTGAGGCTGCGGTAGAGTTTGCCCACCGCCACCAGATTTTGCTGGTGCATGACCTCTGCTATGCCGAGCTGGCTTTCGACGGCTACCAGCCCACCAGCCTGCTGGAAATTCCTGGCGGCAAGGAAGTTGGTGTAGAGTTTCATACCCTGTCGAAGACTTACAACATGGCCGGCTGGCGGGTGGGCTTTGTGGTGGGCAACTCCCACATTATTCAAGGCCTGCGCACCCTCAAGACCAACCTCGACTACGGCATTTTTGCGGCCCTGCAGCGGGCGGCGGAAACGGCCCTGTCGCTGCCTGACCACTATCTAGAAGAGGTGCAGCAGCGCTATTCATCACGGCGCGATTTTTTGATCGACGAGTTTGCCTCCCTGGGCTGGACGGTGGACAAACCCCAGGCCACGATGTACCTGTGGGTGCCCTGCCCTCCCGACAGCACCTCCACAGACTTTGCCCTCTCAGTGCTACAGGAAACTGGGGTGGTGGTCACCCCCGGCAACGCTTTTGGTCCCGGCGGAGAGGGCTACATTCGCGTCAGCCTGATTGCCGAGTGCGATCGCCTCGCCGTCGCCATGGATCGCATTCGCCAGGCCGGCTTCCGCTTCGCCCCCGAAACAGCGACGGTGTAGGCCTCGAAAAGCCGGGGTGCTAGTCGCCTCTACCCCGGCCGCTAGCCCTAGGCTGTATAGTTAGACAAACCTCCACCCTCCCTAGCGCCATGTTTAACCTCGGCTGGACTGAAGTCGTTCTCGTCATCGGAGTGGCCGTACTGATTTTCGGCCCCAAGAAAATCCCTGAACTGGGCAGCGCCCTCGGCAAAACCCTGCGCGGCTTTAAAGAAGAGATGAGTCAGACCCCCGACGACGCGGCTATAGACACCTACGAAGACGCTGAAGACGCTGACGTATATCGCTAGTTTGCCTTGCTTAACCCCTTAGCGTTACCTCCATGCGGCAATTTTTGAAGTACACCCTGGCCAGCCTGACCGGGTCAATTTTGTTCTGTTTGCTGCTGGGCTTTTTGCTCACCTTGGGGGCGGTGGGGCTGGTAGGAGTGATCGTGGCGGGTTTGGGCAAAGAAGGCGATGCCCCTACCGTCGAGAAAGACACGGTGCTGGTCTACGACCTCTCTACAGTGATTCCTGACTCGCCCGAGGCGATCGACCCCAGCGCCTTGGTGTTTGGCACCCAGGTCCCCAGCGAGCTGACCCTGCGCCAGGCGGTGCTGGCCCTCGAAGAAGCTGCCACCGACGATCGCATCACCGCCCTTTACCTTAAGGGCAGCACTGCTCTGGGCGCCGGTCTAGCCAGCCAAACCGAAATGCAGCCGGCGATCGAGGCCTTTCAGGCCGCGGGCAAACCAGTTTTGGCCTACGACATCTCCTGGAGCGAGCGGGAGTATGCGGTAGCTGCCCTGGCCGACACGATCTATCTCAACCCCTTTGGGGAGATCGAAATGAACGGGCTCTACGCCGAAACCATGTACCAGGCCGATGCCCTGGAGAAACTGGGAGTAGGGGTGCAGGTAACCCGCGTGGGCCGTTACAAGTCGGCGGTCGAGCCGCTGATTCGCGACACTATGAGTCCCGAGGAGCGAGAGCAAACCCAGCGCCTACTGGGGGATGTGTGGCAAAACCTACTGACCACCGCTGCCGCCCCCCGCGATCTGACGGCCCAGCAGCTGCAAAATATTGCCAACACTAAGGGTTTTTTGTTTGGGGCCGAGGCTGAAACGCAGCAGCTTGCCGATGCGATCGCCTACGAAGACGAAGTGATCACCGCCCTGCGGGAGCTGACCGGCGAAAAGGATGAGGAGGTAGAAGACAGCGACCTCGACTTTCGTCAGATCAGCCTAGCGGGCTATGCAGCCACTGTTGACGACCCCCTCACCAGCCGCCGCTCTGACAACCAGGTGGCTCTGGTCTACGCCGAAGGCCCCATCATTGACGGCGGCGACGGCGACTTTAGCCAGACCGGCATTATCGAGGGCAATACCCTAGCTCGGCAGCTGCGCCAGCTGCGCCAGGACGACGAGGTCAAAGCCGTAGTGCTACGGGTCAACAGCCCCGGCGGCAGCGCCACCGCCTCGGAGGTAATTCTGCGCGAAGTTCAGCTGTTGCGCGAAGCGGGTAAGCCCGTGGTGGTGTCAATGGGCAATGTGGCGGCCTCCGGCGGCTACTGGATTGCCTCCCAGGCCGATGCCATTTTGGCCCAGCCCACGACGATCACCGGCTCCATCGGGGTGTACGGCATCTTTCTCAACCTCGAAGAGCTGGGTACCAAGGTGGGGGTCAACTGGGACGGAGTTAAAACCTCTGAGCTGGCCGATATTTTCTCCAGCACCCGACCTAAAACGGCAGCCGAACTGGCGATTTTGCAGCGCTCTGTTGATGCCATCTACGACAGCTTTCTCGACCGGGTGGCAGAAGGCCGCGACCTGACGCGACCAGCGGTGGCCGAGCTGGCCCAAGGGCAGGTGTGGTCAGGCCAGGCAGCACTCGATCTAGGCTTGGTAGACGAACTGGGGGGAGTGAATGCGGCGATCGCCACTGCCGTTGAGCTGGCCGAGCTGGGCGATGATTGGCGTCTGCAAGAGTATCCTGAACCCAGCGAGTTGCAGCAATTCTTGCGCGGCTTTTTCAGCACTGAAGTTGCCCAGGCCCAGACCCATGACCCGCTGACGGCTCAGGTGCTCCAGTTCGTTGACGATGCTCAAATTCTGCGCGCCCTCAACGATCCTCGTGGCGTCTATATGCTGATGCCTTATCAGTTTGTGGTGAAGTAGAGCGGTAGAGAGATGAGGAAGGTGAGGGGATGGCGGGATGAGGAAGATGAGGGAAAAGAAAACTCAGTTTGCCAACTGCCCCATCTTCCCCACCTGCCTCATCTTCCCTATCTCCCTTACCCCCTAATCTTCTTCCGCCGCTTCACTCCAGGCAGACCATGCACCCGCATTAGATCGGCCAAGGTCGAGCAGTAGGGCTCCATGCCAAAGCTGGCTGGGCTGACGGCTCCAGCGTAGACAAAGTGGCGGTAGTGCAGACAAAAATAGTCCCAGGGAGCCATCTGCACCCGAAATAGCTTAATCAGCACATCGGTCAGCCACATTGAGAGGGGAATGCGAAACCAGATGCGTTGGCCAAAGTAGTCGCAGATTTGCTCGACGGCCTGGTTCACCGTCAGGGGTGGGTTGCCTAACACGTACTCACGGTAGCCCTGGGTGGAGGGATGCTCGACGAGATAGTTGACCACCGTAGCAATGTCTTGAGCGTGGGCAAAGTGAAACCCAGCATCGGCCCGAAAAAAGCGCGCCAGGCCTATCCAGCGGGTGACATCCTGAAGCCCAGCCGAAATAAAGGAGTAGGGCTTTTCTTTGTCGCCGCCAAACACCAGAGTAGGAAACACCGTCGTAATTTTGTTGTAGACCGGCAGCTCGCTCAGACGGTGGTGACACTCGTACTTAGTGCGAATGTAGTCGGTGCCAATTTCCCCAGCTTCGGGGAGGGGTTCGCTGCGCTGGCTCAGAATGCTGGCGGTGGAAAAATAGATTACCTGCTGACAGCGATCGCGATCGAGGCGGGCCAGTAGCCCCAGGTTGGCCTCAACGTTGATGGCTTCTACATAGGCCGGGTCGCCGCCCCAAGCCGCAGCAGTCAAAATGGCGATGTCGATCGTGGGCAGCAGGTCGGCAAAAGGCTCAATATTTTCGAGGCCACCCTGGAGAATGTGCACCCTGGGGTTGCCCTGCACCGGCAGCTGTAGCTTCTCGGGGTGGCGCAGCAGCAAAAATAGCTCGTAGCGATCGCTCTCCAGCAGCAGCTCCAAAATATAGTGGCCAATGCAACCGCTGGCCCCCGTCATAAACACGCGCAGGCAATTGGGGCTTGGGCCGGTAGAGGAAAGAGTGTCCAAATCGCTCAACTTCAACAGCTATAGTCAGACAGTTTAGACGGTTTTGGCAGAGCTAAGCGTTTGTTAGTGGTTGAAGGACTCATCAAAGCATAATTTCTGTCTTTGGGTTTCGCTTCGCAGCGGCCCGCAGCCGACTTAAAGGTCAGATGAAACTCGGCAAAGACTCCCGGTTTTCTCCGAGAAATTGCGTAGACGGTATGGCAATTTCTATCCTGATTTTCGTTGCTATGGTTGCTCTTATCCGTTACAAGTTTGCCCGTCGCCCATCCTCTAGCTCTGTTCAGAGGGAGCGAGGGTTTACCCTGATTGAGCTAATGGTTGTGGTCGTGATCCTGGGGGTATTGGCAACTGTAGCCCTTCCTAGCTTTCTCAATCAAGCGGCCCGCTCTAAACAGGCCAGAGCGCTGAAATACGTCGGCACGATCAACCGAGCCCAGCAGGCATTTTTTGTAGAACATTCTCGCTTTGCTACCTCTACCGACGAGCTGGGTTTTGCTAGGGAGAATGCTCCCCCCGACTACACCTATACGATGACTGCCGGAGGTACCGGCCTAGAAATTACCAGCACCCAAGCTATACCTATCAACCCGGCGTTGCGAGGCTATGCCGGGCTCGTCTTTGCCACCGTTGATTCCAGCGGCTTGGCCCGACTGGGCACGGCCATTTGCCAGGGCAGTACCGCGGGCGTCCCAGCTCCAACGCCGATCACGGTGGCAGGGCAGGTGCAGATTGCCAACTGCACGCTGCGCTGAGGGGCGGTGGGCAGAATATAAGGTAGGCGGTCTCCAGGTCTAAAGCTTGAGGTGGGAGGCAGAACCTTATCCCTATAGACCTCAGCGTTGTCCCTAAATCGGCCACGGCTGACCCAATCGCGATCGCAGATGTAACAAACACTACGAACTACCGTGGCTGTGGGCCAGGGGCAGCGTTACAGTAAAGGTTACTCTTCTACTGCATTCACCGTGGGATTTGCCCAGCCACCCTCAGCCGCCCCGCCCACCGCCACTGATATTCAAGGCCTGTTCGATCGTATTGCCCCGGTATACGACAGCCTAAACGAACGCCTCAGCTTTGGGCTGCACCGAGTGTGGAAGCGCATGGCCGTGCGTTGGAGCGGGGCCGCTCCGGGGCAGCAGGTGCTGGATGTCTGCTGCGGCAGCGGCGATCTGGCGCTGTTGTTGGCCCACCAAGTGGGAGCCACGGGTACGGTGTACGGTCTTGACTTCTCGGCAGAGCTGTTGGCGGTAGCTAAAGAGCGATCGCGCCGTGCTCACCTGCCCGCGCCGCTGCACTGGGTGCAAGGCGACGCCCTAGCCCTGCCCTTTGAGGCCAACACCTTTGATGCTGCCACCATGGGCTACGGCTTGCGTAATCTCACCGACATTCCCCAGGGGCTAGCCGAGCTGCGACGGGTGCTCAAGCCCGGTGCCAGCGCCGCCATCCTCGACTTTCATCGCCCCCAGGGCTGGGTAGCCGAGCAGTTTCAGCGCTGGTACCTAGAGGCATTGGTGGTGCCTACCGCTGAGCAAATGGGGCTGACCGACGAATACGCCTATATTGGCCCCAGCGTCGATCGCTTCCCGACCGGGCCAGAACAGGTGAAGTTAGCCCGCCAAGCCGGGTTTGAGCGGGCCGTTCACTACCCCATTGCCGGGGGGCTGATGGGGGTGTTGGTGGTGAGTCGCCATGACCAGCTCTGAGCTGTGGCTACTGCTGGCGCCGCCCATCGTGGGCGGCATCATTGGCTATTTCACCAATGACATCGCCATTAAGATGCTGTTTCGCCCCTACCGCCCCATCTACCTGGGCAAACGGCAGTTACCCTTTACCCCAGGACTGATCCCTAGCAACCAGGAGCGGCTGGCCAAGCGTATCTCCGACACCATTATGGGGTCACTGCTCACCCCTCAGGAGTTGCAAAAGCTGGCCCGGCGGCTGCTACAAACCGATCGCACCCAAGCAGCCATCAAGTGGTTGTTGCAGCTTGCCCTCGACCAGGTGCAGAGCCGTGCCCAGGAGCGCACCGCCAAAATTGCCGGGGCGATTTTGCAAGACCTGTTCGGCAAATCTCTGCCCCGCCTGATTCGCGTTTGGGCCCGGCGCGAAGACTTTTTAGAGCCCCAGCTCAACCAGCTGTTCGACCAGGTGCTGCTCGACTTTAAGCTCACGGCCGACCAAGCTGACCAGATCGCCACCTGGCTGCTCAGCGGCGTGTTTCCCCCCGATAAGCTGCGCCAGCTGGCCGTTGACTTTCTCACCGATCGCAACATTCAAGTCATCGATACCATCTTTCGGGAGCGCACCAGCGGCACCTACTGGGTGGTAGCCAACCTATTTGGCGTGCGCAACGCCCTGAGCCGCCTGAGAGCCTTTTGCCTCGACGAGCGGGAGGTAAGCAACGCGCGCATTGCCGAGCTGGAGGTGGCGCTTCAGCTCAAAAAGCGCCTCAAAGAGTCGCTCCAGCGGGTGTCGCTGCAAAATCTGCCCGTGTCAACGGTGCGCCAGGTGCGTGGCAACCTGCGCGAGTCATTGCAGGGTTACATTCGCACCTTGGGACCAGAGTTTGTCAGAAATCTGGGCAACTCGGTCAACTGGGAAACCTTAGCCACCCAGCTGCTCAACCGCTTGCAAAATTCTGAGGTGATCACCCAGTCGTTAGACCCGGTGAGTGAAGAGCTGGCGCTGATTCTAGAACGCTACCTAGAGCGCGACCTAGAATCGCTGGTGGCGCAGATTATTCCAATTTTGAACATTGATCAGGTGATTATCGACCGGGTGCGGGGCACCTCGGCCCAGGAGCTGGAGCTGGCGATTCAGGGCATTGTGCGCAGTGAGCTGCAGGCGATCGTCAACCTAGGCGGCATTCTAGGGTTTGCGATCGGCATTCTACAATCTGGATTTTTCTATTTTCAGCGTTCCGGTGGTATTTAGCGGCTGCGGCTACGGTTTGATCTGTAGATAGAGAAGTTATGAAGCATTCGCCATCCCCAAAACTTGGTTGGACTAGCGGCTAGGGTATTGACCCTTCAGGCAACGGCGACCTTTAGGCGGGTGGAAGCTTGATTACTTCTGTTTGCAAAGTGTTGGCAAATGCTTTATCTATCTTCGGACGGATTCTTGCTGCTAATCTTATAACGAGAATAAATAGGCTCCCGAGGAAACTACAGTCATTCTTTTAGGCTTGCTTAAGCGCTCTACGTTCAGTTAGTCAGCTTCTCTTTATAAAATACTCTTTTTCCAAGCCAACACATAAACCACTACTTACGGGTAATTAGGACGGGCAGCTAGAGGAAACCGAGAGCTAAAATTGCTTCGATCGCTTTCATCGCCCCAGTCGATTAGAGGCTGAAGATTCTGGTTGCCCTTGGCTCATTTGGGTATGGATAGGAGAGAGCTGTAAATGGTTCAGCATCAGCAGGCGGCTGATCAGTTGTTTGGGGGCGGTGGTGAGATGGGGGCGTTGATGCGCTCCTACGACTGGTCAAAAACACCGTTTGGCGCGGTTGAGCAGTGGCCGCAGAGCCTGCGATCGACCCTGAGCATTTGCCTGAACTCTCGCTTCCCCATGGCGATCTACTGGGGGCCAGACTGCTGGTTGCTCTACAACGACGCTTGGCGACCGATCGTGGGAGATAAGCACCCCTGGTCGCTGGGTCGCCCAGCCGACGAAGTCTGGCCCGAAATTTGGGACGATATCAGCCCAGATTTTGCCAGGGTGTTTGCTACGGGCGAGGGCGTCTTTTACAGCGACACGCTGTTGGTGATGCGTCGGTTTGGCTACGAGGAAGAATGCTTTTTTGACTATACGTTCAACCCGATTCAAGGGGAGGGCGGCAAAATCGACGGCATCCTCAATGTGGTCAGTGAGACCACCTATCGGGTGTTGAACGATCGCCGGGCCCGACTGCTGCGCGAGCTGGCCTCCCGCACCGGCAGTGCCAAGACCGTTGACGATGCCTGTGCCCTGATGGCAGAGGCGCTTAAATCTAGCTCGGCCGACGTTCCGCTAGCGTTGCTCTATATTGTCGACGACGATGGCAAAATGGCCTACCTCAGCGGGGGAAGTGAGGTTGCCCTGGGGTTGCCCAAGACGCTTGACCAGGTTGACCTAACCGTTGAGGATGAGGCCAGGGGCTGGCCGATCGCCTCGGTTGCCCAGACCGGCCAGTCTCGCACCATTGATGATCTGGTCAGCCACTTTGGCCACCTGCCGGGCAGTCCTTGGCCAGAGCCGCCTCAGGAGGCCATGGTCTTGCCCATCCTGGTGCCGGGGCAGGCCAAAGCCGTGGGGGTATTGGTGACGGTGGCCAACCCCCGCCGCCGCGTAGATGGGGTCTATCGCGACTTTTTTGAGCAGATTGCTGGGCAGATTGCGGCGGCGATCGCCAACGCCCGTTCCCACGAAGAAGATCGGCGGCGGGCGGACAAGCTGGCCGAACTCGATCGCGCCAAGACGGTCTTTTTCTCCAACGTGAGCCATGAGTTTCGCACGCCGCTGACCCTGATGCTGGGGCCGGTGGAAGAAGCCCTGCAAGATACCCAAGATGCCGACCAGCGGCAGCGGTTAGAGCTGGTCTACCGCAACGCGCTGCGCCTGCAAAAGCTGGTCAACACCCTGCTCGATTTCTCTCGCATTGAGGCGGGGCGCATTGAAGCCAGCTATGAGCCCACCGACCTGGCCCTGCTGACAACGGACTTAGCAGGGGTGTTTCGGTCGGCAGTGGAGCAAGCCGGACTGCGGTTGGCCGTAGACTGCCCTCCCCTGGCAGCACCCGCCTACGTCGACCGCGACATGTGGGAGAAAATCGTGCTGAACCTGCTCTCTAACGCCTTGAAGTTTACCTTTGAGGGCGAGATTGCGGTAGTTTTGCACGGTAACGCAGACCAGATTCAGCTCGAGGTGCGAGACACGGGGACAGGCATTCCACCCGAGGAGCTGCCCCATATCTTTGAGCGCTTTCACCGCGTGCAGGGGGCCAGAGGCCGCACCCACGAGGGCTCAGGCATTGGGCTGTCGCTGGTGCAAGAGCTAGTAGGCCTGCACGGCGGCACCATCGAAGTCACCAGCCAGGTTGACCAGGGCACCTGCTTCACTATCACCATGCCAGCCGGGTCTGACCATTTGCCCAGCGATAGCATCAATACCCCCCGCACCCGCCTCTCCACCGCCACCGGAGCCACCCCCTACCTAGAAGAAGCCCTCCGCTGGCACCCCACCGAGCCCAGGGAACCCGCTCCGCCGGCTCCCTCACTCCCTCACCCCCCTACGCCATCACCCACCGCTACCGCCCGCGTTCTTTTAGCAGACGACAACGCCGACATGCTCGACTACGTCGAGCGGCTGCTGAGCCCGCACTACACCGTCGAGACGGCCAGGGATGGCCGAGCCGCGATCGCCGCCATTCGTCGGCAGCGCCCCGACCTAGTGCTGACGGATGTGATGATGCCCGAAATCGACGGTTTTGAGCTGCTGCGGCAGCTGCGGAGCGATGTCCAGACCCAGGAGCTGCCGATTATTTTGCTGTCGGCCCGCGCAGGGGAAGAGTCTCGCATTGAGGGCCTAGCGGCGGGGGCCGATGACTATCTAACTAAGCCATTTTCGGCCCGGGAGCTGTTGGCCAAAGTTGAGGCGGCCCTCAAGCTGGCGCAGCTGCGGCAAGCGGCTAAGGCCACCCTGCAACGGAGCGAAGAGCGATCGCGGCTGGCCATTCGGGTGGCGCAGCTAGGCACCTGGCACTATGACCCAAGTACCCAGCTGGTCGAGCTAGACGAGCGCATGCAGGAAATTTGGGGTGAGTCAGCGACGCCGCTACCGCTGGCTCAAGTCATAGAGCGGGTGCATCCCGACGATCGCGAACGGGTGGTCAGTGCCGTCGGTGCCGCCCTCGAACCGTCGTCAGGGGCCTACGAAATCGACTACCGCATTGTGTGGAATGACGGCACCGAGCGGTGGATTATGGCCAGTGGCCAGGCCATCTTTGGGGGCGAGGGTCTGGCGCGGCAAGTCGTCGAGCTGATCGGCACCGCCCTCGACATTACCGAACGCAAGCAGACTGAATTGCTGCTGGCGGAGCAAAAGCATTTGCTAGAGCTGGTTGCTTCGGGGTACCCCCTAGAAGATTGTCTAACCGCCATCTGCCTCGCCGTATCGCAGCTAAATCCCCTGATTCGGGCCGGTGTGCTGCTGAGCGATACCCAACAGCAGCAGTTTGTTGGGACGATTGCCCCAGACTTTCCGCCGGCCTTCAGGGCAGCCGTTGAAGGCTTGCCCATCAACGACCTCCACATTGGCACCTGTGCGAAGGCGGTTGACTGCGGGGAGCCGGTCACCTGTCCCGACGTAGTAACCGACGATCGCTGGTCGGCGGCCTGGCGCGACCTGTGTCTAGCCCACGGCATTCGCGCCTGCCACTCTACCCCACTGCTGGACCTGGAGGGGCGGCCCGTGGGGTCACTCATGCTCTGTTTTGATCAGGCTCGACAGCCCACCCCTTGGGAATACCAGCTGGCCGACTTCGGCACCCAGGTGGCCCGCATTGCCGTTGAGCGCGATCGCGCCACCCTGGCCCTGCGCAACAGCGAGTACCGCTATCGAACGCTGTTTGAATCGATGGATCAGGGCTTTTGTGCCTGTGAAATGCTGTTTGATGACCACGGCAAACCGATCGACTATCGCTTCTTGGAGGTTAACCCAGCCTTTGAGAGGCTGACGGAACTACCAGGGATGCTCGGCAAAACGGCACTCGAACTGATTCCTGACCTGGATGCCTTTTGGATTGAGACCTACGGCCGCGTCGTATCAATGGGGGAATCCTATCAATTTGAGCGTCAATCGGTGATTTCGGGCCGTTGGTTCAATATCGACGCCTTCGCTATTGGTGACCCGCAAAGCCACAGGTTTGCCATTCTGTTGACCGACATCAGCGATCGCAAAAAAGCAGAGCTAGAGCGAGAGCGATTTCTGGCGGTGGGTGCAGATTTACAGGTGCTCACCGACTCTAACGGCTACTTTCAGTGGGTCAGCCCCGCCTTTGAGCGCATTCTCGGCTGGACCACTCAGGAAATGCTGTCTCGCCCCTGGGTAGAGTTCGTCCATCCCGACGACGTGACGACATCGGTGGGGGAAGCGAACCAGGGGTTTGCGGGCAGCGAAACGATGGCCTTTGAAAACCGGTATCGCCATAAAGACGGTTCCTACCGCTGGTTTCTCTGGAATGCTCAGTTTTACTCAGACAGGCAGATGCTCTATGGCGCGGCCATTGACATCACCGATCGCAAGCGCACGGAAGCCAACTTACGAGAGAGTGAGAAACGCTTTCGCAGCATGGCCGACAACGCGCCGGTCATGGTTTGGGTGACAGACTCGACCGGCTACTGCACCTACCTCAGCCAAAGCTGGTATGACTTCACGGGCCAGACCGAGGCCACCGGTTTGGGCTCAGGGTGGTTGGATGCCGTCCATCCCGACGATAAAGAGACTTGTAGTCAAATATTTCTAGCGGCTAATGAGCGTCAGGAGGCGTTTCGTTTTGAGTATCGCCTGCTCAGCAAAGACGGGTTTTATCACTGGGCGATCGATGCGGCTAGCCCCTGGTTTGGGGCAGACGGCGAGTTCAAGGGCTACATTGGCTCGGTGCTGGATATCAGCGATCGCAAGCGCATCGAAGAAAGCCTGCGGCAGCGCGAAACCGAACTGCAATTAGTTACCAATACTGTCCCCGCCTTAATCTCGTTCGTGGATGCCGACCAGCGCTACCGGTTCAACAATCGCGGTTACGAGGAGTGGTTTGGCCATTCAGCCAGCGAAATCTATGGCAAATACCTGTGGGAGGTGCTGGGGGATAGGGCCTACGGCAATATTCGCCCCTATGTGGAGCAGGTTTTGGCTGGGCAAAAAGTTACCTTTGACACCCAGGTTGTCCACATAGACGGGGACATCCGCTATGTTAGCGCCACCTACGTGCCGCGCCTCAGTCCCCAGGGCGTGGTAGAAGGCTTTGTGGCGCTCATTAACGATCTCAGCGATCGCCGCCGGGCCGAAGAAGCCCTCATCCAGAGCGAAGAGCGCTACCGCTTCCTGGTCGAGTCCATTCCTCAGCTGGTGTGGACGGCCGACGCCGAAGGGGTTCTGCTCGATGCCAACCAGCGCTGGTGTGACTTCACAGGGCTCACCCCAGATCAGGTCAAGACAACAGGTTGGCAGGCCATAGTGCACCCCGACGATATTTCCGTGCTCGGCCACAACTGGGCGATCGCTCAGCAGCAGGGCAGCAACTACCAGGCCGAGGGCCGCATGCGTCGGGCCGATGGCGTCTATCGCTGGCACCTGCACCAGGCGGTACCGTTCAAGACCGAACAGGGGCAAATTCTCAAGTGGTTTGGCACCGCCACTGATATCGAGGACCAAAAACAGCTAGAGCAGCAGCGCAGTCAGCTGCTTCAGCAGGAGCAGGCCGCGCGCGCCGCTGCCGAAGTCGCCAGCCGTACCAAGGATGAGTTTTTGGCGGTGGTCTCCCACGAGCTTAGGTCGCCCCTCAACCCCATTCTCGGCTGGGCAACCCTGCTCAAAAACGGCACCCTAGACGCAACCAAAACCCAACAGGCGCTCACGGTCATTGAGCGCAACGCCAAGCTGCAAGCCGAACTGATTGATGACCTGCTCGACGTGTCTCGCATGCTGCGGGGCAAGCTCCAGATCTCGGCCAGCCCGGTCAATTTGGCCAGTACCATCCGGGCCGCGATCGAAACCGTGCGTCTAGCAGCAGACGCCAAATCAATTCACGTTGAAGCCCATCTAGAAACTGACGTTGGCCTAGTCTCGGGCGATGCCACCCGGCTACAGCAGGTGGTGTGGAATTTGCTGTCCAATGCCGTTAAATTTACCCCCGCCGGCGGACAGATTGAGGTGCGTCTGGTGCGGGGCGATGCCAACCAAGCGCGCATCATTGTCAAGGACACCGGCAAGGGCATTGTGCCTGAGTTTTTGCCGCTGATTTTTGACTATTTTCGCCAGGCCGACAGCGCTACGACCCGCCAGTTTGGCGGGCTGGGTTTGGGGCTGGCGATCGTGCGCCACCTAGTCGAGCTGCACGGCGGCACTATCCAGGCGGCCAGCCTGGGCGAAAACATGGGAGCGACGTTCACCGTTAGCCTACCGACCCTGGCCCAGCAGCCCCTGGCCCAGTCAGAACTCCCCCTCCAGCAACCCTCGCTGAGCCTGCCGGGTACCGAAATCCTCGTGGTGGATGACGATGACGATACGCGCACCTTCATCACCTTTTTGCTAGAACAGGCCGGGGCCCATGTAGTCGCCGCCGCCTCAGCCCAGGAAGGCTTGGCCGCCCTCAAGCAGGCCCAGCCTCAGGTTTTAGTTAGCGACATCGGCATGCCAGATATGGATGGCTACATGCTGATGCAGCAGATTAGAGCGTTGCCGGCCGAGCAGGGCGGCCAGGTGCCGGCGATCGCCCTGACCGCCTACGTCAGAGAGACTGACCAAGAGCAATCCCTCGCTGCCGGGTTTCAGCGGCACATTTCTAAGCCGGTGGAACCCGCTGCCCTCCTGCGGGCGATCGCCGAATTGCTCCAGTCGTAACCCCTTCGTTAGGATCTCCCTGCCCTAAATCGCGTCTTCCACCCGTTTTAGGGCAACAATTACCGTCGTCAACCACAGCACCCCAACAATCACACCCATGATCACATCGCTGGGCCAGTGGGCTCCCAACACCAGGCGTGAACTGACAATCATGCCAATCCAACCCGTTACGCCCAAGATAATCAGCAGCCTTTCAACCCAACTGCGAGAGGCCTGGTACCACAGATAGGCCAGCAGCCCATACACCGTAATCACCACCACCGCGTGCCCCGACGGAAACGAATGCAGCCCCGGAGCCGCGATGCCACCAACGATCAAATCGGGCCGATCTCGGTTCCAGTAACCCCAGCCAATCCACACCAAGGCAAATTGCAGCCCGTAGGCGGCCATCATGGTGGCGGCTAGCAGAGGGCGCGATCGCGCCACCATCACCCCCACAAATCCCCCCACGATGGGCAGCATGCCGATTAAGTTACCCGGCGATTCCCACGTGATCGCTTTCGAAAAACTCAGCGGCAAACCCTCAGCTAGCACCGGCAACAGCCGCACATCCCAATCCTGTAGGCCCTGGTCAACATGCCCCTTAGCCCACACAGTAAGCGTTAAAGTGACCAACGCACACAGCCCCAGACCGATTGCCAGCGTGCCTGCCCACCGCCGCCATACTGCTTGGGGCACTTTGTGACAGTCTTGCCAAAACTGATACCAACCCTGTCTGAAAGTCTGAGCCGTTACCCAACGTGCCATGCCGCGTTAACTACCCATCGCCACAACAGAAGAGGTGTATAGTAGCACCTCTATCTATCGGCAATGTATGTAAATGCAGCGCGTCGCTAAGGGGAAATGCGGCGGTAGCGAGCCTGAACTTCGAGATGAATGCCGTAGGCAACCAGGCCAAGGGCAACAATTCCCATCAGCCAGGCTCCGTGGGGCTGCTTCTGAATGGCCTGCAGAGCGCCTTCAGTCGTGCCAGCCTGGCTGGCATCGGCCGCCCGGGCCGCTTGAATAAAGAAGTAGCCGATAATAACAGCGACCACTCCCTTGGCAGCATAGCCAAATCGGCCAATACGAGTGATCCACTTCTCGGTATTAGCGCTCATTTCAGACAGCTTAAGCTTGCGGCGAAACTCGGTAGAATAAGCTCGATAAAACGAATAAAACCCGTAGGCCACACTGGCTACGCCAACGGCGGCTACCAACCACCGACCAAAGGGTTGAGAGAGCAATGTGGCCGTTTGCTGTTCACTGCCAGAACCACCACCCGACGAGCGGCCAAAGACCAGCTTTAGAGCAGAGAAGGCCAAGCCGCTATAGATTAGCCCACTAGCCGCGTAGCCGAGGCGTCTGCCAATGGCCGCTGCCCCGCTGTCCTGGTGCTCTGGATCTTTAATCGCTTGCACAAACTGCCAGAGAACATACCCTAGTAGCCCTATGGCTACTATAAACAGCATCAGCTTGCCAAAGGGTTGAGATGCGATCGTCTGAAAAGCCCCCTCGGTACCGGTTATTCTTCCACCCCAATCAAAGGCAGCCATCACAGCCAGCAACCCGACAATCATGTAGACAATACCTTTAGCCGCATAGCCAAACCGCGCTAAGCGTTCAATCCACTTTTCAGGCTGTTGTCCTGGCGGGGTTAATTCTTGAATATTCATTGACACTACCTATACGGTTAGCTTTCTAGCTACAAACAAAACTACCGAGGAAAATATTTCTCTACAGCTTCACCAAGCTCTTTGTCTTAGCTCAGACGTACTCTACTGAAGGTAATAAATTTGTACCCGTTAAAACAGCCTGAACCATCCTTCCCGCGCTAGAGTTCTCAACGGTCGTACCTCTATCTTTTGACACCGCCAAAGCAAATTGACCTGTTTGCGTTAGCATTATTTTCCCTAGCCCCAAGAAGAATTGAAACCATTAGTCCACATCAAAAGTTAGCAATTAGCCGCTTTCCTTAATTTTAGATTGAGTAACATTACAGACAATCCTTAGTGCAGCTTCAAAAGTTCTACCTTGCGTACAGAAGCGAAACTAGCGAACACCAAATAAAAATATTTTCCCGAGAAATATAAAACACAAAAAAATACCTTGCTTTTGAAAAAGCAAGGCTTAACCGCAGCATAAAATCTTAGGAATATGAATGCAATCTACCGCTTCACGATAATCCAGACTGCATGAATAATACCGGGAATATACCCCAAAAGCGTAAGCAAAATGTTAATCCAAAACTGAGTGCCAATCCCTTCCTGAAGAAAAACTCCAAGGGGCGGCAGAAAAATGGCTGCTATAAGCCTCAAGATATCCATAGAGTTTCTTAGCCTAATCCTTATCTGTCTCAATTAAAGAGTGTTTGGATACGCATGGCATCTGTCTTTAGTTCCTACTTCTATCTATACAAAGACATAGTTAAGTCAATATGATTCTTGAGGAAGATGACCTTCTACCCTCGGCAGCCATAAATTTTAGATAGGAAGTCAGGTTTCAGACTTAGTATCAAGTTTGAATCTGCTGAGAACAAAATCACATTATTTACACACAAACAAAGTTCTTGGTAAAGAGCATTTTTGCCAGGTATTAAATTTGCCAGCTAGGCAGAAGGCTCGTTCGTGCGTTACTAACAGAAAATAAGTAGTAGCATTTTGATAGTCAACGTACTTCTCGCTCGAGTGCTCTTATGTCGGATGCATCCGAACAAGAAAATTGTGCGATTTATGGAAGTTCAAGTATTTTCAACTAAATCTTACCGAGTTTGTATTGCAGGAATCTTAAGTGATTTTTAGCCAGTGGTTAAGCTTAGTACTTTTAGGAGTCTGTCTTTATATTTTTTGGCAGATTCGCAACGTACTATTGCTAGCATTGACAGCAATCACCTTTGCCGTAGTGCTCAACCGCGCAGTCAGACTCCTGCAAAAACGAATTCCCGATCGCAGAATAGCCGTTCTTATTTTAACCAGCGCTGTTCTATTAGTCATGGGAGGGTTTGGGATAATTATTGTTCCTCCCTTTGTTGACCAGCTTCAAGATTTGATGGGTCTTGCCGGTCAAGTTGTTGATAGATCGCAGTCTTGGCTTGTGGCTTTAGGAAACATATTGCCGGGGTTTGCCATCGAAGATCTCCAAAGTCTTGAAGCTATCCTAGGTCAGCTTCAGGCATTAGATCTAGACATCATATTTGGCCGCTTCTTCCTATGGTTTTCCAACACCCTAACCGTTGTTTTCAACCTGCTGTTGGTGTCGGTTGTCATCATCATGGTGCTGTTAAATCCGATGGCCTACCGAAGACTCTTGCTCAGGGTCTTTCCGTCGTCTAGAAAACAACAGATAAGTCGAGTGCTAGACGGCTGCGAAGAGGCGATCGCAGGCTGGTTCATTGGCATCCTTTTCAACATGACGATTATCGCTTTGTTGAGCATGATTGGCCTCTGGATTTTGGGCATCCCCCTAGCCTTTGCCAACGGATTGCTGGCAGGGCTGCTTGCATTCATCCCTAATCTTGGCCCCTTTATCAGCGTAATTCCGCCTGCTGCGATCGCCCTACTCGAAGCTCCCTGGAAAGCGATCGCAGTAGTCGTCCTCTATATCGTGATTCAGCAGATTGAGAGTAATATTTTGACTCCGCTGGTCATGAAGAAACAGGTTTCCCTACTACCGGCAATAACCCTACTGTCTCAGGTTATTTTTGCCGCATTCTTCGGCTTTTTAGGTCTGCTGTTAGCCCTGCCGCTAACGCTAATTATTCAACAGTGGCTGGACGAGTTTTGGGTAAGAGGCTTTCTAGACCAGCATTAGTTCAATAGACTTTGACAGTTCAACATTTGCAACGTGCCTGCAAGTGCTGACTTGTCAAAACTAATGTATGGGCGATACCGGTTTCGAATCAGTGACCTCTTCCATGTGAAGGGCGTAATCAAACCTCTGAAAAGCTTTATTTCTCAAGGGCTTTAAGAATTGTCAATAAATCGTATCTCAATGGTCTATCACAATCCATAAAGCTTTACTGACGGCAGAAGGGGTATTGATGCCGACACTGCCAACTGAGCAAACCTCTAACGTAGGGGAATTTGGCTGGGGTAAAAACTAGGGCTGCCGTTGAAATAGTTATGGGTGGGCTGAACTTTGCTGCTCAACAAAGTCGAGAATGTTGTGGTTAGCGTCTTCGGTGTGGATTGGAATCGACAGCGTCTCTAGACCAGTGGCAAGGTCTGACGGAACATGTCTTCGGAGATGCCAAATGCTTCGGCGATCGCCCGGCGGTCATACTCCCTGGGCAGCTTCGACACAAAGTAGGTGTGGGGTGGGTGTTGACGTCGAGGTTGGCGATGCGCTGGGTAGAGATGCCAATGCCCAAGCCAAACTTACGACCCCGGCGGGCCAAGGTCATCACTGCAGCTTTAGAGTGCTTTTGGCTGTCGCTGCTGCTCTTGCCGGGGATAAACTCGTCGGCCTCATCGAAGATGAGGGAAACAAGGGGTGTAATGCGGCCGGTGCGCCGCCGCGACTCGTAAGCGACGTAGGAGAGCTTGGCAGCAAAGTCGCGTAGATCATCGGGGTTATGGGATTGGACGATGATTAGGCTACTTTGGCTGTCGTCGTTGAGCCAATCGACGATCTGGGGAATGGAGACGGTGACACTGGCGGGGATATCGATGTTGTACTGCTGGGCTTGGGCCTTAAGCACGCTGACGACGGTATCGAGGTTGGTTTGGGCTGTAGGCGTAATGGGTTTCTTAGTTGCCTTATTTTTAGAAGCATCTTCGTTGTAGTCGTCGACGAAGGCTTCGATGTCGGACTCGATTGTTTCTGCGAGCGACCCATCAATTCCCTTGCTGCCGTAGAGCCGATCCATTTCCTTGAGCAACTTGAGCACATCCCGCCCGCAGGCCCCCATATTGCCCTTGAACTGCTCTTTGGCGGCGGCCAGGGCGTCGCCCACAGTATTTTTTTGCTGCCAGAACCGCATTTTATGTTCATGCAAGAAAATTGCAGCAGGTCGATGAAGGGATGACTGCTGCCGCTTCAAAGCTTTTGGCAAAACAGTAGAGTTAACGAAGTCCTTTGTGGCCCTTTCCAAATTAGAGAAATTTAGTGCTTTGTTCTGCTTAGATAGATCGCTGTAGTAGGTAATCACCGACTCGGGGCTGGTCTGCGCCCCAATGTTGACGATAAAGCCTTCCTGTAGCTGCACCAGCTGATCGAGCAGCAGGCCGGTGTATTCGCTCATCAAGTCAAAGATGACGATCTTGACTGGCTCCGACTTTACCTCCGTCAGCAGCTTGCGCATTAGCGTGCTGAGCAGGTTTGACTTACCGGCCCCAGTGAAGCCGAAGATGCCGAAGTGGACTTTGATCAGCTCTTCCACCCGCAAGTAGACGCGCACGTTTTCGTCGCGGACGAGGGCTCCGATCTGGATCAGGCTTTCGTTCTCCAGGTCGAGGGAGAGGTTGGCGACCTGCTCGGTCATGGCGGTATCTAGCAGGTGGACTTCGTGCCCCACCATAGGCACGTTGCTCTCTTCTTGAATGGTGGGGCCAGTGCCATTGGGGGAGAAGGCGACTTCGACCACCTCCAGATTGGTGGGGACAGCGATACAGCGAATTTTGGTGGTGTCTTCGGTGGAGAGGACGTCTTGGGTGATCCAGTCTTGGCCGGCGTTGCGGGCGGCCTCGGTGATGAAACCTGGGTAGCCGCCAGTATCGGTGCCGAGGGCATAGTGCATGGGCAAAATGCCAGTGACTTCGAGGATGCTGTAGCAGGTCTGCTGCTGGTCGCTAGCGAAGTTGGGCACTGCCAGCATGGCCCCCTCGGCGATGGTGTTCATAGCCTGTCGGGTATAGTCGAACCAGAGTTCGTAGCGGTAGCGGGTGACTTCGTTCTCCTCAATTTTCATGAGAATGCCGCTCAGGTCGCGTACAAACATGGTGGGCCTCAAGGTCAGGAGCGGTGGAAGGAGTCGCGGATAGTGCGGAAGGTGCGGCTCAGGGGCTGAGAACGGAAGGAGTAGGCGGACGACCGGATAATGCCCTGAATGCGCTTGCCCACGGTCTTAGCTCCCCAGTCGGCCTTGTGGAGCGGATCGGGGTAGCCGATTACCTCGGGGAAATGGTTGCGGGTAAGGACGTCGAGCAGATACATGTTGATGAACTGGGCCAGATTGGTGTCATTCTTGGTGCGGTAACAGAGGGGCTGAATGCGTCCCAGAGCCTTAGTTTCAATGGTGACCTGGTCAAGCCCGGACCGGTCCCACTCGGGGTAGATAAGCCTATCTATAAATACAACGTGCCCCATCAGAGGGGTGGCCTTATCTCGCTTGAGAAAAAATTGGGCCAGCGATCGCGCAAATAGTCGCTCTGGAGCCACGATGAACCCCTGTACGCCTGAGATTTCTGGGCTGCCGTCGGCCTTGGCGCGGGCGTGGAGGGTCATGTAGGTGGAGTCGAACTCGATGGATGACCAGGGGGTGGTGAGGGTTTCGTCGGCGAGGGGTAGCAGTTCGAGGAAAATGCGATCGGTCCAGGGCAGTTGACGCACATCCAGGTCAGCGAGGTTGGGGTAACCCTGGGCGCCGAGCTGTTTCATCACGCCCAGGTAGTTGCGGGTGAGGTAGCGAGAAGCAGAGTCTTTGATGATGCCGGTGAGCAGAATCTTGCGGTTCCAGCAGACTTCGATCAAGGCGCGGATGCCGACAGCGATGAGGAAGCCCACGTCGTTGGGCGACATCCAGCGCTGGCGGACGACACCGTAGTCGTCGGGAGTTTCATAGACGAGGGCCTTTTGATCTTTTTCGATAAAGAGGCGGCGGCAGATGTGTTCGAACAGGGACACGCAATAGTCCCAGGAGGTGATGCAGTTGACGTCGGTAGTGAGGTGGTGGTTGCCTTGGCGAGTTTCGAGCCGGGCGAAGGGGGGGAGGGGATCTTGCCCTCGGCAGCGAGCCTTAGTGAGGTAGCGGATCGCTCCGTCTAGGTCATCTACGGAAAGGTGGTGGCGGGCAGCGAAGTCGTCAAGGTTGAGGGACTGGGTGCGCTGGTGGTGGAACTCGGCGATCAGCGCCATGTACTGGCTGAACTTTTTGGTAGTGGGAATGCCAAGGACTGGGTTGAAGGGGTGGGCCAGGGCGACGGTGGCGTCATCGACGGTAAGGTGACGACGGTCGAAGGGGAAGTTGAGCATGGGAATGGCCTCGGGCTGGATGGCCACGCTCGCCAGGATGCTGGAGGGAGATCTGTCAAGCAGGATGACCTTGGGTGCTTCGAGGGAAGAGGAGGTGGCAACGTTGTAGGCCAGGTAGATTTCGGCCAGCTCCATCATTTTGGTATCGATACTGGAGAGGTCTACCCGTTCGTTATCAGAGACAAGAAAGGTTTCGGGCCGATCTTGGTCTACGACATCGGCAAATTCGGAGAAGGGGACGGGGATGTAGGTAACCATAGAGACATCCTTTTCCAGCGACCACTTTTGGTAGCGGACGGTGGGTGGGTCGTCGTCGAGGTTGATTTGGCCTTTGGCCCCGTAGGCGCAGGCCGAAAAGACGATGAAGTCTTGGAAGGGGTCTTTGCCGCAGGTGCCGTCGATCGCGACGAAGTCGAGTTAGCGGGTGCCAAAGAAGCGCTCGATGTGGCGGTGCAGGCCCTAGCTTTCAAGCTCTTAGTGATTCTTACAGTGAGTATGGGTTAACGTGCCAGGCTTCCTGTGATCTTCAAGTGGAGTATCAGGATGGCTTTGTTAAATCAGTGCATCATTATCATGGTGATTCTCAGCACCAGAGGCATTGAGGCGTTTAGAGAACAAACTTGATAAATTAATTGAAACAGCTTCCTATGTTGGCAGTGGCAGCGATAAAGACCTATAGTGCGATCGCATCTCTCCTATAGCTGTGTTGACGCAGGAAACCCAACAATCTCAGTGCAATATTATTCCCAACCTACTGTGTCTTAAAAAAAGATTTTTCCATCAACACCCCAACCATTCGAATAAATTTCCTGCTCAACACCATGCTTTACCGGGTGCTGTGCCCAATATAATTGAGTAGTCACCTTCCAATGCGAACCCGCTATGGCTTTCACTCGCGACATGGGCTGGGATCTTTCCGTTAGCGATCGCAACGGCAAACTCACCCTAGTAGTTGAAGTCAAAGGCAAAACCAACGCATCGCCAGCCTGGGCCGCAGCACTTCGTCGCAACATTCTGGCCCACGGCACCTTTCCCAATGCCCCTTACTTTCTAATAGCCTTCCCAGATAGGTTTTACCTGTGGGCAGATGCCGAGGCTCATCCCGAGCAGAGCGACCCGACCTACACCATCGATGCTCGTCCTATCCTTCAGCCCTATTTTGATAAGGCTGGGGTAACCGCCGACCAGATTAGCGGGCAGAGCCTTGAACTCATTGTTGCTTCGTGGCTTGGAGAACTGCTCCACTCTAAGCAAGCACCAGAAGCCCGCGATGAGTCCCTACAGTGGCTTGTCGAGTCAGGCTTAAACAATGCCCTATCTGGAGGCAAATTTGAACACGAGGCAGCAGCGTGAATATTTACGCTGAAACCAACTTTGTCCTAGAGCTGACCTTCGAACAAGAGCAATGCTCTGATTGCGAGCAGATTCTTTCCCTTTGTGAGGCTGAGCAGGCAAAACTCATCATGCCAGCCTACAGTTTGGCCGAACCTCACGAAAAGTTGACTCGCCAAAGCCGCAACCGTCGTGAACTTCAACAATTATTGAATGCTGAACTGAGCCAGCTTTCACGCACAGCATCCTACGCCAGCCGAATTCAGAGCATTCAAGATATCGCCAGTTTATTAGTACAAAGCAACGAAGAAGAGCGCTCTCGCTTTGTTCAGTGCCGTCAGCGCATTGTGGAAGTTGGCGAAATTATTGCCCTCACAGCCGAGGTTTTAAGCAGTGCAGCAGAGTTTGAAACTAGGTACGACTTAGCTCCCCAGGATGCTTTGGTATACGCATCAGTCATCAGCCACTTGCAAAATTTTAGGCCTAAGCAGGCATGTTTTTTGAATCGAAACTCCAAAGATTTTGACAGTCCCGACATTGTTGAAGAACTCAGTCAACTCAATTGCCGAATGATCCCTCGTTTTGACCATGGATATGATTTCATCTTGTCCCAAGTCAACAATAGGTAGATTTGGAGCACAAGCTGTGCCGCTGGTAAGAGGCGGCGGTTTAGGAATTGCCTGTCCCCATCGAGAATAGACCCAGGAACTATTCCCACCCTTAAGGGTCTGAGCCGCTAGAATTGCTCTGACCCGACTGCACAAACAGCGGGCAGCACCCTACTTCGTTAGCGCACTATGGCTACGCTCTCCCCGCCCCGGCTTCAGCTTCAACCCCTAGGCCATCGGCGATCGCGATGGTTAGGAGCGGTGGGCGGCATGGCGATCGCCCTCACCACCGCCATCGCCGCCCCCGCCCCCGCCGCCCAAAACCCGGTGATTCAAGTAGGCATTGTGCAGCGCTTTGGCGAAAACCTACAAGACCGCATCACCCTCGAAGCCCTGCCCGGTGAGCAGCTCACCCTCAGCTTTGACACCCAGGGCCAGCCCCAAACCGTAACCGCAACGCGAGTGGTGATCGGCCTCACCCCTGAGCAACTGCCCGAGGCCACCCTAGGCGAGCGCGTGGTGCTCAGCAACCACCGCAGCTTTGAGACCGCCGAATACAGCGCCCAGCAGTGGCGCGATCGCGGCATCGAGCCCGAGATCGCTCAGCCCGGCAGTTGGGAAGTGTGGGCCAACCGTGAAACCTACAACAGCCCCCTAGTGCGTCGCCTGCTGGTCAAAAACCTGCAAGCCCAGGGCTTTACCGAAGTCTTTCTCGACAGCGAAGTGGTGGGTCAAATTCCCCGCACCTATTTTGAGGCCAACGGCTATCGCTACGGCCGCGACACCCTCGATATTCGCGCCAGCGGCGGACGGGTGCGTGTCACCCAGCCCGGCGAGCCGCCCGTCACCCGCGTCTACGGCGGCACCCTGCGGGTACAGCCCAACACCTACGGCACCTACACCCTAGTCAACAGCGTGCCGATCGAAACCTACCTGCGCGGAGTAGTGCCCCACGAGATTGGTGCCAGTGCGCCAGTGCCCGCCATTCAGGCCCAGGCAGTGCTGGCCCGCACCTATGCCCTGCGCAATCTGCGCCGCTTTGCCATTGACGACTATGAGCTTTGCGCCGACACCCAGTGCCAGGTCTACCGAGGGCTGACCGGCACCGCGCCCGTGGCCGATCAGGCCATTCAAGCCACCCAAGGTCAGGTGCTCACTTACCAAAACGAGCTAGTAGATGCCCTGTACTCTTCCACCACCGGGGGCATTACCGCCGCCTTTAGCGACGTGTGGGATGGCCCCGATCGCCCCTACCTGCGCCCGGTGGTCGATACCGTCAACGGCCTGTGGGATATCAACCAGTACCCCCTCAGCTCCGAGGAGGCGATTCGCGCCTTTATGGCCATCGACAAAGGCTTCAACGAAGACACCTGGGAGCTGTTTCGCTGGCGCAATGAGAGCCCCTTGGCCGAAATCACCCAAGATCTAAAAACCTACCTGGGCCGTCGCCAGCACCCGATGGCAGGGCTGACCCAGGTGCGATCGGTGCGCGTTTCAGAACGGGCTGACTCGGGTCGGGTGCAGGCGATCGATATCGAAACCGACCTGGGTGTGGTGCAGCTCAAGAAGGATGAAATTGTGCGGGTGCTCACGGCTCCCCGCAGCCTGCTGTTCTATGTCGAGCCGATGTATCAGGCTCCGGCAGCGGGCAATACTTCCCCTGGTACCCCTGCTTCAGGACAGATCACGGGCTACCGCTTTGTGGGCGGCGGCTGGGGTCATGGCGTTGGCCTGAGTCAAACTGGGTCATACCGCCTGGGCAGCCTGGGCTGGGCCTATCCTCGCATTTTGCAGTTCTACTATCCCGGCACCACGTTGCAGCCGATTGGCGAAAATCTGACCTTCTGGCGTGAGCCAACCTAGGCGTGGAGGATGATGCCGCTTAGGGTAGGCGGAGAAGCGACTAGCCCAATACCTCCCGCAACATTTGGCGGTGCTGGCTGACCGAAGCCAGGGTGTTGGCAGTCATCAAGCCGCAAGCGGCTACCGCCGGTAGTCCGATGCCGGGGAAGGTAGAACCGCCCACGCAGAGCAGCCCCTCAAGCGGGGTCTTTGGCCCTGGGAAGAGGCCATCTTGAACCGAGATGGCGGGACCGTAGCTGCCCCGGTGGCAGCGCAAAAAGCGTTCGTGGGTGAGGGGAGTGCCGACCAATTCTACCTCTACCCGTTGGCGCACGTCGGGGATGATGCGCTCTAGGGCCTGCCAGAGGGGTTCTGCCCGTTCTGCCTTGAGCTGGGCATATTCGGGGCTGCGGCGATCGCACCCCTGCCACAGTTCATAGGGCTCAGTGGCGGGGGTGTAGACGTGGATGGTGTGCTTGCCCGGTGGAGCCAGCGACGGGTCGAGCACCGTGGGAATCGACATGACGATGAGATTTTGCGGAGCGTCAATGCCCCGTTCCCAATCCTCTACGGTGATGTAGTGGCAGGCCAAGTCAGGGGGAAGTCCCTCGCCGTCGATGCCCAAGTGCAGGTGTAGAAAGCTAGGGCACTCGGGAGTAGCCTGGCGTTCTTCTACGAATGCCTTGGGCAGCGTCCCATCGGGTACTAGCTTGAGCGTGTCCCAAATAGAGGCGTTAGAGATCACGGTGCCTGCGCTGAGGACTTCTCCAGAGCGGAGGGCAACGCCCGTTGCCTGCCCGCCTTCTACCAAGATTTCTTTAACGTGAGCGCCCAAACGCAGAGTGCCGCCGTACTTCTCTAGCCCGCGCACCAAGGCATTGACTAGAGCTGCGCTGCCGCCCATGGGATAGTCCAGCGTGACGCCGGGCCGATACCACTCGGCAAACATAAAGGCCATTTCCGCAGTGCTGGTGCCCTCGGCGGGCAGACCCGACAGCAAAAAGCACAGCATGTTCATCCAGTTGCGAATGAAGGGGTCGCGGGTGGTGCGATCGAGCACGGTGCTGAAGGGTTTGCTGGACTGGGTGAACACTGGAGCATTGCGCAGCAGTTCCCAAGTGTAGGGAGCCACGGTTTGCACCGCACCCAGATCTAACCTCAGAGCGGCGGGGGGGAGGGCAGTGGCCGCTTTGCCTAGGGGCACCATCGCTTTTTGCAGGCGACGCCACTCTTGAACAGCGGTCTCCCCCCGCAGATCGCGCAGCACGTCAGCGAACTGATCGTTGCCCACGGTGGTGTCAAAGTCGCCTTCGGGCAGGCGCACGCCCCAGGTGTTGTAGTTGGCCCAGGTAATGCTATCCCCTTCGCCCACCGCATCGAGCACGTGGCGCAGGGGGTTGGTGGAAGCCCGGTACGACATTCCCGAGTAGAGGGATGGCCCCGAATCAAAGATGAACCCCTGGCGCTCAAAGCCGTGGGCTGCTCCGCCCGCAATGGTGTGACTTTCGCAGACGGTGACGCTATAGCCATAGCGGGCCAGCAGCGCGCCACAGCACAGGCCACCAATGCCGCTGCCAATCACGATCACATCGGCGGTTTTGGAAGATGGCATAGCCCCTATCTCCCTGTGTAGCCCTGGATATTCTCGGGACGAAACTTGCGCAGAATGGGGGTAGCCTGGCGAATCACTGCTTCGGAGCCGCGCACTACCACTAAAAATTTGCCGTCATCGAGTCGGTTGCGGTACGAGAGGGCATCGCCACTGCCGAGAATGCCCATGCCGCCGCCAATAAAGTAGGCTCCCATCGATCCCCCAATCGCCCCGAGCAACCCACCGATGATCTGGTTGCCCAACCGCCCCGTGAAGGCAAAGGTATCTAGCCCGGTAATGATGTTGAACATGAACCCAGCAGCGAAACCAAAGGGCACCAGCCACACCGCCATCAGTCGAATTTGATTCCAGGCCTGGTCGGCGGGGTCGACAAGCCCGTATTCGTCGGCGCTCTTGAAGCCTTTGCCCAAGATGTCGAAGTTATCTGTGGGCAGACTGGCTTCTTCAAGGGCGCTGTAGGCTTCTTCGGCTTTGATGCGATTGTCTAAAACGGCAACCAGGTAGTTCATTTGCAAAAGACAATGGGGCAAAGACAGCTGGGTGTGAACCCAATAGTTATTATGCCGCGTCGATGTTCATCCCTCAGGGAGCGTTGACCGACTAAACCTGACCGCCGGGGCAAACTGTAGACCATTGCTCTAAGTTGGCCCTGGCCTGAATGAACCCGGCAAGCTCGCCTCGGTAGGCAATCAGCCGAGCGCGATCGGCGGAGGTGGGCGGTATCAGCACCACTAAGCGATCGACCGAGGCAGCGGCACAGGCCCAATCGCTGGCTTCCACAGCCCTGGCTAAAGTTGCCTGGCGCTGGACAATTTCGGCCTGTTTGGCGGCCTCGGCCCGCTCTTGGGCGATATAGGTTTGCATATTGCGTATGCCGGCGTTGGCGTAGCGATCACCCGGCCGAAACGTCAGCGCCCGGCGAAAGTTGATCAATGCCGTGTGGTAGTCTCCCAGTTCGGCGGCGGAGTAGCCCGCCAGCATGGCATAGCGGTAGGACTGCGATCGCGTCTGCTTCAGGCGGCTGTCTAAGCTGACTTCTGCCGCCGTCGGCGTTGGCATCTTCGCCAGAGCTGGCCCTAGCCCGCCGCTGACTAGGGTCGCCCCGAGGGCTAAACCCACCGCAATTTTGCCTACTATCTCCATTGCTGCCATCCTTGTTGCTGCCTACGCTACACGACCGTTTAGGGTAGCGAATTTTTCGCCGGTCGCGGCACCAATCTGTGCGCTGGTTTCTGAACGGGAGCCTAGACACCCTAGGCTATCCAGGTGATTTACAATGGGTTTAGCTAGGGAGAAAATACCAGTTGTGGTTGTTCCAAAGCCTTGCGCTATGCAGATGGTGGTTACAAGAGCTAGCCTTCATGCACCCAAGCAAGATGCTACCTATTGGCGTAGCCAACCCCATACAGACAGACTAAAAGCTTTAGAGTCTATCCGGCAGCAATACCACCTCTGGAAATACGGTGCTGAACCAAGATTTCAAAGAGTTTGTACAGTCGTTAAACGATAATGAGGTGCGCTATCTGGTGATTGGTGGCTATGCTATCGCCTCTGCTAGAAACCAGGTTTCTGCTGCGCCGTGCCTCAAGCCCTGGCCCTGCCCTTAAAAACCGGGGTTTTCTCTGTCGTTAGGCAGCGTAACTGCGTGGGTAGTGCCTTTTAGGGTGGGTTGCGCTTAAATTGAGAGCAACCCACACGAGATCTACTCATTGACTAAGCCAGGCCGGTACCAGGGCAAACGCCTGAGCGCCACTGAAGTCACCCGCCTCTACGCCGCCGGAGAACGCGACTTTCGCGGTGCGGTGCTGCGCGGGTGCAATTTTCATAGGGTAGATCTGTCGAGAGCTGACTTTAGCGGGGCAGATATTCGCAGCGCCCGGTTTGTGGAAGCGACGCTGGAAGAAGTAAACTTTAGCCACGCTAGGGCCGGGTTGCAACGGCGGTGGGTTGTCGGTCAGTTGCTCTTAATCGTTCTTATCTCCGTCATTACAGGATTTCTGCAAGGCTTTGCCGGAGCTTGGATTGGATACCTGCTGACTGAAGGTTCTCAGGAATTCCTGATTGCAGGACTAGTCAGTTCAGTTCTAGTCATCGTCGTTTTCTTAACGATTGCCCGCCAAGGCTTCACGTTAAAAGCATTAGGAAGCGTCGCTCTCGCTGTCGCTGTCGCTTTTGCTAGCGCTTTCGCTTTCGCCGTTGCTTTCGCTAGTGCTTTCGCTGTTGCCGTTGCTTTCGCTGGCGCTTTCGCTGTTGCCGTCGCTTTCGCTTTCGCTGGCGCTTTCGCTGTTACTGGCGCTATTGCTGTTGCTGGCGCTGTTGCTGGCGCTGGCGCTGTTGTTTTTGCTTTCGCTTTCGCTGTTACTGGCGCTATTGCTGGCGCTGTCGCTTTCGCTGTCGCTGTTTCTTTTGCTGTCGTTTTTGCATTCGCTTTCGCTTTCGCAAACTTACTACTTTCACTCTATATCAGTCGAAAAAGCCATAGAGGAGATCCAAAATTTGAGAATCTTCGCATTATTGGATTAGCCTTTACGGCCCTGGGGGGTACCACCTTTAGCAGCGCAGATCTCACCGGGGGCACCTTGGCCCATGCCATCCTCAAAAGCGCTAACTTTGCCGATTGGTGCCAGCGGCCCACCACCCTCACCCACGTTCGCTGGCACCAGGCTCAACAGCTCGATCGCGCCCGCCTAGGCATCGCCATCCTGCAAGACCCACGCGTGCGGTTGCTGCTCACCACCCTCAACGGCATCGACCAAGACCTAAGCAACGCCGATCTGCGCGGGGCAAACCTGGCCGGGGCCAAGCTCCACCGTGCCAATCTCACTGGTGCAAATCTAAGTGGGGCAATACTGCACTACGCCGAACTTCACGAGGCCACGCTGACCGAGGCCAACTGCGTCGGCACTGACCTCACCGCTGCCCAACTCACCGGGGCCTGCCTCGAAGCCTGGAACATCGACAGCACCACCATTCTCAAAGACATCGACTGCCAGTATGTGTTTCTGCGAAAGCAGCCTGACGGGCGGGGCGACCGAGAGCGGCGACCCCATAATCCTGACAAAGACTTTCAGCCCGGCGACTTTGAAAAATTCTTCAAAGACATGCTCGACACCGTGCAGTTGCTCATTCGCAACGGGGTCAACCCTGACTCGTTTAAGGCAGCATTTCAGAGCATTATCGAAACGCACCCCGACATTACCGCCGACTCCATTCAGGGCTTTGAGCGCAAGGGCGACGATGTCCTAGTTACCATTCAAGTGCCCGAAGCCACCAACAAAGCCGATATCGAGCGCACTTGGGACGAAGTGTATGAAGCCCGCCTCACTGCCGCCACCGCCGCTGCCCAACTCGAAGCCGAAAAGCGCCGAGCCGACGACATTAAAGATATTTCCCTGGGCTTCAGTCGATTTTTATCCAGCGTACAAATTAACAATATGAACAACCCCATTAACACAGGCGACGGCAGCTTCTACGCCGGGGGCGACGTCAACCTATCGGGCAGCACCCTTAACTTGGGGCAAATCAGCGGCCAGGTCACCAACCAGCTCAATCAAATTCCTGCGCCCGCTGCTCCCGACCAGCCCGACCTGCGCGACATTCTCACCCAGCTCAAAACCGCCGTAGAAACCGACGGCGAACTCAGCAACGAGGAAAAAGCCGAAGCCCTGCAAGCCGTGGCTCGCATTGCCACCGCAGGCACTGAACCCAACCCCGATGACAAAACCAAAGGTATCGTCAAACGCGCCACTACCACCCTCAAAGGCATGACCGAGACCCTTACCGATGCCTCAAAGCTAGCCGAGGCCTGCACCAAACTGCTGCCCCTAGTACTCAGCCTGTTCGCTCTGCTTTAGGCCGTCCGCTCAGCACCTCGCCCATCAAAACCCAGGTCAGCCCGTACAATTAAAAGACGTATCCATTCACACGCACGAGTACGCTAGTTCATGACTGACGCCGCCGTTTCTACCGCCGCCACCTCCGCCGATATTGCCGCAGCGGTAGAGCAACGGCGCAATTTTGCCATTATTTCTCACCCCGACGCCGGTAAAACAACGCTGACCGAAAAGCTGCTGCTCTACGGAGGCGCTATTCAAGAAGCTGGGGCGGTGAAGGCCAAGCGAGCCCAGCGCAGCGCCACCTCCGACTGGATGGAGCTGGAGCAGCAGCGGGGGATTTCGATCACCTCCACGGTGTTGCAGTTTGCCTACGGCGGCTACACCATCAACCTGCTCGATACGCCGGGTCACCAAGACTTTAGCGAAGACACCTACAGGACGCTGGCTGCCGCCGACAACGCGGTGATGCTCGAAGACGCTGCTAAGGGTCTAGAGCCGCAAACCCTGAAGCTATTTGAAGTGTGCCGCATGCGATCGCTGCCCATCTTCACCTTCTTCAACAAGATGGATCGCCCCGCCCGCGAACCCCTAGAACTGCTGGATGAGATTGAGCAACGACTGGGTTTGCAAACCTACGCAGTCAACTGGCCCATCGGCATGGGCGATCGCTTCAAGGGCGTGTTTGACCGTCGTCACCAGCAGATTCACTTGTTTGAGCGCAGCATTCACGGCAAAAAAGCGGCCAAGAATACGGTGCTAGATATTGGCGATCCCCGCATCGAAGACCTGCTCGACCAGGACCTCTACTACCAGTTCAAAGAAGAGCTGGAGGTGATCGAAGAAGTCGGGCCAGAGCTGGATCTCGATGCCGTCCACGCCGGGCAGCAAACCCCAGTGTTCTTCGGCAGCGCCATGACCAACTTTGGTGTGCAGCTGTTTCTTGACGCCTTTCTCGACTACGCCCTCAAGCCCTCAGCCCACAGCAGCACTTTAGGCGAAATTTCCCCCACCAATGAAGACTTCTCAGGGTTCGTGTTTAAGCTTCAGGCCAACATGGACCCCAAACACCGCGATCGCATCGCCTTTGTGCGGGTGTGCTCCGGCAAGTTTGAGAAAGATATGGTGGTGAGCCACGCTCGCAGCGGCAAATCGGTGCGTCTGTCGCACCCCCAAAAGCTGTTTGGCCAGGGCAGGGAATCCCTTGAAGAAGCCTATCCGGGCGACGTGATTGGTCTCAATAACCCCGGTGTGTTTGCGATCGGCGACACCATTTACCAAGGCAAGCGGCTGGAGTACGACGGCATCCCCTGCTTCTCTCCAGAGATCTTTGCCTACCTGAAGAACCCCAACCCCTCTAAATACAAGCAGTTCCAAAAGGGCGTATCAGAGCTGCGCGAAGAAGGGGCGGTGCAAATCATGTTCTCCGCCGACGAGTCAAAGCGTGACCCTATTCTGGCGGCGGTGGGTCAGCTTCAGCTAGAGGTGGTGCAGTACCGTCTGCAAAACGAGTACAACGTTGAAACCCGCATTGAGCCGCTGCCCTACGCCGTAGCCCGCTGGGTCGACGGCGACTGGGAGGCTTTGGAAAAAGTCGGCCGACTGTTCAACACCGTCACCGTCAAAGACAGCTGGGATCGCCCGGTTCTCCTATTCCGCAACGAGTGGAACTGTCAGCAGATTCAGTCTGACCACCCCGAACTCAAGCTCAGTGCGATCGCCCCCGTAGTCTCCGGCAAAGAACCCGAAAGTCTCTAGGTTTTAGTGTTAATCGTCTGCTGTCCCCTCGGCTTGGCTCAGGGGGCAGCAGACCAATAGGCAACCGTCTACAGCAGCGGCGTCACGTCTTCGCCGCAGTCATCAGCCAAGTAAGACAAGGCGCGAAAGCGTAGCCCCACCAGTTGCTCGTACAGCGGGTTAATTTTGCACATGGGTGGAATGTGCACCAGCTTTTTATTGAATAGCACCACATCACGCTCAAAGGGGCACTGGGACGGGATCAGTTTGCAGACAAACCGGGCCAGGCGCGGGTCGTGCACCTCAAGCTGATCGAGCCATTCGCGAGCGGGTTTGAGGGGGTCAATTTTGCCTACTACTGGGGGGCGCAGTTCAGCAGCAATCTCGGCATTCTCCGGTTTGAGGCTGTATATGGTCGATCGCACCGAGGTGAGCACGGTATCTTGCAGGTTCAGGGCTTGGCACAGCGCCTGGAGCTGCAAGTCTTCTTCTACGGAATACACCCCGTCGGACAGGGCTACCATGACCGCCATGCGCAAAAAGTTTTCCGCCACGTTGGGCTCAGAGCCGAGCACACGGGCCACTTCGGCAGGGGTAACGGGTTCAAAATGCTCAAAATCGAGCTCGGGAGCCAGTTCGTCTTCGGTAATAGTGGCGATCAGCGCCTTTTCGTCGTCGTCAAAGTTGCCGTCGGCCCAGGCCAGGGTGAGCAGCCCCCGGAGCCAAACCTTGATCTGCTCCTGGGTGTAGGGAGACTGAGTGACTGCGGGCATAGATCCTCCTCAAGAGTCAGTGCGATGGTCGTGGCGCAGCCTCTTCAGCAGGAGAAGGCGTAAGACCGCCTCTGTAGAACCATCGCGGTATCAAAGCCACAAAAACTGGAAAAACAGGCTGTAGCGCTTTAATCTTAACGCTGCCAATTTAAGACTGCCCTGGCTAAGGATGATTTTCAGCATTGCTTCATTACAAGTCAGGAGGGTGGAGTGTGGCTGGCCGCCCGACCTAACCCTTTAAAAGCAATCCCTTGTGGGTTTCTCATCGTTTTTGCTTAACCCTCAAAGGAGACTGAGTGGTTTAGTATCTATGCCAAGACCGTCCTCCACGAGGTAAACCATGAGCAGCTACACGACCGCAGAGCTACAAACACTGGTTAAAGCGCCGATGATGACCGGGCTTTCGGTGGCCATGGTTGACATGGGCATTGTCTCTACGGCCATTGAAGCGGCGGCGATGTCAAAACAAATTGCTGGGGCTGCCCAAAAATATCCCGCCAACTCCATCATTCAAGCGGCTTTCTCAGAAGAAACCATGAAGAGTAATCAGGTCAAGCTCGACAAGCCTGATATCAAGCCCGAGGATGTCAAATCGGGAGCCATGATCGACAGCGCGATCGCCGACATTAGCGCCGCCCTGACCTTAGTCGAAGGCAAAGCCTCCCCTGAGGAAGTCGCCGAGTACAAGCAGTTTGTCTACGACTGCGGCGCTGCCGTTGCCGCTGCGGCTGGTGAAGGGCTGTTTGGCACTGGTAGCAATAAGGTCAGCACCACTGAAGCCGTTGCTCTAGCCAAGTTTAAGGTGGCCCTGGGCCTCTAAGATAGGAGAGGGGTGCGGTACATGAGGCGTATAGTCTGCGGCAGCCGAGAATTGGGAACCGCCTTGAAGTGAGCATTCAACCAGAAGCACACTGGAAAAATAATGCTTGATCAGCCCGAAGTAGCTACGGTCAAATAGCGGCTTAATTTTGCAGACTAGACTGAATACCTCCGTTCTTTTTGGTAAGAAATAATTTTTGCTTACGCAAGCTTTATGTTTCTGTGCCAGGGTCAACGATAATCGCCAAGTAGCCCTAGAGCGTTCTAGGGCATTAGCCACTTGCCTGTTTAAGGAGAAAGTTATGAGTTTTACCCGCTGGTTGCGGCGGCTAGCGCCCCTGATGGTGTGCCTAGTGCTGCTGGTTAGCGCCTGCACGTCAGCTCCATCTAAATACGACCAGGTGCAAGACGACACTACTGGTTTTGGTTCCCCTGCGGCGGTCGACAAGAAAGCCGAAAAGGGCGGCACTTTCAACGCCTTTTTCCCAGACAACCAGAGCGGCTACAACGTCACTCCCTACCAGGAAAAGAAAGGGTTTGCTGAGTATAAGCTTGAGCAGGATGGCAAGACCGTGGCCATGCTCACGATTAGCGATACCACCAGCGTGCCTGGCTCAGCGGAGAAATACAGCGCTGCCACTCAGTCTATCGGCGGCTTTCCGACCGTAGAGCAAGGCAGCACCGCTACTGGAGTGCTGGTGAACGATCGCTACCAAGTCAAGGTACTCTCTCGCGATCCCTCCTTTACCAAAGAAGACCGAGCGGCCTGGCTAGAGAAGTTTGACCTTCAAGGTCTAGCCCAGCTCAAAGGGGCAATTAACCCCGGCGCCAAGCCCTCCGCAGCGCTCCCCCAATCTCCCACCGCCGCCCCGACTCGGCCCAAGGACGGATTTAAGTTACCTAGGGTGAAGCTGCCGAGCGTGTCCCCCAGTCTTCAGCCCGCCTCCTAGGGAGTTAGCTATGCAAACGGCAATGACGGCGATCCAGAAACTAGGGCAGACCTAAGGAGTAAGTTGTGAGCAAAAAAATCTACGAAATTGTCGATAAGCTTCCCACTGGGGGCTTGACCGTGCGGGCACTGAAGACCCTCGACACCTTTGTGCCCGGCCAGTGGAATAACCTGGTGGGCTTTGACAACACCATCAAAACCGTCACGGGTGAAACCGATGAGGCCATGGTGCAGGCGATTGGCGAACGGGCGATCGCCCTTTTCAACGACAAAAAGCAGGGCTACCAGAGCGCCCTCTGGCTGTACGAAACTGTAGACTCGGCCTCCGGGCTGCTGGGGGCGGCGGCGCTAGCCAACCGCATTGGCCAAGACACCTTCTTGGGCTTTCTCAAAAACCTCTCCCCCAAGCCCGAAAAAGCCCAAACCATCGACCTGGTGGTGAAGCTGGTAGCCGAGGTGGTGGCTTTCTGCAAAATTAGCGGTATTCCCGGCGATAGCCTAGGCGACTTTCTCGCCGCCCTGGGCGACTACAGTAGCGAGTCGCTGGTGCGCATGGCTGCCCTAGTCAGCTTCGACGGCATTATTCCCCTGGGGGCTGACTTTTCGTCCAAGGCGCTCAACGCCATTAAGAGCATGGGGGCCAGCGACCTGGAAAGCAACCAGACTTTCAAGGGCATCAAAAACGAAATTCCCGGCGGCAACGACAAGGCCAAGCTGTCGTTTATGACTGAGAGTTTTGAGTCGACCAAGGGCTGGATGGATCGCTTTGTGACCGATCACAACATCACCCAAAGCAAACTGGTCGACAACCTGGGCGGCTTTATCGAGGGCTCTAAGGGCAAGCTCGACTACCTAGGCGCGTTCCTCGATATGTCAGTGAAGTACTACGAGCACACCGGTACTCAAACCCTGGCCCGTCGGTTGATCGAGCGCGCTGTGGCAGAAATCTAGCCCTCGGTACCGCTTTTGCCGTGGGCGCGCAGGCTCTCAAAAGCCTCCGCCTCTTTGAACAAGCAATTGCAGTTTGCTCCTGACGCCCGGCTGAGATCCCAGCCGGGCTTTTTTGCAGCTATAGATTCTACATTTGTACGCAGAACATATGAACCTATTGATACATCAACTACTGAATGGTAAGTTAGTGCAAATGTATTAGTTTGACTCATGACTCTTCTCCCTTCAGAGCGCCGTTTGCACAATTGTTTGAGGCAGTGGATCCATCTGTATGGCTATGCCCCCACTATTCGAGAGATGAAATCGGCTCTGCCAGAATCCTCCACATCCTTTGTTCAAGACTTATTAGACAGATTGCAGCAGAAGGGGTTTATTGCCAGAGCTCAGGGGCAAGCGCGGGCAATTTGCATGCTGTACGGTGAGTTGCCCCTAAAAGGAATTGTCCAAGCGGGCTATCTCACGGAGCACCCTGAAAGATTTTTCGAGCGGGTGCGACTGGACGGCAGGCGCTACCGAGAAGGTGACTACGCTCTTCAGGTTAGCGGTGACAGTATGGTAAACGCCCAAATTTTTGATGGCGATATCGTCGTTGTTCGCCCTACCAACGATCTTTGGGCTGTCCGACCCGGTAAAATCGCGGTGGTTTTGATTGAGGGTGAAGGGACTACCCTTAAACATGTTTACCAACACGAGGGCGATCCGCAGCTTGTCCTTCAGCCTGCCAACCCTGATCATCCAACCCGCATTCTGGCAAGTCATTAGGTTGGAGTTCAGGGGATGATGGTGGGCCAACACCGGAACGACAATGGCCTTTGGGTCGCTGTAGAGGCCGGTTGAGGCTCTTAAATTGTTGGCCTTTTATTCTTCCGATTCTCCCGGTTCCCCCAGTTCTTCCGGTTCACCGTCGGGCAGTTCTAGCGGTTGGAGGAGCTCATCGAGGGGGTTGATCAATTGCTGCTCCACCTCTGCACCCGCATTCACCATAAATAGACGAAAGGGTTCACCCTGGCTGAGGTAGCTGTCGTAGCCCGATCGCAAATACAACCCGTACTCAGGTCGGCGGGCCACGTAGCGGCCGACAAAGGCTAGGCCTAGGGCATTCATGTAGCGATCGATCACCTCCGGCTCGGCTAGGGTGAGCCCCGGCAGGGCAGACAGCAGGTGCGACAGACCCGCATCTAACGCTGAGAAGTCAATGTGGGCCTGCCCTTCGATCAGCGCCAGGGAACGATTCTCGGTGGTGTACCACGGGAAGGTGCGAAACTGCTCAAACACGGCGGGGGTAGCGGGGTCGTGGCTGCCCGCAATCACCATCACCGGCACCGTTACCGCCGCTAGCCCCTCGGGGCCAAAGATACTGCTGTTGACCGGGTTGACCAACAGCACTGAGTTAACCCTGGGGTCGCGAAAGCGGTAGGTCTCCCGAGGCAGCTCTAGCGCCTGACACTGCAATAGCAGCGACGTATTTAGGTAAATGAAGCTGCGATCGCAAACTTCTTGGAGATGGTCAAAGTTAATCTCTGCCCCGGCCACCGCCAGAGCCGTGTAACCCCCCAACGAGTGCCCCCCCACCCCCACCTGGTCGAGCTTGAGCCGCCCTTCAAACTCTGTGGGGTTGAGCCGCTCTAGCTCGTTGAGCACAAAAGTAATGTCGAGGGGGCGATCGATAAACTCTTGCACCTCAAACACGTCGCTGCTGAGGCCCGCCTGAAAGTCAGCCACCTGCTGGGCATCGCTGCCGGGGTGCTGGGGCAGCACCACCACAATGCCATGGGAAGCTAGGTGGGAGGCCCACTGGTGCCGCGCCTCGGGTCTAGAGGTCAGCCCATGGGAAAACACCATCACCGGAGCCTGGCCCCGCCACTGGCGGGGGCGCACAACATCTATGTAGAGCTGGCGATGGCCCCCAGGGGCCGGTCCTTGACCATCGCGCTGGGTATCGGTCAACTCAAACCGCTGAATCTGCACCCTCGCCGGGCCGGGAACGGTCAAATCGGCTAGGTTGGCATAGTCGATGGGGGGCTGCTGGGCGGCCTGGCTCACCGTGATCTGCTCTAGCTGAACAATGGAGTCGGTGGTGGCGTTCACGATGCGCTCGACGGCGCTGGCCACCGCCTGGGCGTCGTTAATACTGATCTGCATATCGGTGGGCAGCGATCGCACCACATTAATGGCCGACAGCCCCTCCGGTGAAGTCGCCGCTTGAATCAGCGCCGCCCGCAGCGACAGTTTGCCATTGCCGCCAGCCCGGGTTTTGAGAATTACCCCCACCTGGTCAAGCAGCTCCTCGCCCACGCTGGTGTAGAGAAAACGGGATAGCAGCACCCCATCTACCTCTAGCGGGCGATCGAGGTTTTCGCGCAGTTGAGCCACTTCGGCCTCGCTCAGCCCGACTAAATCGACGTAGAAGGCCAGGTCATCGGTAAGTTCTCCTGACTCAATCAGGGTTTCTAGAGAACTGGTGCTCACAGCTCGCTCTACCGGGCCGTAGCTAAAGAAAATTGCTTCAGCCGCCTGCACAGGCAGTCCGCTCAGCACAGTCAAGCCCAGACTTAGCCCACCTAGAGCTAAGGTCCGAGGTCGCAGCCATCTCCCGACAGGTTGCCAGGTCATGCCGTCACTCCAAAAATGTTACTGAGAGCTGCCCCTGCTTAATTTTCGCTCAAGACTCTGTCTCTTCAACTCTGCCTCTGAGCGGAGTCGAAGGAGCTGACCATGCACTTATCTGCCCCACTACTGCGTGCGCCAGTCCGCATCCACCGATCGCAGCCGTCGCAAAATCACCATGTTTGGCCCCACCACTGGGTTGCGGGCCACCACTACACCCTCAGGGTCGCGCAGTTGCAGGGTGCCAAATTTGAGCCCCTGGGCTTGGGCATAGATGTCTTGGGCCACGTCATTTTGCTGGCTGGTCAGCAAACCGTACCAAGCTTCGGCGACATTCACGCCCAGGGTATTTTCCGGTAGATTGACCTCCACCGATTGAATCAGCCCCGCCCCGTAGGAGCGGCTAATGCTGCTAACCCGGTTTTGAATGTCGGTAATTAAACTTTGCTCAGGCGTGGGTTCAACCACGGGCGCGGGGGCAGGGACAGGCTGCTCTGCGGTGGGAATGGGGGCCGCAAATAGGTCGTCAACACCAGGTTCTGCCGCCGTAATCTGAGGCAGGGGTTCTGAGGCGATAACCGGTTCGCCTCGCCTGGCGCCCAGGGGATTCCAAAGGGCCAACAACAGCATCAACAGGCCCAGGGCAATGGCGGTCAGCATGCCGTCTGAAAGCTTTCGCTGAAGGTCGGGGGGTAGCTGCGATCGCACCCACCGCAGGCCTTTCTTCCACAGGGTTGCCCCCTCGGCCAGCAGCAGCAGCAGTTGATCAACCACGCCCAGCTCCTTCGGTTGGTAGGGAATGCCGGTATCGGCCCAAACGTCTTCTGCCGGGGCCACCGGCCGGGTATTTTTGTAACCAGTGGCTCTGTTAGGCATCTGCCGCCGGTCAATGTCAGTGAGCTGGGGCTCTGAGGTCGGCACCGGCAGCGGATCTTCCAAATCTTCTAAGTCGCTGTCGGTCCAGGGGGCCGGGTCTGGCGAGGCGGAGCGGCCGTTGTTTGAGACGGGGCTGTAGGGGGCAGCTTCGGCAGCTAGTCTGGAGGCACGATTGTCCTTCGGACGTGTTTCACGATCGCCCACCACTGGCTCTGCTAAAGCATCCTCCCCAACCCAATCTTGTCCATCCGGCCCAGCAACGTCATCGTCGACAACTTCGAGGGGTAGCGCCTCCCTAGCCTCAGCACTGGGGTCATTGGGGAACGCTGGCCCAGCGCCATCCCCTTGCGCCGTCTGATCGGTGTTGCGCGGGGGCGGAATGGGCGGAATTTCTGAAGGAAAGTTGGGGTCTTGGGGTCTCATGGGTTAGCCCACCTGGCCACGATTACCGGCATACGTTGCGGAGGAGCCCCAAAGGGCATATCCCTTTCAATACTGCCACGTTTCCCAGAAATCTTAGGGCAGAAATCTCTGTGGGCTAAGCATTCAGCCCTGCTCGGCGAGACCTTGGTGCAAAATCAGCCGATTGCCGTCGGGGTCGTAGGCATAGACCTCGCGACCGTGGGATGCCGTCAGCACAGGGCCAGGGGGTGCATAGCTTAGGTGAGTGAGATGGGCGATCGCCCCATTCAAATCCGTCACCTCTAAACACAGGCTCATTGCGCCACTGCTAGGAGCGGCAAACTGGCTGATCTGGTCGGTTTTGGGCTTAAAGATCACCAGCCTCAGCCCCGGCAGCTGAAACTCGGCATAGCGATCGCGCTGGTAAGGCCGAGCCGATTGATCAAGCAATTCGCTATAAAAACCCACCAACTGCTCAAAATTCTCGCTGGCCAAGGCCACAAAAGCACTAGTGCAACCTATAGATGCCTCAGCCAAAGCCCTCTCCGCCAGAATTTCCTAGACAACTACTGGGTCTGATATCTCCACCTACCCATCCACCCTCTACTCATCCACCCCCTTACCTTCCCTAGTCCAACTCCCACTCCGACGCGTACTGCAACATCAGCGGCGGCAGGTGCAAATCCTTTGGCGTTTTGCAGCGGGCTTCAAACACACCCAAAATATCTTTCACGCTGGGTTTGCCTTTGCTGCTGCCGGTAATGCCGCTGGCAATAATAACCGCACAAGTCCCGTTACACTCCCTCTGCCAGGTATCCCAGCGCTCCAGCAGGTGGCGATCGGTGCTGCCGTTGGTTTCGTATTCGGCGAATAGGTGCAGCTCGCCATCGCCGGTTTGCAGCATGCCCAGTTCAAAGGCCTCGCCGCTGAAGGGGTCGCTGCCGGGGTTGAAGCACACGGCCTGTACGCCCTGGGCTTGTTGCAGCTGCTGGATTAGGGTCTTGGCCTTGGGCCGCGAGGTCTGAATCAGCACCACCGGTAGATCGGGGGAGTTGGCGGTGCCATTGTGGGTCCATTTGCCCTCTAGGTTCTGAAAGGCGATCGCCGCGTCATGGCGCAGATCGTTGAGCACCTGCTGCTGAAACTGGGTGAGGATGATGATCGCCCCCTCGGGCACATAGTCATCGCGCAGCACCGGAAAATTAACCAGGCCCTCAGGGCCGTCGTCGCCAAGGGCATCATCGTCGTCGGCGGCCAGCTCTGCGGTCACTTCAGGCAGGGTTTTAACCGTCACCTTCAACGGCGACGTACCGCCATTTTTCTCGGGATTAGGAATTTTATAGCTACTCTGGAGCGCCTTGAGGGGAGGCTTTTCAAGCTGAGCCCGGTAGCGAGTGATAAAACGCTGGAGAGCCTCCAGCACTACTAGAAACGTGGCTCCTTCTTCGTCGGCGAGCTGGCTGCGCATGCCCTCCAGGGGGTGAATGCTGCCAAAGTCGGGCTGCACTGCCTCTGGAGCCGAGGCTAGCCAGCTCACAGGCTGGGGCATGTCGGGAAAGGGTTCGTCATCAAATAGTTCGAAGTTGAGAAACAGACAGTCTTGCTCTAAAAAGGCTTCCTGCATCTGTTTAGGCGACTGCTGCCCCATCAGCACCCGCTGGCGAAACTGCTTGAGCGAGTCGAGGGAGCGGTACATCAGCAGACCATACTCCACACCGCCCATGCCCAGCATCGACACGTAAAGGGTATCGAGATCCCAGGTGTTTAGCTCAACGGCGAGCACCTGCTGCTCGTTGAGGGTGTTCCAGGGGGCGAGTTCCCAGATCTCCATGGCCTTGTCGATCATGGCCTCGGCGTAGCGGGGGGGCAGCTCGGCCTCAGTCATCTCGGCCGACTGCTGCAGGGCGTTGAACAGCTCGTCGATCAGGGGCAGTTCGGGGGCATAGTCGATGGCAATATCGAGCCCCTGGAGCGCCCCACGCAGGTAAAACTGAATTTCGCGATCGCTAACCACAATCTTGTGGGGCCGCGCTGGGGCGAGGTTGCCCTGGGGCGACTCAATTGCCTGCAACAGCGTGCGCACCACTGGCTCGTAGCCGCAGGTAGTGGGCACAATGGTCAGCCCCCGCACCGCGCCGCGGCTGCTATCAACCCAGAGAATGCAGTCGCTGGTTTCGGTATGGCGCTGGCGCAGACCGCCATCGTCATCCATCAAACCGCCCACCGAACGGCGATCGCCCTCCCATACGCTGGCTACACGGGGCAACCGCTTCAGGCGATCGATGGTAATGCGGTTCAATCGAGTCATGGGCTAACGATAACGACAGATGGAACGGATGGTTAAGCTACCGCTGGCTTGAGCACGGCTTTGGTCAGCATAGCCAAGTTTAATCATCAACTGCCCACAGCAACTCAACCGCGTGCCCTTCAGTGCAGTCCCCTAAATTGAGACACTGCACCTCATCTAGCATCCCTCCCGGGGAGGGGAAGCCCGGTGCGGTTGCTATAAACTATAGAAATTCTTGGCGGTATCAGCTAAGCCTAGACGACGAAAGTGTTAGATTTCAAAACAATTTAGGCTGCTCTGGCTGCGGTTGGGGTGACTCTGTTTATGATGGTAGAAGCTGTACTTACATCGAAAGGTTGCAATGGCTCAAGCCACCGAACAAACCAGAGGCATTTTGATGTCGGAAACGGCCCTGCGGCACGTCAAGGCCCTCCAACAGTCCCAGGGCAATAAAGAACTCTGCCTGCGGGTAGGAGTACGCCAGGGCGGCTGCTCTGGCATGTCCTACACCATGGATTTTGAAGATCCCGCCAACATCAACGAGCACGATGAAGTCTACGACTACGAAGGCTTTCGCGTGATCTGCGACAAAAAGAGCCTGCTGTACCTCTACGGTCTCATGCTCGACTACAGCGACGCGCTGATCGGCGGCGGTTTTCAGTTCACCAACCCCAACGCCGTCCAGACCTGCGGCTGCGGTAAGTCCTTTGGGGCGTAAGGGCACCCTACGGGGCTACATTCTGTGCTTTGCTGGATATCGCTTTAGATAGTTCATTGACTATGACTCAAACCGTAGAAACCCTGTTCGATGAGGGCATCGAGCGCTACAAAAAGGGCGAAGATCCCGCTGAGCTGATTCCCGTATTTAAAGAGGTGTGCGATCGCGCCCCCAAAAGCGCTGCCGCCTGGGCCTGCCTGGCTTGGCTCTACCTGCTGACCGACAAGCCCAACGCCGGCCTCAAAGCTGCTCAAAAAGCTGTCAAGCTCAACCCTCAAGATCCTCAAGGACGGGTGAACCTGGCGGTGGCCATGCTCGACTCGGGTAAGCCCGGCGTGCGCGAGCATGTCGAAATCGCTGGCCAAGTTATGACCGTCGCCGACGATCTGAAAAAGGAAGTGATGGACAGCATCAACGATGGTCTGGTTCGTAAACCCGACTGGAAGAGTCTGTCGCGCGTAAAGCAGTGGCTTGAGTAGGACTGTCTCTATCCAGACGTACCACCATGGCCCGCAGCCCGTTGCCCTTTTGGCAAATCCCTTTGTTTTGTGCTGTCGCCGACGACTCAGCTGATCAGGTGGCTCTGCTGTTGGCCGATGGCGCTGATCCTAATCTTCAAGATGAAGGGGGGCGGAGACCCTTAATGCAGGTCTGTAGCACCGCCGTGGCCTCCCTGCTGCTAGAGGCTGGGGCCCAAGTTCATTCTTGCGACGACAACAACAACGACGCCTTTCAACACCTCCTTGCGAGAGAAGTAGGCTTCAATTTTCCCAACGAGGCGGCGTTGCTAGAGGTACTACACCTGCTCATCGCCCACGGCGCTGATCCGAATTCCGCCCAGTGCTGGGAGAATCGTACCCGCTTGTACGACGCCGCTTTCAATGAGGTGATAGACTATGCCTCCTCAATGATTCAGCGGCTACTTCAGTGTGGCAGTGATCCCCATTGGGGGCGATCGCCTCTAGAGGGGCTATGCAGCCGCTGGAACCGTGAGTTCGATCAAGACATTGTCCGTAGCTTCGACCTGTTGCTGGAGGCGGGATGCGACCCCAAACTACGGGGTGAAGAAGGCCTGACTTTGCTACACCTAGCCGTCGCAGAGGATTGGACCTGGAACAGCCTGGGGCCAAACTACACTGCGATGCGCTGCCTCCTCAACTCTGGGGCCGACCCCAATGCGGTCAACGACGAGGGCTGGACTCCCCTGATGGGAGCGGTGCGGGCCTATGTCTACGATGTGGCTAATGTATCCCTGGTGGAAGACCTGATCGAGGCGGGCACCAATTTGGCTCTTCAGAATGCCGAAGGGCATACAGCCCTAGATATTGCCCTGACCGCCCTCGACACCTGTCAACGGCTCTACCTGCGGGACAGCGACCCCCCTGAGCTACGGGAGAAGGAAAAGGTCAGAGTGCAAAGAGCGGTCGAGTGCGTGGAACTGCTGCGCACCGCCAGTACCAGTCCCTCAAGGCCTACCACCTGAGCAAGACAGGGGAAGCGCTTTTGCCCTACTGCCCATACCAATCCTGTCGCCACTGCTGCATCTGATCGATCTCGGCCTGCTGAGAGGTAATGATCTCATCGGCCAGGGTCAGCAGTTCAGGTCGGCTGCTCTTTCCCTTCAAGTCTTCTGCCATCGCCACCGCCCCCTCGTGGTGGGGAATCATCGCGTCGATAAACCGTAGGTCGAATTCGTCATCAGCACCGCCCAAATCCATATCCATGCGCATGGCTGAGATCATCTCTTCGCTCATGGCCATGTCGTGCTTCATTTCAGCGTGGTACATCACCGGCTCGGCGGGGGCATCGGGGTACCAAGCCGCTCGCCACTCTTGCATTTGAGCAATTTCCACCTGCTGGGCAGCAATAATGTCTTCTGCCAGCTGGCGAATTTCGGGACGCTGAGAATTCTCTAGGGCTGCCTCAGCCATTACCACAGCTCCCTCATGGTGGGGAATCATGCCGTCAATGAAGCGCAGATCATAGGTGGCGTCGGCAGGGCCAAGATCCATGGCATGACCACCTGCGTGACCGCCGTGCATCATGGGCTCCTCAGCCCTATCTTCGTCGGCATGTCCTTCATGCATGGCTTCCATATTGCTGGTGCCGCAAGAGGCTAGCGGTACCAAGGTAGCTAGGGCCAGCATCGTCGCTAAAGGCTGTCTCAATCGCATGGTTCGTCTCCCAAATGCCTTGTTGTCTTAGGCTACACATTCCAGCCCGCTGTAGGGTCAAGGGCTGATTGGGCAAGATATATTTCTTTGACCAGTGTTTAATTAATATTTTGTTACGAAAATGCGAGGAGTGATCCCACCGTACTGTAAATTTTGTTAACAAAGCTCAAGCTGATTTATTTCAAATTGTGTCACCTAAACGCTCGAATCCTTATCTGGCAAGGTTTTCTGATACAAACATGAAAGACATCATTGATTTTGCTTTCGTTACGAAATATTTCCTATACAATCCCCAGAGTTTGTCTGCGGTCTGCCCTGCTTACTGTTGCTGATTCTGCGCCCGCAGCCTTCTCACCCCCAGACTTAGCCGCGAAAGGAGTTTTACTGCATGTTCACCCACGTCAAGCCCACTGTTCGCCACATTGCCCCCGATGACCTCAACGGGCGGCGTCTGGTTAAGGTGGTCTATGTGGTTCTAGAGCCTCAATACCAGAGCTCTTTGTCCTCGGCCATCCGGTCGATCAACGCCAGCAACTCTCAAGTGGCCTTCGAGGTCAACGGCTACCTGATTGAAGAACTGCGCGATGCCAACAACTACGCGGCGTTTAAGCAGGATGTGGCCGAGGCTAACGTATTTATCGCCTCGTTAATCTTTATCGAAGACTTGGCCGACAAGGTCGTTGAAGCGGTTGCCCCCCTGCGCGATGGCCTTGACGTGGCTGTGTGCTTCCCCTCCATGCCCCAGGTAATGCGCCTCAACAAGATGGGCAGCTTCTCCATGGCCCAGCTTGGCCAGTCGAAGAGCATGATTGCCTCCTTCATGAAAAAGCGGAAGGAGAAGTCGGGCGCGGGTTTCCAAGATGCCATGTTGAAGCTGCTGCGCACCCTGCCCACGGTGCTCAAGTACCTGCCGGTCGAAAAGGCCCAGGATGCGCGCAACTTTATGCTCAGCTTTCAGTACTGGCTGGGCGGTTCTCCCGAGAACCTGGAAAACTTCTTTCTCATGCTGGCCGATCGCTACGTGATCACCGACAGCCAAATCGAGGGTGCTCCCCAGCCCGAAAGCCTCGATTACCAAGAGCCCGTCACCTATCCCGACATGGGCATCTGGCACCCCATGGCGCCGCACATGTTTGAGGACATCAAGGAGTACCTCAACTGGCACGCCTCCCGCCGCGACATTTCTGAGGATCTCAAGGATCCCCTGGCTCCTACCATTGGTCTGGTGCTCCAGCGTACCCACTTGGTTACTGGGGATGAGGCCCACTATGTGGCCATGGTGCAGGAGTTTGAGTACCTGGGCGCGAAGGTGATTCCCGTGTTTGCTGGCGGTCTAGATTTTTCTAAGCCCGTGAATGCCTACTTTTTTGACCCAGTAGACAACAGCAAAACCATTGTCGATGCGGTGGTTTCTCTCACCGGGTTTGCTTTGGTGGGCGGCCCTGCCCGGCAGGATCACCCTAAGGCGATCGAAACCCTCAAGCGCCTCAACCGTCCCTACATGGTGGCGCTGCCCCTGGTCTTTCAGACCACCGAAGAGTGGGAAGACAGCGACCTGGGCCTGCACCCGATTCAGGTGGCGCTACAGATGGCGATTCCTGAGCTGGATGGGGCGATCGAACCGATCGTGCTTTCGGGCCGCGACGGTCTGACCGGCCGGGCAATCTCGCTCCAGGATCGGATCGAATCCATTACCCAACGGGCGATGAAGTGGGCTAACCTGCGCCGCAAGCCCAAACTCGACAAAAAGCTGGCGATCACCGTCTTCAGCTTCCCCCCCGACAAGGGCAACGTGGGCACCGCCGCCTACTTGGATGTATTCGGCTCCATCTATAAAGTGCTGGAGGCGATGAAGCAGAACGGCTACGACGTGCAGGATCTGCCCGAGTCGCCCGAAGCCCTGCTACAGGAAGTCATCCACGACGCCCAGGCTCAGTACAACAGCCCCGAGCTGAACATCGCCTACCGCATGCCGGTGCGCGAGTACCAAGCCCTCACCCCCTACGCCGAACGCCTAGAAGAAAACTGGGGCCCACCGCCGGGCAACCTCAACACCGACGGCGAGAACATGCTGGTTTACGGTAAGGCCTTTGGCAATGTGTTCATCGGCGTGCAGCCTACCTTTGGCTACGAGGGCGACCCCATGCGGCTGCTATTCTCCCGCTCCGCCAGCCCCCACCACGGCTTTGCCGCCTACTACACTTACCTGAACAAAATCTGGGGTGCGGATGCGGTGCTGCACTTTGGCACCCACGGTTCTCTAGAGTTCATGCCTGGTAAGCAGATGGGCATGTCGGGTACCTGCTACCCCGACAACTTGATCGGCAGCATCCCCAACCTCTACTACTACGCCGCCAACAACCCCTCCGAGGCCACGATCGCCAAGCGTCGAGGCTATGCCGAAACCATCAGCTACCTGACGCCCCCCGCTGAGAATGCGGGTCTCTATAAAGGACTCAAGGAGCTGAGTGAGCTGATCGGCTCCTACCAAAGCAACAAGGAGAGCGGTCGGGCCGTGCAGATCGTCAACGCCATCATCGAGACGGCGCGCATCTGCAACTTGGATAAGGATGTGGTGCTACCCGAGGGCGACACAGGTGAACTCTCTAACGAAGAGCGCGATGGCTTGGTGGGCAAGATCTACATCAAGCTGATGGAGATTGAGTCGCGCCTGCTGCCCTGCGGTCTGCACGTGGTGGGCAAGCCGCCCACTGCTGAGGAGGCGATCGCCACCCTGGTCAACATTGGCAGCCTCGATCGCGAAGAAGACGGCATCAAGAGCCTCCAGCGGATCATCGCTGAGAGCATTGGCCGGGATATTGATGACATCTACGGGAACAGCGATCGCGGCCACCTCGCCGACGTGCAGCTGCTCTACGACATCAACCAAGGGGTACGCGCTGCGATCGCCGCCCTCGTCCATGAGCAAATCGATGCTGAAGGGCGCGTCTCCATGGTGTCGCGGCTCAACTTCCTCAATATTGGCCGCAAAGAACCCTGGATCAAAGCCCTCCACGAGGTAGGCTACAAGAACGTCGACACCGATGCCATCAAACCCCTGATGGAATACTTGGAGTTTTGCCTAGAGCAGGTCTGCGCCGACAACGAGCTGGGCGCACTGCTGCAAGCCTTAGAAGGTGAATACCTGCTCCCCGGCCCCGGCGGCGACCCAATTCGCAACCCCGATGTGCTGCCTACTGGCAAAAACATCCACGCTCTCGACCCCCAGTCGATCCCAACCACCGCTGCTGTACAGTCGGCCAAAATTGTGGTGGATAGATTGCTGGAGCGGCAGCGACAGGAAAATGGCGGGGCCTATCCCGAGACTATCGCCACCGTGCTCTGGGGCACTGACAACATCAAAACCTACGGCGAATCCCTTGCCCAGATGATGTGGTTCGTCGGCGTCAAGCCTGTGCCCGACTCCTTGGGCCGGGTGAATAAACTGGAGCTGCTCTCCCTCGAAGAGCTGGGCCGCCCCCGCATCGACATCGTTGTCAACTGCTCTGGGGTGTTCCGGGATTTATTCATCAACCAGATGGCCCTGCTCGATCGCGCTGTGAAAATGGCCGCCGAAGCCGACGAGCCTTTGGAGATGAACTTTGTCCGCAAGCACGCCCTAGAGCAGGCGGCAGAAATGGGTCTCTCGGTCCGCGAAGCCGCTACTCGCATCTTCTCTAACGCCTCGGGTTCTTATTCCTCCAACATCAACCTGGCGGTGGAAAACAGCACTTGGGAGAACGAAGCTGAACTCCAGGAGATGTACCTGAAGCGCAAGTCCTTTGCCTTCAACTCCGACAACCCTGGCGTCATGGACAGCAATCGGGGCCTGTTTGAGTCGGCCCTGAAGACGGCGGATGCCACCTTCCAAAACCTGGATTCGTCGGAGATTTCCCTCACCGACGTATCCCACTACTTCGACTCTGACCCCACCAAGTTGGTGGCCAGCCTGCGCGAAGACGGCAAGGCTCCGGCTGCCTACATCGCCGACACCACTACCGCCAACGCCCAGGTGCGCACCCTGTCGGAAACGGTAAGACTGGATGCCCGCACCAAGATGCTCAATCCCAAGTGGTACGAAGGGATGCTTTCCCACGGCTACGAAGGGGTGCGCGAGCTGTCGAAGCGCCTGGTGAATACTATGGGCTGGTCGGCCACTGCCGGGGCAGTCGATAACTGGGTCTATGAAGATGTCAACACCACTTTCATCCAAGACCCAGAGATGTGCAAGCGCCTAATGGATCTCAACCCTAACTCCTTCCGCCGCATGGTCTCGACCCTGCTGGAAGTGAACGGACGCGGTTACTGGGAAACCAGCGACGAAAACCTGGAGAAGCTGCAAGAGCTCTATCAGGAAGTGGAAGACCGCATTGAAGGGGTGGAATAGTCGCTACTGTTTAGTTAATACTTTGAAGCCAGGATTCTCTAAGAGTCCTGGCTTTTTTTAGAACCACAGCTAAACCGTATTAGCCAAGCGTCGTCTAACCAGCTATACCTGACCTTGGTACGAGCGGCCCATAAAGCGGAGCGTAACAGGCGTAGTCGGCGCCACTGTGGCGCTGTGGTGTTTAGCGCTCCAGACGACTCCCCGATATTTGCCCGTCACTTCACCGTCGCGGGTTTCAATGTTAGGCCACTGACAATCGTATTCGGCACCAAGAAAACGTAGCTGCATAGGAAGATCCTGTTGCTAAAGAATGCATTTAAGCGAAGACGGAACCATGCACTACAGGGTTGAGAAGAATTATGGCCTTGCTACGTTAAGAGGCCCTGATGTGAAAATTAAATTGACAAATTTGTTACAGAATTTTTTTCATCTATTCCCAAGAGAATTTTGAAATAAGTGCTGCACAACTGTTTGGGACAGTATGCTGCCCCAATTCCTGCCGCTAGCTGTGACTCTTGTCTTAAGCGAAGTCGCCATAGTCGATGAAGCAAAGAATCTATCGCAATAGCAAGCTAAAGCGGTGGAGCGATCGCCCCACCGCCGCTTCTCGGTGTAGTCCTTTGTGTAGCTAACGGTCTTCCGACCAGCGCCGTCAGCCCCGCTGAGATCGGGAATGACTTTGAGAAAAAAGTGTACAACCTGACTGAGGAAAGGTCTTGGACGCTACCCTCTCACCACTGACTCCACCTTGGCAGCTTCGTCCTCTGCCGCTGCTAGCACTTCAGCAGGAGCAGGTTCGCGGTGATCAAACTCCAGCTTGCCATCCTGCAAGTCCACCGTGATGGTCGCACCCTGGGCAAAGGTGGTCTCTAGAATCTTGGTGGCGATCGGGTTTTCCAACAGCCGCTGGATGGCTCGCTTAAGGGGACGAGCTCCGTACACCGGGTCATAGCCGCTCTCGGCAATGAAGTCGATCGCCGGATCGGCAATCTCCAAACCGATGGTTTGGTCAGCTAGGCGGCGCTGCACCCGGCGAATCTGCAGGGCCACAATCTTGCGCAGCTCGCTCTTGCGCAGCGAGTGGAAGAGGATGAGGTCATCCACTCGGTTGAGAAACTCGGGGCGAAACTGCTTTTGCAGCGCCTTGAGCACCTGGACGCGCATTTCGTCGTAGCGATCGTCGTCGCCTGCCAGCTCTAAAATGTGGTCGCTGCCCAGGTTGCTGGTCATGATTACCACGGTGTTGCGGAAATCGACGCGATGACCCTGAGAGTCAGTGATGCGACCGTCATCGAGCACCTGCAGGAGAATGTTGAATACGTCGGGGTGGGCTTTCTCGACCTCGTCGAGCAGCACTACTGAGTAGGGGTGGCGACGCACCGCCTCGGAGAGCTGGCCGCCGTCTTCGTAGCCGACATAGCCAGGAGGTGCCCCCACCAGCCGCGACACGGCGTTTTTCTCCATGTACTCCGACATGTCGATGCGAATTAGCGCGTCTTCGGTGTCGAAGAGAAACTCAGCCAGGGCGCGGGCTAGTTCGGTCTTACCTACCCCAGTTGGCCCCATGAACAGGAAGGAACCGAGGGGACGGCCCTGGTCGTTCATGCCAGCGCGGGCGCGGCGAATGGCGGCGGCCACGGCCTCGACGGCTTCGTCTTGACCGATCACCCGCTCGTGCAGGTGGCCTTCGAGCTGAAGCAGCTTTTGTCGTTCTGACTCCATCAGCCGGTTGACGGGGATGCCCGTCCACTTGGCGACGATTTCGGCGATGTCGGCCTCGGTGACCTGCTCGCGCAGCAGGGTGTTGCCCTTGGCCTGCACTTCGACTAGCTGGGCCTCTAAGGTTTCGCGATCGCGCTGAATCTTCTCCAGACTGTCGTACTTGAGTTTGGCGGCCTTGTTGAGATCGTAGGCGCGCTCGGCCTGCTCAATTTGCAGACGAATCTGGTCTTCTTCGTCTTTGAGGGCGTGAATGGCGTCGAGGGCCTGCTTTTCGCTCTGCCACTGACCGCTGAAGGACTGCTGCTTGGCCTGAAGTTCGGCAATCTCTTGCTCAATGCGGCTGAGGCGCTGGCGCGAGGCCTTGGTCATGGAGCCGTTTTCGGCCTCCAGCGAGAGCTTTTCCATTTCAATCTGCATTAGGCGGCGCTCGATGCCCTCCAGTTCCTCGGGTTTGGAGGTGATTTCCATTTTGAGCTTGGCGGCGGCTTCGTCCACCAGATCGATGGCTTTATCGGGCAGAAAGCGATCGGCGATGTAGCGGTCAGAGAGCACCGCCGCCGCCACCAGGGCGCTGTCGGCAATGTCAACGCCGTGGTACGACTCGTAGCGTTTTTTGAGGCCCCGCAGAATGGAGATGGTGTCTTCGGCGCTGGGCTGGCCCACATACACCTGCTGAAAGCGACGCTCTAGGGCGGCGTCTTTTTCGATGTGCTTGCGGTATTCGTCGAGGGTGGTAGCCCCAATGCAGCGCAGCTCGCCCCGCGCCAGCATGGGCTTGAGCAGGTTGCTGGCATCCATGGTGCCCTGGCCCGCTCCAGCCCCGACCACCGTGTGCAGCTCGTCGATAAACAGCACTACCTGTCCAGCAGAGTCGGTGACTTCCTTGAGCACCATTCGCAGTCGTTCTTCAAACTCGCCGCGAAACTTGGCTCCGGCGATCAGCCCGCCGATGTCAAGGGAAATTAGCGTGCGGCCCTTGAGAGATTCGGGCACCTCACCGTTGATGATGCGCTGGGCTAAGGCTTCGGCGATCGCCGTTTTGCCCACCCCCGGTTCGCCAATCACCACTGGGTTATTTTTCGTGCGTCGCGACAGCACCTGAATCACGCGGCGGATCTCGTCGTCGCGACCAATCACGGGGTCGAGCTTGCCGTCGCGGGCGAGCTGAGTGAGGTCGATGCCATATTTCTCTAAGGCATCGTACTGCTGCTCGGGGTTTTGGTCGGTGACTTTTTGGCTACCGCGCACCGCTTGCACCGCCGCCATTAGCTCAGGGCCTTCGACGTTAAAGCCCCGCAGTAGCCGCCGCCCGATGCGCTCGTCTTCCTGAAAGCCCAGCAGCAGGTGTTCAACTGAGATGAACTTGTCTTTGAGGGTTTGGCGCGCCGCCTCAGCTCCGTCGAGCATGCGATCGAGGCTCTGGCCTAGGTAGAGGTTGTTGTCGACACCGGGGCGCACGCGGGCCTGGCGCTGGGCAAAGGTCTCTAGATCGTCGAGAATCTGGTCGCTGTCGAGGTTGGCCTTGGCAAGAACCTTGTGGGCCAGCCCGTCTTCTTCTTGGTCGAGCAGCGCGATTAGCACGTGCTCGACCTCCATATATTGATGTTTGCAGCGGCGAGCCACGTCCTGGGCCTCAACGATGGCGTCCCAAGCTTTGGCGGTAAACTTATCCGGATCGGTTGGCTGCATAATCTCCGTGGGCGGGCAGGCTGCGCTTTGCTTTTTGTAACGGTTGGACGTTCAGTATATCAGTTGGTCGCTTGGGCCGGCCGTGCCGCCCTCTGGGCCAGCATAGCGGGATTGTCTGCCGCAAACTGTTCAGACCACTGCTGCTGGTTCCCCTGACAAACGTCCCAGATCGAATCCTAAGACAGCCCATCGCGTCCTGACGGTTAGCTCAGGGGCGGTAGGGCAGACTTTGGCCTCGGGTCAAGCATCGTCGGGTCGAACACCACCGATCGATTGCGTCCCTGCCGCTTGGCTCGGTAGAGAGCCTGGTCTGCCTGCTGAATGAGCACCGTGGATGATAGTTTCTGCGAGGGAATGAGGGTACTGATGCCTAAACTGATTGTAATCTGGGAACCCACTGCTGAGTCAGAGTGGGAGATGGCTAGAGCCGCAATCGCCTGATGGATGTGGCGAGCCACCGCGATCGCCCCTTGCCGAATCGTGTTGGGCAGAATGACAGCAAACTCTTCGCCGCCGTAGCGAGCCAGCAGATCGGTGGGACGACCTAATACCCCCTGGACGGCCTGGGCAATGGCGTAGAGACAATCATCGCCCGACTGATGGCCGTAGGTGTCGTTGTAGCACTTGAAGTAGTCGACATCAAACAGCAGTAGGGAGAGGGGCAGGCGATCGCGGCGAAGGCGAGCCCACTCTTGCCCGAGGCGCTCGCTAAAGCGGCGACGGTTGGCAATTTGGGTCAGCGGGTCAATGTGGGCCATCTGATCCAGCAGCCCTGTGGCCCGCTGCAGTTCGGCATTGAGCTGGGTCAGGCGCACCTCGGTACGCTGGCGCTCTTGCAGCTCACTCTGCAGCCGTTGAACCAGGTCGGCCTGGTGAATGGCGATCGCCAGCTGCGCGGCAATGTCTTCTACTAGTTCGACCTCTACCCCCTGCCAGTAGCGCGGCCCTGAGCATTGGTGAATCACAATCAGCCCCCACAGGTCGGCCCCCTTTTGCAGCGGCACCACCAGGCTGGCCTGCACCTGAAACTGGTTGAACAGCTGGTTGTGCTCGTCCAGCAACCTCATTTCGTGAATGTCTCGAATGGCCAGGGTGCCAGCGTTGTGGCGAATGCCCCGATAGTGATCGCCAAACCCCTGGTGCGGCACCTGGGCCATCATGACCGAGTCCACCCCCGGGGCCACCGCCTCCGACACAAAATTACCGCCTGCCGTCTCATCGGCGGTGAAGCGATAGATGCCTACCCGATCGGCCGCTAAGCACTGGCGAACTTCTTGGGCTGCGACGGCAAAAATTTGCGTTAGCTCAAGGGATTCTCGAATGTGTTGGGTAATTTGCCCCAGGGCAACGGCCCGCTCGTACTGATGTTTGAGGGTGGCCTCGGCCTGCTTTTGGGCGCCAATCGCCGCTTCGGCCTGCTTTTTGGCCCGCAAAATTTCGTCTTCGTACTGAATGCGCTGGCGAATGGGAATCACCACGCAGTCGTTAATGGCGTCGCCTTGGCACTGCCGCCGCACTCCGTTGGCCAAAATAGGAATATCTTGCCCCGATCGCGATCGCAGCGAAAAGTAAATTTCCGTCACCGCCCCCTGTACCCGCAGCATGGGAAACACGTGAGTCTGGTAAAAGATGCGGCTGGCTACGGGCAAAATCGCCACAATGTTTTGACCTTGTAGCGCCGCTCGTTCCCAACCCAGCAGCGTCAGCAGCGTAGCGTTGGCATACTCAATGACGCCGTCGTCGCGCACCGACAGAAACCCGCACGGAGCCTGGTCGAGCAAGGGGTCTACGCCTTGAGGTGCAGACCTTGAGGTAGAACTCCGATTAACCATAGGTTGGGCCCAGACTGGCCGCCTCCAAATAGGTTTTGATTCGCTGAATAGTTTCGTCGGGATGGCTCATGTGGGGGCAGTGGCCCGTGGCCTCCATCAGGGCCAGGGTGCTGTGGGGCAGGTGCTGATGCAGGTATTGCCCCACCTCGGTGGGGGCAATCGCATCGTCTTTACACTGCAAAATTAGGGAGGGCACCGGTGCCTTAGCCAAATCGTCGCGGTTGTCGCCATAGAAGGTGGCCTTGGCAAACCGCGTGGCAATGGCAGGGTCGGTCGAGCAAAAGCTGTCCTCTAGCTCTTGAGTGAGCTGGGGGCGATCGGAGTTCTGCATCACCACCGGGGCCAAAAAGTGCGCCCAGCCAATGTAGTTCTTCTCCATGATGTCGAGCAGCTGGTCAATATCCTGGCGCTCAAAGCCGCCGACGTAAGCATCCTCATTGATATAGCAGGGTGATGGGCCAATCATTACTAGCCGCTCAAAGCGCTCGGGGGCGGCGATCGCCGCCAGCAGGCCGATCATGCTGCTCACTGAGTGACCCACAAAGATTGCCTGTTCCAGCTCTAACGCCGCGCAGATCTCCAAAATATCCTGGGCGTAGCCCTGAAGGTGGCTGTACCGCTGCGGATCGTAGGTGGCTAAGTCTGACTGGCCAAATCCCACGTAGTCAAACAAAACCAGCCGATAGTCGTCTGCAAGGGCGGGAGCTACGAACCGCCACATCTTTTGGTCGCAGCCAAAGCCGTGGGCCATCACCAAGGGTCGCTGACCCTGGCCCACTACCTTGACGTTGTTTCGGCTTAAAACATCCACTGGCATGGTCTACCTTTGCGCTGAGCCCCCATCTTGATTTAGCGTGCCCAATTGCCAAAGCGCAAAAGAAGCCACATCAATCTCTAAACCTGTCTTTAGAAGACGTTAACTAGCGTTGTTTTTCTCAACAATTAGTTATTGATATGTAACCAAGGGTGTTAAAAAATACTTCCTCACTTCGCTGGCGCACCCCGCTACTCCTAGGCTACACCTCGGATTGCCCAATGAGGCAGCAAGCTCAAAAGGGCAGGAGTGCAAAAGAGCAAAGATAGAAGAGCGAAAAAGAAAAGAATGTTGAGGGGCTCGGGTTCCAGCATTTGGGTCCCAATTCAGATTTTCCCGCTATGGCTAAGTGCTAGATCAAACTAGTTTGCCTAGCCAATCCTTTGACTAAAGCAACTGGGAAGGCTGTATTCAAGCACAGGATTCTAGACGTCCTAGGGGCAGAGCCTTGGGCTTTATTGTTTTCAACGCTTTGCGCTTTTGACGGGTTGTGATCGCAGCCATCCAATCATTGGGGCAACAGCTCAAACCAGCCCGTCTAGTAGCGAATGCGAGGGTCAATATAGGCATTCAAAATATCGATCGCAATGCTGATCACCGCCACGATCATGGCGAAAAACACCATCAGCCCCTGCACCACCGGGTAGTCCCGTTGGGAGATTGCTTCGTAGAGGCGGTTGGCTAGCCCCGGCCACGAAAATGTTACCTCCGTGAGCACCGCACCACCCAGCATTGAGGCAAAAGTTAGCCCCAAAATTGTAATCACCGGAATCATCGCATTCTTCAGCGCGTGCACCAGCACAATGCGCCGCTCTGGAATGCCTCGCGCTCTAGCCGCCTCCACGTAGTCTGCTGACAGGGTCTGCTTCAAGTTGACCCGCACCATACGCTCAAATACCCCGCTGATTAGAATCCCTAGAGTGAGGCTAGGCAAAGCCAAGTAGTACAGTGTGGTAAAGAATGCGCCAAAATCGAGGGTCAGCAAGCTATCGAGCAGGTAGAGCCCGGTTGGCCCGGTCGGGGGCGCGGCCCGCAGCGGGTAGCGGGTGCCAATGGGAAACCAGCGCAGCTGCACCGCAAAAATAAGCTGCAAAATCATGCCAAACCAGTACATCGGAATGGCGTAGGTAATGATGCCAAACAGCCGTCCCCCCGCATCCAGCGGCGAGTTGGGGCGCGAGGCCGCCAGGGCACCAACGCTGACGCCCACTACCGTGGCCACAAGCATGCCGCATACCGTTAGCTCAACCGTGGCCGGAAAATGCGCTCGAATGATTTGCCACACGGTTTGGCCCTGGGTTGCGAGAGAAGACCCCAGATCCAGCCGCAGCAAATCTCCCAGGTAGCTCAAGTATTGAATAAACAAGGGCTGATCTAGGCCAAGCTGCGACCTAAGCGCATCCTTCGCCGCCGCCGGAGCCCGCGCCCCCAGCAGTGCATCTACCGGGTCGCCCGGTGTCGACCGCAGTAGCAAAAACACCACCGTAGTGATGGTCAAAATCATCAGCGGGGCCAGCAGCAGCCGAGTGAAGATGTAGTAGCGCAGGGCAGCGGAACGGGAGGACATGGGGAAGTGAGGAAAGTGGGACAGAGAAAGTTTTGAGGGTTTAGTTTTGAATTTTGAGTTGTTAATTGAGGCGTGAACTCAAAACTCAAAATTTAGAACTCACATTCTCGCGTCTTCGTGCATTCACCCTTTCGAAATTTGCCACAGCAAGAACTGCTGCGTTGGCTCCACGGCCACGCCTTCTACACCGTCCTGGGCAAAGACGTAGTCTTTGTTTTGCCACAGAGGGACGTAGGGCACGTCATCGACCATCATTTGCTGGAGGTCTGCGATCGCCTGCTGGCGGGCATTGGGGTCCTGCTCAGCCTGCTGTTTGGCTACGAGCTGATTGGCTTCGGGGCTGTAGTAAAACGAGCCGTTGGCTTGGGACGGGCCTTCTTCGCAGAGGTTGTTGCTGCCTTTTTCGCAGCTCATAAAGGGTTGAATGAAGGTGTCGGGGTCGTAGTAGTCGGGGTACCAGTTGGCCAAAACGATAGGGTAGATGCCTTTGCCCACGTTTTCCCAAAGGGTGGCCCCCTCGGTATCTTGCACACTCACCGTCACCAAGCCCGGCAGACCCGCCTCGATCGATTCTTTGAGAGTGTTGGCGACAATGCTGCGGGTGGTAGAAGCCGAGGGATACCAGATTTCTAAAGTTAGTGGTTTAGCCTCTGAGAATCCGGCTTCGGTAAGCAGGGTTTTGGCTTTGTCAAAATCGCCGTCGCCGTAGGCGTCTTTGAACACCGGCTTAGCGATGTCAAAGCTGGCGGGAATCAGGCTGTAGAGGGGTTCGGCCTGACCCTGGAAGACACGCTCGTTGAGCAGGGGGCGATCGACCATGGCAGCGATCGCCTGGCGCACCTTGACATCATTCAGCGGCGCGATCTTTTGGTTGAGCGCCATGTAGTTGATCACGTTGGTGCCTGCCTCGATCACCTGCCAGCCGCCGGAGCCTTCTTCGCGCTCTAGGGCCGCTACCTGCTCGGGGTCGAGGGTTTGATAGGCAATATCAAGTCCGCCAGTTCTAAAGGTGTTGTAGAGGTTGGCAGGGCTGGTAAAGATCTGAATGTCGATGCCCTGATTGGCGGGGGCGTCGCCCCAGTAGTCGGGGTTGACGTCGAGCTTGATTGAGTCGCTGGTGAAGCCCGATAGCTTGTAGGGGCCAGTGCCCACAAAGCTATCGGGCTTAAAGCTGCCGGTGCCAATCTCGTAGCTCTCCGGCGAGATCGGGGTAACGCCCGAAAAGCTCAGCAGGGCAGGGAATGCCGCAAAAGGGGTTTTGAGGGTCAGGGTAAGCTCATAATCACCCGTGGCCTCGGCGGTAGAAATTTTGTCAGACAGCAGATAGGCAGGACGACCGCCATTTTCCATAAACCGCTGGATGGAAAAGGCCATCACTTCGGCATTGAAAGGGGTGCCATCGTGGAGGTTGACATCGTCCCGCAGGGGAATGGTGTAGGTCAGGCCATCATCGCTGACGGTGGGTAGCTCAGTGGCGAGCTGGGGCACCAGGTTGGTGGTGCCAGGCTCGTAGGTGTAGAGGCGATCACCCAAGTTGTAGAGCAAAATGCCGGGGAAGGTTTCGTAGGCGTCAGCGGGATCGAGGGTGCGGGCGGTGAGGGTGGTGCCAATGGTAACGCGGCCATCGCTATTACCAGCAGGGGCATCGGCAGCTGGCTGGTCGTTGCCGGCGCAGCCCAGGGCGATCGCAAATACCAGCCCAAATAGCCCTACAAACTGCACCACCCGCCGCCAAGGCTGCCGTGCCCAAATTCTGTTGCCTTTACCCATCCACGACACCAAAGAGTTCATCAGGTTTTATCTAGCTAACTGGCCAACACTGGGATAGTTGTATCACCCTTTGGGGACTAGGGGGAGTGGGGGAGTGGGGGAGTGGATGGGTAGGGGGTGGATGGGTAGGTTGGTCTCCTTACTCCTTACCCCTCACTCCCTACGGGCTCACCGACCTTTTCTCCTGCAAATCGTTTCCACACTGCGTCTGTGAATAGGTGTGACAGCAGACCCAGGGGGCCAGCAAAGAAACACAGGGCGAGGGAATGGCGGGTGAAGACGCCGCTTTCCTGGCCTTGCCAGTAGATCCAGCGGCCGACAAATAGGTCGAAGGCGAGAAAGTGCACCCAGCCCGTGGCGGTAACGTGGGGCTGGGCAAAGACCGCTGCCAGGTCGCTCAGGCTAAGGTTGGGGTCGGAGAGGGCTTCGATGCCTTCGACGTTGGTAAAGCTGGTAACGAAGAGAAACAGGTATAGCCCGGCTAGGGCGGCAAAGGGGAGGAGAGAACCCATAACGGTGCGGGTGAGTTTGGTGTTGGGCACCAGTATCATCAGGGTCCAAAAAGGGAGCACAAAAAGGTTGGCGCCGCTAAACAGCAGCTCTAGCAGGTTGGCATCGACGGTCATAGGGGGAGTGTTGCTCTAGAGGACTGTCCTTAGTGTAAGCAGTTCCCGTAGGGTGCATTCGCGCAGCAATGCACCATCCACTTGAGCTACAGGTTCCATGCCAGAAGAATAGGGAATTTAGCTATGGGTTAGGGCAGAATCGGGCGGAGGGCAGCGGACCTTGCGATAAAGCCAGATTAACCGCTGGGGACATTTCGATTGTCCCCAGACCCCCTCGTCCAGGGCCGTGCCGCCGCCCTGGACCCAACGGAAAGGATTGGCCAATCATCGGTTTAAACTTCTGTCTTGCAAATGGGTCTGTAGGTAACACTCAACTCTGCGGTTACAGCTCCCACCCTCACCTTCCTCACTTACCCATCTACTCATCCACTCTCCCACCCATCCACTCTCCACCCCATCACTCCCTTACACCATCTCCTCAATCTCTTCCGCCTGGGGATGAAAGTACTCATAGATCTGCTGAGCCAGCTGAGGGCCAATGCCGGGGACGGTGGCGAGCTGTTGGGGGCTGGCTTCGCGGATGTAGTCGATCGAGCGGAAGGCGGCGAGCAGCTCTTTTTGGCGATGCTGGCCGAGGCCGGGGATTTCGGAGAGGCGCGATCGCCGCATCCGATCCGTCCGCTTTTTCCTGTGAAAGCTGATGGCAAAGCGGTGGGCCTCGTCGCGCAGGCGGCGTAGCAGCTGCACGCCGGGCTGCTCGGCTTCGGTGGGCAGCGGGATCGATTCGCCGGGCAGGAAGATCTCTTCGCGCTTTTTGGCTAGGCTGACCACGTTGATGTCTTGCAGTAGGTTGAGTTCTTTAAGCACTTCGACCACCGCCGAGAGCTGGCCTTTGCCGCCGTCGATCATCACTAGGTCGGGCCAGTCAGGGTTGCCCAAGCGTTGCTTAGTGGGGTCGGTGGCGTAGCGGCGAAAGCGGCGGCGAATCACCTCAGCCATGCTGGCGAAGTCGTCGGAGTGGCCCGGCTTCACCTCGGGATTTTTGATTTTGTAGTGGCGGTAGTGCTGTTTGGCGGGCATGCCATCGACAAACACCACCTGGGAGGCGACGGCGTCAGAACCCTGGATGTGAGAGATATCGTAGCCTTCGATGCGCTTGGGCAGGTCGGGTAGGTCGATCGCGATCGCCAGATCTTGCAGAGCCTGAATGTTGCGATCGGCGGCGGCTTGAGTGCGGGCCAGTTCGTACTGGGCGTTGCGCTCGACCATTTCAATCAGCTCGGCCTTGGTCTGGCGCTGGGGCACCTCGACGGAAACTTTGCGGCCCCGGCGCTGGGTGAGGTATTGGGTCAGCATGTCACCCTCGGGCAACTCGTGCTGGGCAAGAATCAGAGCGGGAATTTCCACCGCTTCTACGGTTTGGTAGTGATCTTCTAGCACCCGCTGGAGAATTTCGCCCGGAGTACCCGACTCAGCATCGGCGGTGAAGCCTAGGCGGCCCACTAAGCGACCGGCCCGCACTTGAAAGATTTGCACACAGGCATGTTTATCGTCGGCAGCTAGGGCGATCGCATCCCTCGACACCGTATCGTCAGGTAGGGCCACCTTCTGGTCAGCACAGAGCCGCTCTAAGCCCCGGATTTGATCCCGCAGCCGAGCTGCCAACTCAAACTTGAGATCTTCCGCTGCCTTCTCCATCTGGGCGGTGAGAATATCTACTAGCTCGGTGGTGCGGCCCTGGAAGACCATGACAACGCGCTGGAGAGTCTTGTGGTAATCCTCCGGCGAGATTAGCTGCTGGCAGACACCGGGGCAGCGGCCAATGTCGTAGTTGAGACAGGGGCGATCGCGATGCACGGGCTGAGGTCGCTGCCTCAATGGGAATATCCGCTTCACCAGATGCAGGGTGCTGCGCAGCAGGCCCACATCGACGTAGGGACCGTAGTAGCGATCCTTCAGGCTCTTGCGCCGCTTGCGGGTGATAAAAATGCGGGGGTAGTCTTCCGACCAGGTGACGCAGAGGTAGGGATACTTCTTATCATCCTTCAGCAGCACATTGAAGTGAGGCTGATTCTGCTTAATCAGGTTGGCTTCTAGGGCCAGGGCCTCGGCCTCGGTGTCGGTAACGATAAATTCGATATCGACAATCTGCATCACCATCACGGTAATGCGCGGCATGTGGCCATGAAAGTCGCGAAAGTACGATCGCACCCGCGTGCGCAAACACTTCGACTTGCCGATGTAGAGCGTCTGGTCACGGCCGTCTTTCATAAAGTAGACCCCCGGCTCTTTGGGAATCTCTTTAAGCCGCGCCTCAAGGCGCTCGGGGTCGTTAACTAAGGTGATGGGTTGAACCGAAGTCACAGGCGCTAGCAGCTAAACCTCTGTACTAACCAGGATAGCGGCAATTTCATGCCGCAAAATTCTCCTAGGCAGACGGTTTTCCGCCGTAAAAAGGAGTGATATGTTTGGATCACATGTTGGCCCGTTACCGGCTTCAGTATATGTGCGCATTCGAGCAGGTTGTTTATATACCTGCTTCATGGTCGCTTGCGATCCCGGCTAGAACTGTAAAGATTGATTTTGTAAGCGTTTCTTTCTGGAAACCTCTCGCCCTCGATGTAGTTAGTATTACATCCTGTTCCTGATCGTTCCTGTCACTATCTTGCCCACATGACTCCCCAAGAATTTGAAACTCGCTATCGCGAGCAAATTAGAGATATTCTCAACCAGCTCCAGTCGGCCATGGCGACTTCGTCCCAGCTTGAGAACACCATTACCGATATTGGTGCAGCTGTTCAGCTGTTAAGCCGAGATGTAGAGCGCTATCTGGCCGAGCAACAGTCGGGGTCGGGGGGCGGCAGCCTGTCGTAGCATCGGTCCGCGTTTACAGAAGAGTTGAAGGTGCTAGGAGAGCGTTGGCGGGTCGAAACGTTGCAAAACTACTGTTCCAACCCGCGAACCTTTCAACCAGCGGGTCAAATCTAAGCTCGACTTAAACTTGGTAGCTCACTTTGACTGGGGCGATCGCACAACGGTGTGAATCGCCTGGGTGAGCTGCTGAAGGGCAATAGGTTTGACCAGGTACTGCTGCGCCCCCAAGGCCAAGGCGCGCTGTTGGTCTTCGGCAAAGGCATAGCCCGACACAACGATGACGGGCAAATGTTGCCATAGAGCAGACGATCGCAGCTGTTGGAGCAGGGTGTAGCCATCAATTTCGGGCAGCCCCAGATCGAGCAGTAGCAGATGGGGCTGAAACTCCTTTAAGTGCTGTTGTAGATCTAGCCCATGGGGCAGCGCCAGTACCCTAAACCCAGAGTAGGTAAGATAGTCAGCAAAAAATAGACGGTTGCCCCTGTCGTCTTCTACCACAACGATGCGAAGCTGACCATCAGCAGTGCTGGATGGAGATGTCACCATTACTCTTAGATCCTACTCTGAGAACTGGCACCACCAGAACCGCGAGTCGTTCTGATAACCCAATGAGTTGCACCCTGGATACTAATGAATGGCGTAGCCCAGCATGAGGTCAAAGCCAGGCAAGTTAATGCAATCCTTAACTCGGTTACTCACATCTTAATGGGTGCTTCACTGGCGGCTCAGTTGCTGTAACGACTTTTGTAGGTTTGTTTACAGCGTTAATCACAGTTTTATATCAAGTCTGAGTTCGACATCACCGCTGCAACCAGGGTACTAAGGCAGCTCGGTAGAGATTCTGGCGTAGACATAACCAGGTCGTAAGGCGTTTGGCCCAACCAGTTTACGGAATACAGAGGATTTGATCGCTGACCACCATGCGACGGCCCATCTCACCTTGGCCAATGCTTAGGGAGCGTCTGGCAGAAATTCAGCAATGCGATCGATCGCCGCTTCTAGCAGATCCGGCGGATGCACCAAGGCAATGCGCACATAGCCCTCACCCGCCTTGCCAAAGCCTATGCCAGGGGCCAAGGCTACGCCAGTCTGCTCAACTAGGCGCAGACAAAACTCCTTAGAGCGCTCGCCCCAGGGGTCGGGCAGTTTGGCCCAGAGATACATCGTGGCGTCGGGCTGGGGCACCGCCCAGCCGATGCGATTTAACGCCGCCACTGCCGTGTCGCGCCGCTGGCGAAAGGTGGCGACCATGTTATGCACGGTATCTTGGGGGCCGGTGAGGGCAGCGATCGCCCCCCGTTGAATGCCGGGATACTGGTTGAAATCTACGTTGGCCTTGATCTGGCGCAGAGCGGTAATGATCGCTGCGTTGCCGATCGCATACCCCACCCGAAAGCCTCCCATGTTGTAAGACTTCGACATGGTGAAGAACTCGATGGTGCAGGTCTTGTCGGGGTCGGCTTGCAGGGCTGATACAGCTGGCTTCCCCGTAAAGGTTAGGTCAGCATAGGGGAAATCGTGGGCCAGCACCAGGTTGTGCTGCTGACAAAAGGCCACCGCCTCTTGCCAAAAATCAAGCGAAGCCGTGGCGGTTGTGGGGTTGTGGGGGTAGCTCAGCACCATCAGCCGCGACTGTTCTAGCACCGCCAGAGGAATGTCGGCAAAGCGGGGTAAGAATCCATCTTCTGCAATCAGAGGCATGGGATAAATCTGCCCGTTGGCCAGGTACACGCCCCCAGCGTGGGAGGGATAGCCGGGGTCCATCAGCAGGGCAAAGTCACCGGGGTTAAGCACTGCTAGAGGGAGGTGGGCAGTGCCCTCTTGAGAGCCGATCAGCAGCAGCACCTCGGTTTCAGGATCAACTGCTACATCAAACTTATCGGTATACCAGCGAGCAGCGGCTTCACGAAACGCTTGAGTCCCTGAAAATAGGCAGTAGCCGTGGGTGGTGGGGTCGCTCAGGGCGGTGGCGATCGCCTCTAACACGTGGGGCGGCGTAGATAGATCTGACGATCCCAACGACAGATCGACAATCGATTGGCCCGTTGCTCGAGCCGCTGCCTTAGCCCGATCCATATCGGCAAACACGTTGGCCTGTAGAGGCTTCATCCGCTGGGCAATTTGCATGGCGCTGGGGAAGTTAGGTCAGTCTGCCGCTGGTGGGACAGAGTTAGGCGGAACGAATCGATCAGGGAATACTTAATTATAAAACCTTTGTATCAACCCCGATTTTTAGGGACTTCTGAAGGGATTACTGAATCAGCCGCAGTCAAGCGTTGTCTTCCTCTCGCTTAGGGCAGCGGTTTAAATTGATACGCATAATACATTCATCAGCGATCGGGCTCTCTACAAATTTTTTAATGCTCTTTTAGCCTGGTGGTCTCCCTGCCATGAACCAAGTCCGGCCTACGTCTTTAGGAGATGCCTACCCAGCCCTATGCAACTTTTTGCGGCTTACCTCACTGACTCTGTCTGCCCCTCAACTAGCGCTAACGGTCCAGGTGGGCGACGACTGGCGCCACGGCGGGGTAATGAACTACGGTCAACTGCCCGCTGTCACTCTGCGAGAGGTGCTGTCAAGCCAGCCGATGGAGGCAACATTTCTAGAATGCGATCAGCTTTCCCTTAGCACCCACAGCCAATCGGGTCTACCTGCCGAAGCTAGCTCGATACCAGTGCTGGTAGGGCGTTTGCACAGCACCGACCATCGGTATAACTTTACGATTTACGTGCCTGGCTTGGCCGTAGATGGGCTAAGCGAGGTGCAGATTAAAACCCTTCAGTACCTCACCCAGCAGCTGCTCTTGTGTCTGGCTCTGGCCCAACCTGCTACCCCATCGCTGCCGCTTGCGGCGACGCCCAGACTGGCGGCGGGTGCACCCCTTGACGGCGTCGATTTTCTGTCGCGGGTGGTGACGCTAAATCCCGGTGGCGCTATCTACGATCGCGTTCAGCACGGCCATCCTCGGCTGGCTGATCTAGTGGCTCAGCTTCAGTCGTGCCTGTCTTACAAGCAGTTGGGACAGCTGTTAGGGACCTATTTGCCCTATTTTTTTCCGCATCAGTCGGGGCGTCTGGTGCTGTTTTCGACCTCTTCTGAAAGCTTTACAGTACTCACCGAGTGGGGCGATGCCAAGCCTTTAGCTGTGGTAGAACAGCAGTGTTGCTATTCCCAGGAGCAACTGCCGTTTCAGCCGTCCTGCGTTGGCCAAGAATGTCACCAGTGTCAGGTAAGCCATTGCCCCCAACAGGCTACTAGGTGCATTGTGCTCGGCATGGTCAATAACACCACCTGTATTGTGCAGCTGGTGCAGACCGAGGCAGATCCCTTTACCTCGGTGCAGACAGCGCTACTAAAAAAGCTATCGGAGCAAATTCTGTTTGTGATGCAGCGGCTGCTGCTGCTCGAAGATCTGCAAGATCAGGCGCTAAAGGATCCGCTAACGGGGTTGCTCAACCGTCGCCATGCCGAGACCGTGCTCAACAGCCTGTGCCATGCTACCAAACAGCAGAATATCAGCATTATCTTGATCGACATCGACCATTTCAAAGCTGTCAACGATACCTATGGCCACCAGGCAGGCGATGCTGTGCTCAAAAATATCGGTATGCTGCTGCGGGGCCATGTGCGCGCTCAGGATATCGTCTGTCGCTACGGCGGTGAAGAGTTTTGTATGGTGCTGCTCGATACTACCCCTGAAGTTGCCCTAAAACGAGCCGAAAAAATTCGTCGGGCTGTGAAGTATGTCACTAATTCCTTCAATGGCCAGACGCTGCCACCGATCAGTATTTCTCTAGGTGTGGCAAGTTTTCCCCACCACGGTGAAACCCCACAAGCCTTGGTTACCCTGGCCGACAAGGCACTGTACTGGGCCAAAAACCACGGACGCGATCGCGCCATCAGCGTCGACCACATGCTCTCTGGGGTTGAGGTCTCTTAAACCCTTGACCTTGGGTCACATTGGGTAAAAGCAGGTGTAAGGTTTAGGGTTCAAGGCAGCCCCTTGAACCCTAAACCTTGTATCCGTCTCAAGGTCTAGTCAAGCTTGTCAATCTGCGATCGCAGTTGCTCTAGCTCGGCATCCACCTCGGTCGATTCGGTTGCGGGGATAGCTGTCCCGGCAGCGGGCAACTGCCCCTGGTCAACGGTGCCACCCGCTAGCTGGGCCTTCATTGCCTCTAGCTCTAGATCGACATCGCCACCAGCTTCTAATCTGGCAAACTGGCTCTCCAAGTCAGACCCAGCCAGCTCCACCGCCGCTTGAGATCTAGCCTCCATTTGCAGCACCTTTTCTTCCATGCGCTCAAAGGCCGCCATGGCACTGCCGGTGTTGAGGCTGCTGGTGGTGTTTTGCAGCTGCTCGTTGGCCTTGGCGGCACTGGCCCGCGCCTTGAGCATATCTTTTTTGGTCTTGGCCTCAGATAGCTTGCTCTCCAAGCCAATCAGGTTGCGTTTGAGCTGGTCCACAGTGGCGCTTTGGCCATCCAACTGAGTCTTGAGGGCAACAGCGGTTTCAGCCTGGGTTTTCTTGCGCAGCAGTGCCTGCTTTGCTAACTCGTCATCACCCTTTTGCAGGGCTAGTTGAGCCCGCTGTTGCCAGGTGTTGGCCTCACTGCTAGCCCGCTCATACTGCTGCTGCACCCGCTTCTGGCTGGCGATCGCGCCCGCCACCGCCTGGCGCATTTGCACCAGGTCTTCCTGCATGTCAATGATGGCCTGGTCTAGAATCTTCTCTGGATTCTCCGCCGAACTCACCGCCGCATTCAGGTTAGAGCGAACCACTCGGCTAACGCGATCAAATAACCCCATGACGTGCTGCTTCCTTAATCTATGGTGTTGCGATGGTCTTTCCTAGTTTACAGAAACTCAGAGGGGATCGGGAGGGTAGGGAAGGAAGGTGAGGAGGGTAAAGAAGATGAAGAGGCAAGACATCTCCTTGTCTTCCCCATCTCACTCGTCCCCTCATCTTCCCCATCTCCCCGTTCACCCCAAATTCTCCGCATCCCACTTCAACACCGACGCATCTACCCCCTGCTCGCGCTTGAGCTTGGCGTCTTTTTCAAACCACTGGATGATCTGCACGGCGGTCAAAGCGTCGATGGGGGTATTGGTATCGGCAGCAATGACTCGCAGCAGCTTGCTGGTGGAGATGGTCAGCCGGGCCAAAAATTTCTCGGGAGATGACAGCAGGGCCTTATCGACTTCCGCCGATTCTTCTGGGGTGAGAAATTGGAGCGATTGGTCAAGCATGGTTCAGGGCAGGGAAACGTCAAAGGACAGCTATAGCGATCGCGCTGCCTCAGTTTTTGCCAAGGGCAGGGAGTCTCCTAAGCGCGGTGGCCGCTATACATTACATAGTGTCAGACCCTACTGAGGTTGGCAAAAGCCCTGCGAAAAAGAGAAAAGCGGCTGCCAGGAATGCCTAGCGCCGCCTTTATTTGGAGAGGGTTGTTCTAGATCTACGTTTTGGGTAGACCTTTGGATGCTTTAAATCTCAAACTGCCGGGCCAAGGCCCCAGCCGATCGCCTGCCGTACACAGCAGCATGCCCTAGCTATTTAACTCCCGCTCCACAGCGTATTCCTACCTGCTCAGGTTTATGGGATGAAGCTTCGCCTTAAAACTGTACGGCTCAGGCCTTCTAGTCAAGCCCCTGCACCAGGTAGCCGCAGCGATGCTCACCCCTCACTAGCCAGTGGGTGCGCTGCACCGTGCAGTCGGTCAGCGCCACCTGAAACATCTCTAGCTCGTGACCACAAACGCTAGGGAACGACTCCGCAATGTGGGAAATGGCGCAGTTGTATTCGGTGATGATGTATCCAGGGCCGGTCTGGCGCACGTCGCCGTCGCTGACCTCGTGCCACTCAGACATATAGCCCTCGGCTTGGCGAATCTGCACCAGTCGGGCCACCCGTTCGCCTAGGCTGCCGGTACCAATGCGATCGCGGTACTCTAAGGCCTTGCGCTCCCACTGTTTGCGTAGCATGGTGCCCACCTGGTCTTGGCCCATGGTGGCGGCCATGGTATCGAGCAGAGAGAGCGCAAATTCATCGTACTTAGCGGGGTAGCGATCGCGCCCCTTGGCGCTGATTTGATACAGGTGGTTAGGTCTCCCCATGCCCTCCTGCACCGCTCGGTGCTCAATCAGCGCTTCAGCTTCTAAATCCTTTAGATGGCGACGAATGGCCTGGGCACTCACCTCAAAATGCTCTGCTAGGTCATGGGCTGTCGCTTCGCCCTGCCTGAGCAGATACATCAAAATGTCGTCTTTTGTAGAGGTAGAGGGTTGCTGCACAGAGGTCATGGCGTTGGCCCACAGTAAGACTTATAGAGGACATAGTCACAGGAGACTATACCTACCCAGACTAGGGTTATCCCAGTCCATCGGACGATAATCTACTTTGACAACCTTTATGTTGTTAAACTAGTCTAAGATTCAGTTAGACAACTTAAAAGTTGCTTTAATTGTATAAAATTATTGGGCTGTGTAGCGTACCAATCCCGTAATGACTGACCTCAAACCCAACCAGGCCACCGACAAGAACCTAGAGCTCATGCGCAACTTTGCCCAGAGCTACGCCAAGCGCACCGGCACCTACTTCTGCTCTGACGCTGGTGTGACTGCGGTGGTACTTGAAGGTTTAGCCAAACACAAAGATGACCTTGGCGCACCCCTGTGCCCCTGTCGCCATTACGAAGACAAAGGGGCTGAGGTCAAGGCCATCTACTGGAACTGTCCCTGCATTCCCATGCAGGAGCGCAAAGAGTGCCACTGCATGCTCTTTCTCACACCCGATAACCCATTTGCGGGCGAGCAGCAAGACATTACCTTCGAGACCATCCGCGCCGAAACCAACAAGTTTTAGGCTTCTGCTCGTCCGATTTCCGTCTAACCCCGATTGTGCAGCCCGTTCTAAAGAGTCGCGTCATGAGTGCTTCCGTTCAAACCCTTGTTAGCCAACCTTATAAGTACGGCTTCACTACCGACATTGAGGCCGACGCCATTCCTCGCGGCCTCAGCGAAGACGTGGTGCGCATGATCTCAGCCAAAAAGAATGAGCCAGCCTTCATGCTGGAGTTTCGGCTGAAGGCCTACCGCAAGTGGCTGACGATGAAAGAGCCTGCCTGGCCTAACGTCAAGTATCCGCCCATCGACTACCAAAACATCGTCTACTACTCGGCCCCCAAGACCCAGCCCAAAAAACTTGGCAGTCTGGACGAAGTAGACCCTACCCTGCTCGACACCTTCGAGAAGCTGGGCATTCCCCTCTCGGAGCAAAAGCGGCTGGCCAACGTGGCAGTCGATGCCATCTTTGACAGCGTATCGGTGGCTACTACCTTCAAAGAAAAGCTGGCTGAGTCGGGCGTCATTTTCTGCTCGATCTCCGAGGCGCTGCAAGAGCACCCCGACCTGGTGCAGAAATACCTCGGTACGGTAGTTCCTGTAGGCGATAACTACTTCGCGGCGCTCAACTCGGCAGTGTTTAGCGATGGCTCCTTTGTCTATATTCCTAAAGACACCCAGTGTCCAATGGACCTGTCCACTTACTTCCGCATCAACAACGGTGACTCGGGCCAGTTTGAGCGCACGCTGATTGTGGCCGAAGCCGGTAGCTCGGTAACCTATCTAGAGGGCTGCACAGCCCCCATGTACGACAGCAATCAGCTCCACGCTGCGGTCGTTGAGCTGGTGGCTATGGATGATGCCAGCATCAACTACTCCACCGTGCAGAACTGGTACGCCGGAGATGAAAACGGCAAGGGCGGCATCTACAACTTCGTCACCAAGCGCGGCCTCTGCGCCGGCAAAAATTCCAAAATCTCTTGGACTCAGGTTGAAACGGGTTCGGCTATCACCTGGAAGTACCCCAGCTGCGTGCTAGTGGGCGACAACTCCGTGGGTGAGTTCTACTCGGTGGCGCTGACGAATAATATGCAGCAGGCCGACACCGGCACCAAAATGGTGCACGTGGGCAAAAACACCCGCAGCACCATTATTTCCAAGGGCATTTCGGCGGCGAACTCAAAGAATAGTTACCGAGGCTTGGTGAAGATTGGGCCAAAGGCTACTGGAGCGCGCAACTACTCCCAGTGCGACTCGATGCTGATTGGCGATACCTCTGGGGCCAACACGTTCCCCTACATTCAGGTGCAGAACAGCACTGCTCAGGTAGAGCACGAAGCCTCGACCTCCAAAATTGGGGAAGACCAGCTGTTCTACTTTGCCCAGCGGGGCATTTCGCCGGAAGATGCGGTGTCGATGATCATCAGCGGCTTTTGCCGTGATGTGTTTAACAAGCTGCCCATGGAGTTTGCCGCTGAGGCGGATAAACTACTGGCGCTGAAGCTAGAAAACACCGTTGGGTAGACGGGTTAGGGTGCATTCGCAACGCAATGCACCTGCGGGGATCTCGGTGGGGATGGTGCATTCGTGAAGCAATGCACCCTACGAATCCTCGGTGAGAGACAGGAACCCCAATCTAAAATCGCGAATCCAAAATCTAAAATTTCAATGCGCAGGAGCATGGTGGGCGGTGCCCACACTACGGGAAAGGAACCATGATTAACGACAACAGCGAAATCATTCTCTCGGTACGCGACCTCCGCGCCACCGTAGACGGCACCGAAATTCTCAAGGGTCTGAACCTAGAGGTAAGGGCGGGAGAAATTCACGCCATTATGGGTCTCAACGGCTCGGGCAAGAGCACGTTCTCCAAGGTGCTGGCGGGCCATCCCGACTATGAAGTTACCGCTGGGGAGATTCACTTTAAAGGACAGGATGTTCTTGAGCTAGATCCCCACGATCGCGCCACTGCCGGTATTTTCCTCGCTTTCCAGTACCCGCTCGAAATTCCTGGCGTCAGCAACCGCGACTTTTTGCGAGTGGCTTTTAACGCCCACCGCAAAGCGCAGGGCGAAGACGAAATCGATGTGTTCGATTTCGACGACTTGATCGAAGAGAAGCTGAACCTGGTGAAGATGGATGTGTCGTTCCTCGATCGCAGCGTCAATGAAGGCTTCTCGGGCGGTGAGAAAAAGCGCAATGAAATTCTGCAAATGGCGCTGCTAGAACCGGCTCTGTCCGTTCTTGACGAAACCGATTCGGGCCTCGATATTGACGCGCTCAAAACTGTGGCCGGTGGAGTCAATCAGCTGGCCAACGCTGACAATGCTGTGGTGCTGATCACCCACTATCAACGGTTGCTCGACTACATCGTGCCCGACTTTGTCCACGTGATGGCCGATGGTCGCATTATCACCACAGGCGGCAAAGACTTGGCCAAGCAGCTAGAGTCGCGCGGCTACGAGTGGGTGCTGGAGGAATTTCGCGCAGGGGTGACGGCATAATGGCGACTACGTCTGACGTGAGCGTGCTAAGAACGGCTGACCAGCGCGATGCTTATCTGAAAGGGCTGGTGCAGACCGCTCAGGCGGCTGTGCCCGAGAACTTGGCACTGGCTGAGGTGCGATCGCGCGCCGCCTCTTTCCTCAATGAGCAAACCTTTCCCTCGACTCGACAAGAAGACTGGCGCTTCACTGACCTGTCGGCGATGTTAGGCATCGACTTTGCCACCGCTGGAGAGTCTTCTGTCACTGAGGCCGATATTGCTGAGCTGCGCCTGCCAGAAACTGCTGGCGCTCAGGTGGTGGTCGTTAACGGACGAGTCAACCGCGAGCTGTCTCAACTCCACGGATTGCCGGAGGGGGCGATTGTTGGTTCATTGGGCGATCGCCCCGACCTTCAGGCTCAACTGCATGAACGCCTCGCTCAGGCCAGCGGCAACCACGAAGTGTTTACGGCCCTAAACACTGTGGGCTTTGCAGATGCCGTAGTGATTTGGCTGCCTCGCAACCAGGTGGTTGAAACTCCAATTCAAATTATCTATGTGTCTCAGACGCAGGGTGATTCTCTGTTCGTTCAGCCCCGCTGTTTGGTGGTCGCTGAGTCGGGTAGCGCTCTTACTTTGGTTGAAGATTATCGGGGCAATTCAACGGCAACTCAGTTCACTAATGCCGTCACCGAGCTGTGGCTCGACGCCAATGCCCAGATTACCCATAGCCGCATTGAGCGAGAGGGCGCAGGTACCTTTCACATCGGCAAGACTGTGGTGACCCAAGCCCGCGATAGCCAGTACATCGGCACCGCTGCTGGGTTTGGCGCCAAACTGGCCCGCCACAATTGGGAGGTCTACCAAACCGGCGAGCAAACCACCACCAGGCTCTACGGATTAGCGGCGATCGCCGGCACTCAACAGGCTGATACCCATAGTCTCGTTGCCCTCAGCCACCCCCACGGGATCATGGAGCAGGAGCACAAGGCAATTGTCGATGGCAGAGCCCACAGCGTTTTTAACGGGCGCGTAGCCGTGGCTCAAAAAGCCCAGCTCACCAGCGCTAGCCAGCTCAATCGCAACCTGCTGCTGTCTGACCAGGCCCGGGTAGATACCAAGCCCCAGCTCGAAATCGTTGCCGACAACGTCAAGTGCGCCCACGGGGCGACGGTGAGCCAGCTTCAGTCGGACGAGATTTTTTACCTGCAAAGTCGCGGCATTAGCGCTCCCCAAGCCCAGCGATTGCTGATCTATGCTTTCGCTATGGAGATCTTAGACAGGATACCGGTTGAAACGCTGCGATCGCGTCTGGCTGCCACCATCGCCCAGTGGTCCTGACCCTCTACCCATCCACCCCCTTACCCCTATGACTGTCGCTCAGGAACTCACCCTCGCCGCTAAGGTTCGTGCCGACTTCCCGATTCTGCATCAGGAGGTGAATGGTCAGCCGCTGGTTTACCTCGACAACGCCGCCACCTCGCAGAAGCCTAAGGCGGTGTTAGACGCGCTCCAGCACTACTACCAAAACGACAATGCCAACGTGCATCGAGGGGTGCACAATCTCAGCGCTCGGGCCACTGAGTCCTATGAGGGTGCGAGGGATAAAGTGGCTGCCTTTGTCAAAGCCACCAGCCGCAACGAGATTGTGTTTACCCGCAACGCCAGCGAAGCCATTAACTTAGTGGCCTACGCCTGGGGTATGAGCACGCTCAAAGCAGGGGATGAAATCATTCTCTCGGTGATGGAGCACCACAGCAATCTGGTGCCCTGGCAGTTTGTGGCCCAGCGTACTGGAGCGGTGCTCAAGTTTGTAGGGTTAACCGCCGACCAATCCTTTGACCTAGAGCAATATCGTGAGCTGGTCAGTGATAAGACTCGCCTGGTGTCCGTCAACCACGTTTCTAACACCTTGGGCTGCATCAACCCAGTAGAAGAGATCATTGACCTTGCCCACCGCCACGGAGCCAAGGTGCTTATCGACGGCTGCCAGAGCGCGCCCCACCTGCCGCTCAACTTGCCCGCCCTAGACTGCGACTGGTTTGTTGCCTCCGGCCACAAGATGTGTGCCCCTACTGGCATCGGGTTCCTCTACGGCAAGCTGGAGGTACTAGAGGCCATGCCCCCCTTTATGGGTGGTGGTGAAATGATCGCCGATGTGTTTTTGGATCACTCCACCTACGCGAGTCTGCCCCACAAGTTTGAGGCGGGAACTCCGGCCATTGCCGAGGCGATCGCCCTGGGGGCAGCCGTAGACTATCTCTCGACTCTGGGCATGGACAACATCGCTGCCTACGAGCACGAGTTGACGGCCTATCTGTACCAGCAGATGCAGACCATTCCTGAAGTCACTCTCTACGGCCCGCTTCCCCAAGCCGACGGCAGCGGACGAGCAGCCTTAGCTACCTTCACCGTTGAGGGTGTCCACGCGCAGGATTTGTCAACTCTGCTGGATCAGTCGGGCATTGCCATTCGCTCGGGTCACCACTGCACCCAGCCGCTGCACCGCGTTCTGGAGGTAGACTCCACCGCACGGGCTAGTCTCTATTTCTACAACACCAAAGCCGAAATCGATAGCTTTATCGTTGCCCTTAAAGACACCATCGACTTTTTTAAGGGTGTGTTTGAGAGCGACGATTGATTACGACCTTGAGACTGCCGTAGCAGCTTATGTGAACTGTGTAGCTTTTATTAGTCCTTGCGGATACTTTAAGGCAAGCAGAACGTGTAACTAAGACAGGCTTCAAACTTCCTCCTATCGTCATCCAAAATCATTTCGTGCACAAGATTCTCCCCACCCACCCCTTTAGGATTGGGCGTGGAACCTTTTTTACCTGTTGCGGCTTCTTAGGGATGCCTTTGTCTAAATGCCTCACCTTCCATAGCAGCTGAGACAGAAGCCTAAGTAAAGCTCAAAGGTTGCTTTATAGGTTGTGCTTTAGGTAGTAAAAGGTTGTGATTTTATAAACTCCTATTTCTATAAGAGCTGCAAGTTTCTATAGAAATAGGAGGACTTTGAACCTCAAAAGCGCTTCTTTAAAGAGACAGAGAGAAGCCGTAGACAGCTAAAGCTACAATGAATTCTTTCTTAAGAGCTTTGCAAAAACACAGTTTGACTATAAAGCTTTTTAGTCATGCAGCGCTTAATTTTACTTCTTCATGAAGCAGCACTTGAGCTATGAAATTAATAAAAATTTATTCCTGCTAAGGAATCTATCTTCTCTCACCCTATAAGATGTGTTAGTTACAACTAACTGCCGAGCCTCATTATTATCTATTAAACATGGACACAGAAGAAGTTTCGGGAGAGGTATTTGAGCATAAAAGTTACCCTAAAAATATTTTTTACCTGCTGAATACTTTCGTTTCTTTGAAAGTGGCTACGGAAGCCATGATTAAGGTGTCGAGAGTGAGCCTGAGTGAGGCTTATAACATAATTGCTCATCCTTTTGGAGATAGAAGTAGCTACGTCAGCGGTATTTTTCGGCTATCTTATCCAGTTCTGTTATTGGCTAGTCTAGTCCTCATTTTTGCTTTCGAAAAGATTGAGCTTGGCATATTTTCTGGATTTTGCATTTGCTTCTTGATAGACAATAAAATATCTAAAAAACTTCTTGACAAGGTCGCGACATATCTACCTTTAAATGTTGACATTTTGAGCTTAAGCATTCAGCCGGAAATTGTTAGGTCTCAGGTGTTTAAAAATAGTCTATTTACGGCTTGGCGAGTTATCTTGTTCTACAAGAGTAAAGTTACCGAAGATTGCCCTACTTCAGATGAGACTGAGCAACATATTGAAGGAATAATATTTTACGAAAGTGAAAATTTGCAGCTTACCTACAGCAAAGCTTTAGCTTTATCTAAAGCCTACGGTATCCCCATAGATTTTCAGGACAGCGACGGGGCAAAGCCGGAACTCGCTCTCAAGAATCATAACCTTGAGGAGTATAAAACTTTAATACGAAAATGTAGACAAGTCATTAAAGGATCTGAGATCACCGGATGCCGTGATCTAATTGTGGTTAAACGTAAAGCAATTCCCTACACAATTGAATCTCATTGGAACTTGCAGAGCTATGCTCAAATGATCGGTGAAATTTTTGTTATTTTAGTGAAGTCTTTTGTTCTAGTTGCTGGCATAAATTTCTTGAGCTTCACAGGTGAACTGGTATGGGGTTTAGTAGGGTCAAGTCCTGTTCAAAGTGCGGGCCAAAGTTTACAGACTCTGCAGGGATCTTTGTTTTTTTGGAATTACTCAAATTTTCTTCTTGGCAACTTCGTTGATATTTTTGAAATGTTAATTATTGGCGGATTCTTGCTTTCTAAATCGCTAGATGTAAGTATGTCCGAGATTTTTAGGATAAACCACGATAGATTGATTTATTCTTTGCGATTTAGTTTTTGGGGACGTGAAAGGCACCAGGGCTCATTAGCGATCCACAAAATTGAAGATTTACTTTACATGAAAGAGCCATACCCTATGATCATTATTTCTGACGCTAAAAACGTGATAGAGATCACTGGCTTACAAAAAAATGCTGAGTTCAAAGTGTTGCTTCTAAGACTTGCAGAAGCTATAAGCTCTGTGAGGTGCAAAGGCCGTAACCCTGCGTCTTAACCTGCAAAACATTAAATTTGAACCTTCTTGTATGTTGAAATATTCAGGTGAGGCAGTGTCAGCGAATTTAATGCTGAAGTAGATCTAGCATTGGTGTGAACCGCTCTAGCCAACGCCTTTAAGCATTAGGGGTTTTGTTATCGGTACGAGCATAGTAGATGAAAGTGCCGGAGAGAGCAGTCACGGGTCAGGGTTCACAGTGGATAGGTCAACCTTTTTGACCATGGATTGCTCCAAGCTGACTGTATGCGCCTTCTTCTATTACTCAAAACAAGGTCAAATTCGTCACCATGCGGTACTTTGAGGGTAGGCGGGCGTTTTATGCTGTGCCCACTGGAGCTTGAAAGAGACGTTGGGGAGAAACTGCCGTGGCCAGCAAAATTATTAACCAAGCGCTTCAGGCTTACCGGGCCGAATTAGATCATCTGCTAGAGCGCGTGCAGGCCCTAGCCACCACCATCAACAACCCCAACTTGCAGCGCACCACCCACAACCTGCGCCGCAACATCAACGAGCCATTTTTGTTTGTGGTGGTGGGCGAGGTCAAGGCGGGCAAGAGCAGCTTTGTCAACGCCCTGCTTGACGCTGAGGTGTGCGCCACCGATATTGAGCCCTGCACCGACTCGATTCAGCAGATTATCTACGCCGAGCAAGAATTCGTCGAACAGGTAGAGCCTAACCTGCGCAAGATTGGGCGACCCATCCCCATCCTGCAAGACATTTCGATTGTGGATACGCCGGGCACCAACACGGTAGTTGCTGAGCACCAGATCATTACCGAGCGCTACATTCCCAATAGCGACCTGACGTTTTTTGTGCTGTTTGGCAAAAACCCCTACCAAAAGAGCGCCTGGGACTTTTTAGATTTTGTCAGCGCTGAGTGGCGCAAAAAGGTGGTGTTCATTCTTCAGCAGGCGGATCTGCTGCGCCCCGCCGATCTGCAAACCAACATTGAGCGGGTAAAGGAATACGCCTATCAGAAGCAGATCAAAGCGCCGATTATCTTTCCCACTTCGGCGGCGCTAGAGCAGGAGGGCGACACGGCCAACAGCGGTTTTGAGCCGGTGCGCCAGTACATTCAAGCGATGGTGTCGTCGGGGGAGAGCTACAAAATTAAGCTGCGATCGGTGAGCCAAACCACCCAGCAGATTATCGACCTGCTGAATGGCGATGTGGAGGCGCTGAGTCGGCAGCTGGTCGCCGATCGCGCCACATCTCAGAGCATTCGCTCTAAGATCGATGCGGGCAGGGGGCGATCGCGTTACGAGATCAACACCCTGGCCGATCGCCTGGCGGCCCGCTACGAAATCATTTCGGCTCGCATTAAGCGCGACTTTCGCGAGAGCCTGTCGGTAATGATGGTGATGCGGCGATCCTTCGTCGGCATCTTTAACCAGAACGAGTCGATGCAGGCCTGGGTCGATGAGTTTCAGGAGCGCTGCGCCCGCGACCTGCGCGAGTCGTTGGAAGAAGCCTCACATGAGGGCGCGCAGCACTTTGTTGACGGCATTCGCCAGCTGTTTGACGGGCTCAACCAAGACCTGGAGAGCGTCAAGACCCAGCGCATTGAAAGCAGCCACATTTCTCTCAAGGTGCTAGAGCGTCGCCAGGAGGTGATCGAAAGCGTCATGGCCAAGGTCAAAAATTTGATGGCTGACCAGGGTCTGGGCGATGTGCTGTCTACCCAGGCGGGAGACATGGCCACCGAGATCGTCGGCGGGGCAATCATGGCGGTGGCGGGCACTATTTTGCACATCCTTGAGTTTGCCGTGGCGGAGGCGATTCTCAGCGCCATTGGCATTGCCTTTGCTGGGGTGGGGGTGGTGGTGCTGGCAGTCGGTATTCTCTGGCAGCGCAACCGCATTGTCGCCAAATTTGAGCAGGCGCTAGACAGTGAGAAAGACCGCTTTCAGCAGGAGGTGGCCAGCCGCCTAAACGAAAAGCTGGGGCTAATCTACGAAGAAGTGGAGCGCATCTTTACCCAGTTCTATGACTATGTGGCACGCGAGGAAGAGGCGGTGCAGCCGGTGATTGACCAATACACCGCGATTCAGCAGGAGGCGACAGCGTTATTTAGCTCTAAGGTGCTGGGTGAAGCAGGGGTAGAGAAGCGGTCATGACCTCTGAACCCTCCGACTTCGACACGGCTACCTATGTAGATCTGATGGCGGCAACGCTGGGGCTAACTATTCCCGACGAAATTAAGGCGGGGGTGGTGGCAAATGTGGAGCATATTTTTGCGATCGCCCAGCCCGTCCTCACCTTCCCGCTGCCCGACACCATAGAAAGCGCCGCCACCTTTGAGCCATGACCCAACCGCCCGATGCTCTGGCCCTGGCCGCTGCCATAAAAGCCGGGAGTCTATCTGCTGTGACTGTGTTGGAGGCCACGCTGGCAGATATTGCCGATCGCAATCCAGCGCTTAACTGTTCCACGGTGGTGACGGCGGCTAGGGCGCGATCGCAGGCCCAAGCCATTGACGATGCGATCGCTGCAGGTGAAGACCCTGGTCCCCTGGCCGGGGTTCCCTTTGCGGTCAAAAACCTGTTCGACATTGAGGGCGTGACTACGATAGCGGGAGCCAAACTCAGCCAGGGCAATCCCCCCGCGACGCAGGATGCTACCGTGCTCACTCGCCTGCAGCAGGCCGGGGCCGTCCTAGTCGGCGCACTGAATATGGATGAGTACGCCTACGGCTTTGTCACCATCAACGCCCACTTTGGCACCACCCCCAACCCCCACGATCCCAGCCGGATGGCGGGCGGCTCCTCTGGCGGATCGGCGGCGGCGATCGCAGCGGGCCTAGTCCCCTTCACCTTGGGCTCCGACACCAATGGCTCGATTCGGGTGCCCGCTTCGCTGTGCGGCGTATATGGGTTAAAGCCAACCTACGGCAGGCTCTCGCGAGCGGGAGCATTTTTGTTTTCGAGTAGTTTGGACCATGTGGGGCCGATGGCGCGATCGCTCCCCGACCTCGCTACAATCTACGACATCATGCAGGGGCTAGACCCAACCGACCCCGTCTGTACCCAACGGCCCCCAGAACTCGTTGTTCCAGCCCTCACCCAGGGCATTGATGGTCTGCGAATGGCTCAATTAGGCGGTCATTTTGAACGCGGCATGGAGCCTTTGGTCAGAGACGTTCTGAGTGATGTGCTCCAGGCTTTAGATATTTCTGAGTTGGTGGAATTTCCTGAAACCCATCGGGCCAGGGCTGCGGCCTATATCATCACCGCCTGCGAGGGCAGCCAGCTCCACCTCGATCGCCTGCGGCAGAGTCCGATGGAGTTTGACCCCGCTACGCGCGATCGCTTTCTCGCCGGAGCTATGCTCCCCGCCGCCTGGTATTTGCAGGCTCAAAGACTGCGGCGGTGGTACCGCGATCGCGTCCGCGAAGTCTTCCAAAATTACGATGTCCTAATCACCCCCACCACCCCCTGCGTGGCCCCACCCCTTGACCAAACTACCCTAGACATCGACGGCGAAACCTACCCCCTGCGTCCTCACCTAGGCTTTTACACCCAGCCCCTTTCCTTTATTGGGCTGCCGGTGTTGTCAGTGCCCATTCACCGTCCGGGGCAACTCCCCGTCGGCATTCAGCTGATTGCCGCACCGTATCAGGAGGCGAAGTTGTTTCGGGTCGCGGCGTGGTTAGCGGATCAGGAAAAGTTTTGAATGTTGAATTCTCACTCAACAATTTAAAGCTCAAAACTGGTTCACTCTTCACTTTCTAACATCACCCTCGCCTCATGCAGCCGCTCCATGTGGTTGTCTTCTAGCACAGGAAAGGCCAGGTTAAGGGACTTCAGCTTTTGGCACACCAAGCTGGCCACCGCCAGGCGGGTAAACCACTTATTGTCAGCCGGAATAATATGCCAGGGAGCCCAGTCGGTGCTGGTGTGAGTAAACACGTCTTCATAGGCGGCCATATAGTCTTTCCATCGGCCTCGTTCTTGCACATCGGCGATGGCAAACTTCCAGTTTTTTTCGGGGCGATCGATGCGTTCTAGAAATCGTCTCTTCTGCTCTTCCTTTGAAACGTTGAGGAAGAACTTCATCACCACGATGCCGTTGTTGACCAGGTATTTTTCGAAGTTGTTGATTTCCTCAAAGCGCTGCTGCCAAATGTGTTTGCCCAGCGTGCTCTGGGGTAGCTGCTGCTGGTCTAGCAACCCAGGGCGCACTCGCACCACCAGCACCTCTTCGTAATACGAACGATTAAAAATGCCGATGTTGCCGCGCTCGGGCAGGGCTTTAAACGATCGCCACAGATAGTCGTGGTCCAGCTCTTCGCTAGAGGGTTGCTTAAAGCTAAACACCTGACAGCCTTGGGGGTTAACTCCCGACATCACATGCTTAATAGTGCTGTCTTTACCCGCCGCATCCATCGCCTGAAAGACCAGCAGTAGGGCGTAGGTGTTTTGGGCGTAGAGCACATTTTGGTAGCTGGCCAGTTCTTCGACGCTCTGCTGCAAAAGCTCTTTAGCCGTTTTTTTATTAAAGTCACCGGTAAAGCTGGGGTCAAAGTCTTTGAGCTTGACCCGGTGGCTGGGCTTGACCACCATCGAGTCGGGGTTGAGGGCAGCGAGAAACGATTTAGAGTCCATGGACATGCCTAGTGGTAATCTTCCCCAGAGATGTGGTCTAAAGCATAACTAACCTGGGCTAGGCCTGCCCTCTGTCTGTCTCAACCCTTAACCTATTACTTGGCATCGCGCCGCTGGCCCCACATGACTCTTCCCAGAGATAGCTGGTATTAAGTCAGAATTGGAAGACATAGACAATCGGGGACGGCAGCAATGGCGGGGTTTTATTTTACTGGGTGTGCGGTATGGGCGTTCAAAGACTGGGTCGGCAGCTTCTATCCCAAAGGCAGTAAAGCGGGGGAGTTTTTGCGGTTGTACGGCGATCGCATGACCGCAGTAGAGGGCAACACCACCTTTTACTCCATGCCTGATGCCAAAACCATCGATCGCTGGGCCGCTACCATGCCCCCCGGATTTCGGTTTTGCCCCAAACTGCCCCGCGCCTTCTCTCACCAGGGCAAGCTGATGCCCTTTGTAGAAGAGTCTCACCGTTTTCTGCAAACCCTGATGCCTTTGGGAGATCGGCTGGGGCCATTGTTCATTCAGCTGCCGCCCACCTATAGCCCCGAGCAGATTGGTGATTTGAGAGAATTTCTCGCCCGCTGGCCCCGGCAGCAGAATCCCATCGCGGTGGAGGTGCGCCACTTCGACTGGTTTGCCGAACCCCACGCCACTCGCCTGAACCAGATGCTCACCAGCCTGGGTGTAGGTCGAGTGCTGCTGGACACGCGCCCCGTCTACGACTGCATCGATACCCCCAACGACGACCCGCAAATTGGCTCAGAGCGCAAGAAACCCAGGGTGCCGCTCCAGCCCGAAGTGACGGCTCCGTTCACGATCGTGCGCTACATCAGCCACCCCGACCTAGCCTACAACCAGACCTATTTCGATAAGTGGGTGCCCCGACTGCACCAGTGGCTAGAGGCTGGTACCGACGTATACTTCTTTGCCCACTGCCCTCAGGAGGTTAGATCGCCAGCGGTGGCCCGCGAGGTCTACCGCCAGCTTCAGCGGGCCGGAGCCACCCTGCCCCCTCTGCTGTGGGATGTAACCGAACAACAAAAAGCCGAGGAAGACAACTCCTCGGCTCAGCTCAGTTTGTTTGGATAAATATAGCGATGGCCACTGCGCTTAGAACGCGCATTACGACCACTGGCAAAAACTGAGACGGCACACTGGCGTATAGCCACCGCTCAAGGAACTATACAAAATATCCTAGCTGATTGGGCGATGGCTAGATGGCCTTGATTGGGCGACAAAGCTAAGGCTAGTCATTTTCCCAATCTTCGCGGCCCATGAGGTCGCCGACGCGATCGCGCAGCAAAAACCCTGAAGACTCAAGCTCGGTTTCCACCATCGCCCATTCACGGGCGGGAATATGGCGGCAAAGGGTATAAATCGGTTGTTGACGGCTAACCACACCCTTTTGAACCAGCTGTCGAGCTTCGTCACGAATGATGTCAATGGAGTAGTGGAGGGACCGAAGCATAGCTAAACCCAGTAACGACGGAGGAGCTGCAAAGTAAAAGTCAAGTAAGTTATACAAGAATCTTTAGATTCCGTATCCTAGTTTACTGATAGTTTTAAGGATTTGCCTAGCAGCTTTCACTTATTCTCGCCTTAATCCTTCTACGGTGCCATTAACAAATGATGAATTTTGCTATTAGCACACTCAGAGGGTGTTGCAAGGTTGTAACATGCGATTTTTGCTCAGATCCATGCGAATATTGCATGGCGAGGCGTTAGGCTGCTCCCTTAAGCCTTCCCCTAGCGTTAGCTTGAATTGCAGCGCCAGCAGCATGACATTGCGACCCTTTAAATTTTCGGAATCGTCTGGCTCGGTTAGGTAGTCTAGAACTAGGGCCGCAACTGGCGGTGTCTAGGTTAGCGGCTGGCCCGCTCCCTTGGCTTCCACTTAAGTCGTCGCCGGTGCTAACCTGCGCCATCCACCCTCTATAGGGAGAATAGGTCGTGAGCGTAACCGACGAACTTTTTCACCGGGCCAACGATCTCTGCCGCCGCCGCGCCTATGAGCAGTGGCATCGGCGGCAGAGCAAGCAGCAAATTTTGCGATCGCAGGTCGGCTTTCAATCCTTGCCACCGACTCGTCCCCAACCCTGCCAGGGTTGCACCAACTACCACGGCATCGCCTACGGCACTAGCCAGGCCAAACGCTGTACTTTGGTTTGCGCGATTCATCCCCAGGGATGGCAGGGTAGCGGGGGGTGTCCTGATTGGCGGAGTGAGGGGGAGTAGGGGCGTAGGAGGGTAGGAGGGTGGGAGAGTAGGGGAGTCAGGCTATTGGACTTGGGGCACAACTGTACGCTATTAGTCCCATCACTCCCTCCCCTTCTTACTCTCTCAAAACCCCGCGCAGCCGCTGACTCACTGCATCTATCCCAAAGGTCAGCACCACGAAAACTCCTAGGGTTATCATCACGCCGCTGTAGTCGAAGCTGCTGATTTGCTCGGTGAGCAAACGGCCTAGACCGCCGGCACCGACTAAGCCCACGATTACGGTCTCGCGCAGGCAGACTTCCCAGCGGTAGAGAATGTAGGCCAGAAAGCGGCCCAGGTTTTGGGGCAAAATGCCGTAGGCCACGATCGCAGTAGGGCCAGCCCCCAGGGTTCTGAGGGCACGGACGGGGCGATCATCTAGGTTCTCATTTACCTCGGCCATCAGCCGACCCAGGATGCCGAAGTTGTGCAAAGCGAGGGCCAGTGCCCCCGGTAGCACGCCGGGGAACAGCATATAGAGCAGCACCAGCGCCCAGATAGGGGCGGGGATAGCGCGGCTGATCAGCAGCACGAGCCGACTCAGACCCAGCAGCGTATAGGCTACCCAAGCGGATCCCCTTCGCTGACCAACGGGATGCAGCAGCCCCCCCGGCAGCAGAAAATTTTGGGCGGCGGGCAGCGAGACGAGTATGCCAAAAAGGCCAGCTAGGGCAATCGCCACCATCGACATTGCCACCGTTAGCCAGGAGAGTTGGGCTAAATTCACCAGCTCGGCCCAGGTTGGCAGGGGCGGCCAGCCAGTACCCAGCAATTCACCTAAGAGGCGCTGGGTGCGGGCCGACCACAGCACCCCCGCATCTAGCCGCAGCCACCACCAGCTCAGGGGGATCGCCGCGATCGCGCCCACCCATGACAGCTTTAGGAATCCATCTTGCCGGGGGGCCTGATGGGCGGGCCGAGACGAGGCACCTGGTTTGCGGTTGATGTCGAGACGGCTGGTGAAGCCCATGCGGCGGCGCACTAGGGCACTCCAAGCATCCACCGCACCATTGAGTAGAATCAGCGCGTAGAACCCGGTCCACAGCTGCTCGTAGCGCAGGGATTGCAGGCTGAGAAAAATTTCATAGCCCAGTCCTCCGGCTCCGATAATTCCTAAAACGGCGGAGGCCCTGAGGGAACATTCAAAGCGGTAAAAGGTATAGGAAAGCAGGTTGGGTAGCGCCTGGGGCAGCAGTCCGTAGACGAAGGCGGCGAGGGGCGGCGTGCCAGCGTTGAGCAAGGCGTGGAGCGGTTCAGGGGGCGTCTCGTCCAAAATTTCTGAGAAGACTTTGGCGACGATCGCCCCAAAGGGAATCGCGATCGCCAGCACCCCCACCAGCGGGTTCAGCCCCAGCACCTGCAGCAGCACCAGCCCCCAGATCAACTCGTGGATCGCCCGGGGAAAGGCCAACAGCCCCCGCCCCCCCAGCCATAGACAGCGGCGCAGCCCCCCAGCATTGCCAGGGAGGACCGTCTGCCACCACACGGCTGAGGAGAGCAGCCCGCCTACCAGCCCTAGCCCCACGCTGAGGGCCGTGCCCAGCACCGCATAGGCCAGGGTGACTAGGGCGGCGCGGCCCATGAGAACGACAAACTCGGGGCTGAGATCGGGGCGCAGGCTGGCGGCCAAAAACTCCCACAGCTGCGGCCAACCGCCCAGGTTAATCAGCTCGGCTCCAGGTCGCCCCAACCCCGCCTGGTAGGCAGCCAGGCCCAGGGTCGCCAAAACCGCTAGAGCGCTCGCTGTTTTTGGGTTCCAGAGGCTCGGTCGCAGCGGTATGGTGATAGTCTGTTGGGTGTTAACCACGCTCAGGTCGTCACCCCGCTATGGATGTCATGCCCCAGCCCCAAGGTTTTCTTTCGCAAAATGCTTCTCTGCTCTCTGTAGACACGCTGCTGCGCCCTATTACCCTAGGCGACAGCGACAGTTTCAGCGGCTATTTTACCGGAGTTGAGCTACCTCCCGTGGCTGGAGTGGCCGGACTCACGGTCGATACAGAGGCGTTATCTCCCGTGCTGGCCCAGCAGTTCGACCAAGACATTCTGGGGGATATGGTCGAAATTTGGAACAATTTTGTCGAGTCAGGACAGTTGTGGGCGCTGCTCTTCGGTATTGTGCTGGGATATTTCATCCGCAACCTGACTGCCTTCTAACCAGACTGCACAATAATGCAAACGCCCTCTTCCCAAACCTGGAGCCAGCGCTTTGAAACAGCGCTGCATCCGGCGATCGCGCTCTTCAACGCCAGCATTGGCTTCGACATTCAGCTGATTGAGTACGACCTCACCGGCTCAGAGGCCCACGCCAAAATGCTTGTTAAAACGGAGATCATCAGCCCCGAGGAGGGCGAGCAGATTGTCGCCGGGCTCGAAACCATTCGCCAAGAGTATCGCCGGGGCGAGTTTAATCCCGGTGTCGAGGCGGAGGACGTCCACTTTGCTGTGGAGCGGCGGCTGACGGAGCTGATTGGCGATGTGGGCAAAAAATTGCACACCGCCCGCAGCCGCAACGACCAGGTGGGTACTGACTTGCGCCTCTACCTGCGCGCTCAGATCGAGGCTATTCAGGGCCAGCTGCGCCAGTACCAGCAGACCCTGCTAAGCATTGCCGAAGAACATGTGGAAACCTTGATTCCGGGATACACACACCTTCAGCGGGCCCAGCCACTGAGTTTGGCCCACCATCTGCTGGCCTACTTCGACATGGCCCAACGCGACTGGGACCGGCTGCATGACCTGCAAAAGCGGGTAAATATTTCGCCCCTGGGCTGCGGGGCGTTGGCGGGCACCACCTTCCCCATCGATCGCCAGTATTCTGCCGATCTGCTGGGGTTTGAGAAAGTCTACGGCAACAGTTTGGATGGGGTGAGCGATCGCGACTTTGCGATCGAGTTTGCCTGCGCTGCCAGCCTGATCATGGTGCACCTGTCGCGCCTGTCTGAAGAAATGATCCTCTGGGCGTCGGAGGAGTTCAGCTTTGTCACCCTCAACGACAGCTGCTCCACCGGCTCCAGCATCATGCCCCAAAAGAAAAACCCCGATGTGCCCGAGCTGGTGCGGGGCAAAACCGGCCGCGTCTTTGGCCACCTGCAAGGCCTGCTAGTGATGATGAAGGGTCTGCCCCTGGCCTACAACAAAGACCTGCAAGAGGACAAAGAGGCGATCTTCGACACGGTCAACACCGTGCGCGGCTGCGTGGAGGCGATGACCATCCTGCTGGCCGAGGGGGTCAACTTCCGGGTGCCGCGCCTGCGTCAAGCGGTGAATGAAGACTACTCCAACGCCACCGATGTGGCCGACTATCTGGCCACCAAGGGGGTGCCCTTCCGCGAGGCCTACAACCTGGTAGGCAAGGTGGTGAAGACGTCCCTGGCAGCAGGCAAGCTGCTGCGAGAGCTGACCTTAGAAGAATGGCAGGCGATTCACCCCGCCTTTGAAGACGACATTTACGCAGCGATCGCCCCCCAGCAGGTGGTCTCGGCCCGCAACAGCTACGGCGGCACCGGCTTTGATCAGGTGCACCAGGCGATCGCACGGGCAAACCAGGTCCTAGGAGAAGGCTGATGATTAGCCTCTGCATGATTGTGAAGGACGAGGCCGCCACCTTGGCCCGCACGCTTGAGAGCGCCCAGGGAGTAGTGAACGAGATCGTGGTCGTCGATACGGGGTCAGTGGATGACACCGTGGCGATCGCCCAATCCTACGAAGCCAAAGTCCACAGCTTTGCCTGGGATAACGATTTCGCTGCTGCCCGCAACGAATCACTGCGCCACGCTACCGGGGATTGGGTACTGGTGCTCGATGCCGACGAGGTGCTGCTGCCAGAAACTGCTCAGGTGCTGCAACGGCTCGACCAGGGACAACCCCTAGGAGAGGTTGCCGCCGAAGATGTGCTGGCCGTGAACTTGTTGCGCCTAGAGTTGGGTGCTCCCCAGGCTCCCTACACGCTGATCACCCGCTGCTTTCGCCGCTTGCCTGAGATCACCTTCAACCGCCCCTACCACGAGACTGTGGACGACAGCGTGGCGGCACTACAGGCGCAGGATGCTCGCTGGCAGGTGATTACCCTGGGCGAAGTGGCCCTGCACCACACCGGCTACGACCCGGCTGTTGTCGTGCAGCGAGGCAAGTTCGACCGCGCCCGCACCGCGATGGAAGGCTATCTGGCAGAGCACCCGAACGACAGCTACCTGCTGAACAAGCTAGCGGCCCTCTACGTCGAGTCTGACCAGGCTGAGCTAGCCCTACCCCTGCTCGATCGCGCCCTAGCTGAGTCCGACACCTTGGACGAATTGACCCGCTATGAGCTGCACTACCACCGCGCCCTAGCCCAAGTCGACCGACCGAACCAAGCTGCCAGCGACTACGAAGCTGCCCTGACCGAGAGCGTTCCCCCCAGGCTCAAGCTGGGTGCGTGGATTAACTACGGCAGCTTAAAAAAGGCTCAGGGCGATCTGGAGGGGGCCGTTGAATTGTTTCAGCAGGCGATTGAGGCTGACCCAACCCTGGCGATCGCCCACTACAACCTGGGCACCGCCCACCGCGCTAGAGGCTATCTGGATGAGGCGATCGCCGCCTACCGTCAGGCGATCGCCCTCAACCCTAGCTATGCCGAAGCCCACCAAAACCTGGGGGTAGCCTTGTTTAAGCTCGGGCAGTTACCTGAGGCGCTGCAGGCCTTTAAGCGGGCGATCGCCCTTTACGAGGTTACCGATCCCGCTACGGCTGCCGGTCTGCGCAAAGGAGTCAGCGCTTTGGGCATCCCACCCCTACTGCTAGCTCAGGCCGGCTTTATGTAGGTGTAGCGCCACCAAAAGTTCGCTGGAGTGAGTACTGGGAGATACGGAAATCTCCAGCACAGAGATAACCTTTGTGCTGGAGGGTAAGTTCTGCTTTCGAAATCACCTTCAATGCCTAAGTGGCGATCGCTGGTTTCGGACCATTTCTACTGAGAGTAGCGGCTGTCGTTCCAGTCAAAGTTAGAGTTTGACGGCGCTGAGCCAGGATTGTGGGTTTTCTTCCACGAGACCTCAGAGCCGTAGGTGCCGGGTCGCCAGTAGTGACCGTGGTCAGGGTCAGTGCCGGGGGCGGCCATGTCAGGAGCATCGTTGCGGTAGCGGGTGCGGTGCGACGGTTCTTGGGCCGGGGCCGTGGGCGGTTGGTCGCCGCGACGACCAAGCAGGGACCGCAGGCGATTGATCGCGCCATCCCAATTGAGGTCGGGTTGCTTAAGCAGATCGCGTAGGGCACTGAGGGCAACGCTGGCCGCGTCGTCTTGCTGGTTGTGCAGCGGCTCAGACGCCCGAATCGGATCGACCTGAACAGCGGCAAAGGCTTGGCGAACCGCGCTTTTAATTTGGTTATGGAGTTCTCGCTTGGCCTTTTCATATTGAAGTTGCCGACCCTTCTCGCTGGAAGCGTAGAGCGAAGGCAGACGGTTGAGGGCGTAGGTCTCGACTTCTACCCGCTTGAGATACTTCAGCATGCGGGGCTGCATGGTTTTGACCTGCTTTTCTACCTCTTCAGAGACGAGCAGTTCCATCACATTCACGTAGGCATGTCTTGGAACGTCGTGATCAATTTTCATAGGGAACCCCACTTGCTATTGAACTAATCGGCGCAATGCCAGGGAAATCTGGTCCGCCACGAAGATGCTCCTGCTTGGTCACTCACTGCCGAAACCATATTAGAGGTGACGGATGGTAGCTGCATTGACTGACAAACCGCTATAGCAACAGTATGCCCAAATAGATTCCGAGAACCTACTGAAGAATATCTAAGCCTCTATACTAACGCTGCCAGTAAAAATGCCCATGACCCATATTGCCAAACCCAGATGAAGCTGCGCAACCGTAGCCCTTCAAAACGCTGCGGCTTGTTTCAAAGATTCACAACCTAGGGAAAGGAGCCCTTCCTTTCCCTAGGTTTTAAGCGGGCTAGACCTTGAGCAGGTCGGCGTTGAGCCGTCTAAAGGCAAGCCGCTCATTTTCGACATCCACATGGATGGTGTCGCCTTCGCCAAACTCACCGCGCAGAATCGATTTGGCAATTTGAGTTTCGAGCTCGCGCTGGATAGCCCGCTTCAGGGGACGAGCCCCATAGACGGGGTCGTAGCCAACTTCAGCCAAAAAGTCGAGGGCCGATTCGCTAAGTTTGACGGCCATCTTGCGGTCTTCAAGCCGGGCTTCGAGTCGGGCGACTTGCAGTTTGACAATTTCCCTCAGCTGCGACTTGAGCAACCCGTGGAAGATGATCATCTCATCGACTCGGTTGAGGAACTCGGGCCGGAAGTTGCCTCGCAGGGCATCCATCACCCGCGATTTCATTTCGTCGTACTTAGCGTCGTCGCCGGCCACGTCGAGAATGAACTGGGAGCCGATGTTGCTGGTCATGATGATGATGGAGTTTTTGAAGTCCACCGTGCGGCCCTGGGCATCGGTGACGCGGCCATCGTCAAGAATTTGCAGCATGACGTTAAACACGTCGGGGTGAGCCTTCTCGATCTCGTCGAACAGAATCACCGCAAAGGGGCGGCGGCGAATCGCCTCTGTGAGCTGACCGCCTTCGTCATAGCCGACGTAGCCCGGAGGCGCACCAATCAGGCGTGAGACGGCGTGCTTCTCCATGTATTCCGACATGTCGATGCGCACCAAAGCCTCTTCGGTGTCGAACAGGTAGGCGGCTAGAGCCTTGGCCAACTCGGTTTTGCCCACGCCAGTGGGACCGAGGAAGATGAAGCTGGCGATCGGACGATTGGGATCGGCGAGGCCTGCCCGCGATCGCTGAATCGCATCGGCCACCGCCGTCACTGCCTCCTCCTGGCCGATCACCCGCTGGTGCAGTTCGTCTTCGAGCAGCAAGAGCTTCTGCATTTCAGACTGCACTAGCTTGCTGACCGGAATGCCCGTCCACTTGGAGATGATTTCAGCGATGTCTGCTTCAGTCACCTCTTCGCGCAGCAGGGTTTTGCCGGTGGTCTGGGTGTCGGCTAGCTGAGTTTCAGCGGTTTCGAGCTGGCGCTGGAGCTCGGTGAGCTTGCCGTACTTGAGTTCGGCCGCCCGATTCAGGTCGTAGTCGCGCTCGGCCTGCTGAATTTCGATGTTGACCTGGTCGATCTCTTCTTTGACCGACTGAATGTTGTCGATGGTGTCTTTTTCAGACTGCCACTGGGCATTCAGGGCGCTCTGCTGCTCTTTGAGATCGGCTAGCTCGCGCTCGATGCGCTCTAGGCGCTCTAGGGAGGCGGCGTCGACTTCTTTTTTCAGCGATAGGCGCTCCATTTCGAGCTGAAGAATTTTGCGATCGACTTCATCTAGCTCTTCGGGCTTGGAGGTAATCTCCATCTTCAGCTTGGCGGCGGCTTCGTCCACTAGGTCGATGGCCTTGTCGGGCAGGAAGCGATCCGAGATGTAGCGGGTCGAGAGGGTGGCAGCAGCTACCAGGGCGCTGTCGGAGATTTTGACCCCGTGGTGTACCTCGTAGCGTTCTTTCAAACCGCGCAGAATTGAGATGGTGTCGGGCACGGTGGGCTGGTCAACATAGACCTGCTGGAAGCGGCGCTCTAGGGCGGCGTCTTTTTCGATGTATTTGCGGTACTCATCCAGCGTTGTTGCGCCGATACAGCGCAGCTCGCCCCGAGCCAGCATGGGCTTTAGCAGGTTGCCGGCATCCATGGCCCCCTGGGTGGCCCCGGCCCCCACTACGGTGTGAATCTCGTCGATAAAGAGAACGATTTGCCCTTCGGAGTCGGTGACTTCTTTGAGCACCGACTTGAGGCGCTCTTCAAATTCGCCACGATATTTAGCCCCGGCAATTAGCGCGCCCATGTCGAGGGCGATCAGCTGGCGGTCTTTGAGGGATTGGGGCACGTCACCGCTGACAATGCGCTGGGCCAGACCTTCGGCGATCGCAGTCTTACCTACCCCCGGCTCACCAATCAGCACCGGGTTGTTTTTCGTGCGGCGCGAAAGAATTTGGATAGTGCGGCGAATCTCATCGTCACGGCCAATCACGGGGTCGAGCTTGCCCCGCCGAGCGGCATCGGTGAGGTCGCGCCCATATTTTTCGAGGGATTGATACTTGCCTTCGGGGTTTTGATCGGTCACTTTTTGGGTGCCTCGAATATCTTGAATAGCCTGCTTGAGCTTAGCTTCGCTCAAGCCTAAATCTTGAAACAGAGCTTTTCCAAAGCGTGTGTCGCCAGGGTAAGCCAATATCAGGTGCTCGATGGAAATATATTCGTCACCGTAGTCTTTTTTGTACCGGTCGGCGCGATCGAGCAGGGCATCGAGGGATTTGCCCAGATATACCGATGAGCCACTGCCCGAGACCTTGGGCTGGCTGTTGATAAAGGCTTCGGTGCGATCGCGCAGCACCTGCCCGTTCATCCCCAGCTTGGCAAAAATGCTGCTGGCCAGACCATCTTGATCGAGCAGCGCCAGCATCAGGTGGTAGCTCTCGATCTGCTGTTGCTGGGACTGCTTGGCAATATCCTGCGATCGCACAATGGCATCCCAGGCTTTTTCAGTAAATTGGCTTTGGGTGGGTTGCATAGGCTTCGCTCTCTCGAGTTACTCCATAAAATCTCTGTATGGTTGCATTGTAGGGAGAGTGTCCTATCCAGCAGGATCGGTGTTCACGATTGTTCTCAGGCGGGTTGCCGCCAGCTGCCAAAAGGAGTGCATGACCAGGCCATGCACTCCTTTTGGGTTGTCTCTAGATGTGGTGGGAGGCTAAAGCCGTTTCAGTTTACCAAGGCCGCCAGTTGCCCCAGTCCTCATTGAAGATCGAGGTGTTCGGAAACTGCACCGGGTTGCCGCTAGTTTGCAGCTCGGTCCGCAGCTGGTCGAGCAGGGGCTCGTAGCTAGGCAGATCATCCACCAGCTCGTAGGGCAGCACCCCATTGCGCAGCGAGAAGTCGATGGAGTGAGCCGCAGCGGCCCCCACCGACCACTCAAAGGAATGCACCCGGTAAGCGGCGGCGGCGCTGTAGCTAGCGGCGATGCTCTTGCTGGCCACCAGCATGTTGTCTACCCGCTGGGGAATCATTGCCCGCAGGGGAATTTGGGCGGGGTAGGCCTGGCCATGGGCCTGACGCACGCCGGGGCGCTCAATGTTGCCGGGTTTTTCGGCGGGGTACTCAGCCATGCAGGGGTGAAAGTCGATCGCATACTGGGCAATGCCCACGGTGTCGGGGTAGAGGCGCGATCGCGCTCGAATCGGGAAAGTATTCGGGTCAGCATCGGGCTCAAAGGTATCTATCGTCCCTAAACCCGCTAGGTAGCGCCGTAGAGACGTATAGGTGTCCTCGTCTAGGTTCTCTCGGTAGAACTCGGCGGTAAAATCGTTCCACGAAAAGTCGACCTCGCTGATCATGAACCCATTTTCGTAGCCGTAGGAGGGCCGACCAATAATCCGCCGCGCCTCGCGAATGTAGGGATACTTCGACAGGCCGTGGGCTGTATTCATGGGGGAATCTAACCCCTGCAAATAGACGTTATAGGGTTCGGGCTCTTTCCAAGAGTCGTCGATCTGTGAGTCGGTGGTGCCGGTAGTCAACCAGTAGAAAAAGCCGATCGCATTCTCTTCACCCTTGCGCAGGGTGTCGGCCCGCAGGCCCCCCAGCCAGCCGCCCGGCTCTAGCTGGCCACTGGCCGCCAGCTGATCTTCGGTGAGAATCAGGTTGTCCTGCTCGGTGCCGGGGCGGTAGTCGTTACCCCAAGTCCAGTTCTGCATCGAGATGTCGCCCACGCCCGGACGAGGTACGCCAGAGATTTTCGCTTCCGTTTGGGGTGAGGCATTCCACAGGCGGCGGTAGGTAAAGACAAAGTCGAAGTGATCCTGGGCGTTTTTCAGCGAGTCGCGCTCGCGCTCCCAGCTGTAGTAGGGCTCGTAGTTGGCATAAAAGTCGGGCACATCATAGGTCTGGGGCTCGGCGGTGCGCTCCATGGCAAAGGTGTAGGTAAAGCCCTGGGTGCAGTAGGGGTCGCGCTCTTGCACGGGCGACGAGGGGTTGAGGGGCGATCTCGGATCTAACCCCAGCTCATAGGGCACCTCGGCTAGGGCAATCAGCTCGCCGGTCTCAGTGGCCTCGACCACAAACCAATCCACCTTGCTATCGGGGGCATTCTCCACCCGCTCTAGCTCGATGCCTGCGGGCACAAACTGAATAATTTCCTTCGACAGACGAGCCGAGTCGTCGTAGGTGTAGGCATCTTCAATAATTGCAGAGAGAAAGTCGCTGTTGAGGGGGGCGGTGCCCGGTGCGGGGCTGTGGCGAATCGCGACCACCTCTTCGATCTGAGTGCCATCGGCGTTTAGGCTCAGGTCTTTGACCACCGTATTGGGGAACCACTTGAGTTCGCCGCCGCCCTTGCGCTCGGCCTCGGCCAGCATTTCCATCAATATGGCGTTGGCATCGGCGGGCAAAAAGCAGGAGGCGCTCACCCAGCAGCCGCCGGGGTTGAGCTTGCCGTACTTAGCTTCGACGCGATCGCGCAACTCCTTATATCCCCGCGAATAAAATAGCTGCCGCCGCTGCTCCCGCGACTCATCCAGCGCCGTGGTGCCTTGGGATGAGATCTGCCCCCCTACCCAGTCGGTTAGTTCGGTCATACAGACGGTGTGGCCCATCATCAAGCTTTCGTAAGCGGTTGCGGTACCGGCTAGGCCACCACCGACAATCAGCAGCTCGCACTCCACAACCTGGTCGGGAGCCTGGGGCAGCTGGGCCACGCGGGGCGACACCGACTCTTGGGCCTGGGCGTTGCCAATCGGCAAAGGAATAGAACCGGCAACCAGCGTAGAGGCTAAGATGGGAGCCGTCAGAGCGCGAAAAAAGCGTTTCATAGCAAACCAAAGGGGGCGTATCGATTGCACCCTCTAGCTTATCGGCTGTTTGTAAGGTTCGGCTATAGGTGGCGAAAGGTTGGGCATTGCTAAATCTAAATATAGAAATGTGGCCCGCACCTAGCCGTAGACAGATTCCATTTTGTAGAGATATTACGTGTTGCAAAACACTTTTACCTTTGTGCCCCCAGAGCAGTTTTGCTTGATTAAGCTTGCAGTATGCAAACTCGTAGTGAGTATGACTTAATGCTGCTTAAGTTTGTGACCCCAATTGGTACTTAGTAAAGCTCCAGCCATGCTGGGTCAACTCGATAGATTTGACCGTTTCTGCTAACGCCGTGCGCAAGCTGGTGGCTAACGGTCAGTCACTCTACTTATCAGTCTCTTAGTTAAGAAGGGCCTAACTGATATTGAATGCGAGTAAGGAGCTGGGCACATGTTTTTCAACTATGAGGGCCAGCATGTTCCTCAAGTCACCTTTCGAATGTTTGCAGAGGTAGGTGGGTACGAACTTTCGACGGCGGATCTTTTTGATCACAAAACCGTGGTGGCATTTGCAGTGCCAGGAGCTTTTGCCTGCCCACATTCTCCGGTTCAACTGTTAGCCTACAACGAGTATGCCGCAGTCTTTCGAGCGAACGACGTCGACGAAATTCTTTGCATTTCGGTAAATGATCCGTTTTCGCTAGCGGCTTGGGCTCAAGCAGAAGGAGCCGATCAGGTGCGCTTTATACCCGATGTCAATGGTGACTTCACCCGCCAAATGGGGATGATGGTAAACCTTTTTGACAAAGGGATGGGATACCGATCTTGGCGCTATTCCATGCTCGTGAAAGATAGCGTGATTGAAAAAATGTTTGTCGAACGAGAGGGCTTTGAGGCGATGCCGATGGTTTCTAATGCTGAGACGATGTTGAACTATATCAATCCAGAAGCTAAGCAGCCGGAGCAGACGGCTGTGCTGATGCAGATGTGGCGGACGATGCTTTCTACCTAGGAAAAACCAGTTACACAGAGAAGAAACAAACCCACCTAAACCACAATCAGGAAAGGAATTATGACGAGTAGCCAAATGAGATGTCCGTTCCCAATGAGTGGCAAGCTAATGGAAATTTGGCGAGCCATATCATCTGTCCTGGCATCGAGTAGCGCAGAACAGATCGAGGCCAGTACGCCCCAGCCCACGACATCCGATGCCGTCAGTAGCACCAGCAAATGCCCTGTCTTGTCTGGACCTCGAACTCGGATTGGGACTTCGAACCAAGAGTGGTGGCCGAATGCTTTGAATTTGAATATTCTCCATCAGCACTCAGCCAAGGCCAATCCTATGGGTGAGGACTTTAACTACGCTGAGCAGTTCAAGAGCCTCGATTTAGCTGCTGTAAGGGCAGACATCTATGAGCTGATGACCACCTCCCAAGACTGGTGGCCCGCTGACTATGGTCACTATGGGCCGCTCTTCATTCGGATGGCGTGGCACAGTGCCGGCACCTATCGGATTGGTGATGGTCGCGGCGGTGCGGGTTCGGGTAGTCAGCGATTTGAGCCGCTCAACAGCTGGCCCGATAATGCCAACCTTGATAAGGCGCGCATGCTGCTTTGGCCGATTAAACAGAAATACGGCAACAAAATTTCCTGGGCCGACCTGATGATCTTTGCCGGCAACTGTGCCCTGGAGTCAATGGGCTTCAAAACATTGGGCTTTGCTGGCGGGCGTGTGGATGTTTGGGAGCCAGAGCTAGACATCTACTGGGGCTCTGAGAAAGCTTGGCTCGGCAATGAGCGTTACGAAGGCGATCGCGTGCTGCTAAACCCCCTCGCTGCCGTGCAGATGGGCCTAATCTACGTGAACCCAGAAGGGCCAGATGGCGAGCCTGACCCGCTGGGCTCAGGGCGCGATATTCGCGAGACCTTTAAGCGAATGGCGATGAACGATGAGGAAACCGTCGCCCTCACTGCGGGCGGGCATACCTTTGGCAAATGCCACGGCGCAGGTGAGACAACCCACGTCGGTCCTGAACCTGGGGGTTCCACCATCGTCGATCAGGGCCTCGGCTGGAAGAACGCCTTCAACACGGGAGTCGGCGTCGATGCGACCACCAGCGGTATCGAAGGTGCATGGACCCCCACGCCGACGCAGTGGGACAACAGCTACCTCGAAACCCTGTTCAAGTATGACTGGGAGCTGACTAAGAGCCCCGCTGGCGCGTGGCAGTGGAAGCCCAAGGGCGATGCTGGCGCGGGTACGGTGCCCGATGCCCACGATCCGTCGAAGCGGCACGCTCCCATGATGACCACCGCAGACATGTCCATGAAGGTGGACCCCACGTATAACCAGATTGCCCAGCGCTACCGCGACAACCCAGACGAGTTTGCAGAGCAGTTTGCCAAGGCCTGGTTTAAGCTGACCCACCGCGACATGGGACCGCGATCGCGCTACCTCGGCCCTGAGGTGCCCCAGGAAGAGTTCCTATGGCAAGACCCTGTCCCCGCCGTTGATCATGACTTGATTGACGAGCAGGATATCGCCGCGCTCAAAGCTAAAATCCTTGAATCAGGGCTGTCGGTTTCCCAACTGGTTTCTACCGCCTGGGCGTCGGCATCCACGTTCCGCTGCTCTGACATGCGCGGTGGGGCAAACGGGGCCCGCATTCGTTTGGAGCCTCAGAAGAATTGGGAGGTCAACCAGCCCGAGCAATTGGCCACGGTGCTGCAAACCCTGGAGGGCATTCAGCAGGAGTTCAACAGCTCGCAGTCGGGCGGCAAGCGGGTTTCGATCGCAGACTTGATCGTGCTAGGCGGCTGCGCCGGCATTGAGCAGGCGGCGAAAAACGCCGGTCACGACGTGACGGTGCCCTTCAAGCCAGGACGCACCGATGCTACCCAAGAGAAAACGGATGTAGAATCCTTTGCTCCCCTAGAGCCGACCGCCGACGGATTCCGCAACTACACGAGCGGCAGGCATAGCGAATCCCTGGAAGAACTGCTGATTGATCGGGCGCAGTTGATGGGCCTGTCGGCCCCGCAGATGACGGCTCTTGTCGGTGGCCTGCGCGTTTTGGGGGCAAACTTTGGCGGGTATAAGCATGGCGTCTTCACCGATCGCCCCGAGACCCTGACCAACGATTTCTTCGTCAACCTGCTCGACCTGGGCGTGAAATGGAAGGCGACCTCTGAGAATGAGTATGAGTTTGAAGGGAGCGATCGCAGAACTGGCCAACAAAAGTGGATCGCTACTCGCGTTGACCTGATCTTTGGCTCAAACTCGCAGCTCCGCGCCCTGGCGGAAGTCTACGGAGCTTTGGACTCGCAGCAGAAGTTTGTGAATGACTTTGTGGCGGCGTGGGATCAGGTGATGAACCTCGATCGCTATGATCTGCGCTCAGTCTTAGCGGAAACCTCTACGCGGGGATTCTAACCCTAGCGTGAGGCTGCGCTAACTAGAGGTCAGAGGCAGAAATGAGAGCTGCGTTTCAACTCGTCTTGAAGCGCAGCTCTCTACTTTAAGGCTTGACACCAAAGCTGCCTACAGCTCTACTTACGGCTAAAAAAATGACGGGACTGCCAGACTTCAACCCGTTAAGCCACATTCAGAGTAGAGCTAGCATCTCGATAAATTTCATTACTTGCCTTGAGGTTTAACAGGTCAGTTCAGCGGCACGAAGCAGCCCTCGAGACTTCACCGGAGCGCTATGCACTGCAACTAAGTAGTTAGATACAGATACTGCGTTACTACTCCCTTAATTACCGTAGTAATAGCTCTTCGGAATGATGCAGAGACTATGAACTTAGTCGAATATACTCTGGTAGAGTAAAATAATAAACCGGCATGACGACAGCCTTGATTACCGGAGCCTCTGCTGGCATTGGTGCAGCATTTGCCCAACAACTAGCAGCACATCAAACCGATCTTGTGCTGGTTGCTCGTTCCCAGGACAAATTACAGGAACTTGCTGATTCCCTCAAGCATCAACATCAAATTCAAGTAGATGTTATCGTCCAAGACTTGACAGCACCAGACGCGACAGAAATTATCTTTCAAACTGTACAACAACTTGGACGATCGATCGACCTATTGGTCAACGATGCTGGCATTGGAGATTACGGCGATTTTGCTGAAAGCGATCGCAATTTTCAGCTCAAAACGGTGCAACTCAATATTGCGACAATTGTGGATTTGAGCCATCGCTTTTTGACTGGAATGCGGCAGCGTCGAACTGGAGGAATCATCAACCTGTCTTCGGTGGGTGCGTTTCAGTCTATGCCCTACTTCTCTATCTATGCGGCAACAAAAGCCTTTGTTCTCAGCTTTAGTGAAGCGTTGTGGGCAGAGAACCGCAGCTATGGAGTGCATGTGTTAGCTGTTTGCCCAGGACCAGTTGGCGTTAAGTTTTTTCAAGAAGCAGGGTTTCCGTCGACCCTGGTTGATGTGGCTATAAAATTCGATACGCCGATTGAAACTGTTGTACGAGATGCCTTAAAAGCTTTTGAAAAGCGAGAGCCCATCGTGATTCCTGGCAATCCAATCAATCCCATTCTTGCTACGCTACCTAGGTTTGTGCCACGAGAGTGGATTTCTAGCTTCTGGAAGTTGGTATTGGGATATGATTTCGAAAAATAATAATATTCCCACTTCCTATCTGTGGCCTAATGGAACAAACCAACTCTGATAAAGCAAATGAAACTACACCTTCATCTGCAATATCTAGTGCCTTAATTGTGCCTTAGGCAGGTCATCGTGACGGACAACGCTAGCTTCCACAAGTCTCAGCACACTCAAGGCTTAATTGAGCAGGCTGGTTGCACAGTCCTGTTCATACCACCTATTCGCCAGACTTCAACAAGATTGAAAAACTCTAGGCTTTGCTAAAACATTATTTTCGCAAGACGCTAAGCGCTCTCGATACCCTCTGGAACGCCGTCGATGATGCCTGTAGAAACCTGTCCTAACTATCCTGTGCACTGCTAGCTAAGCCGCTCAATGCATCCGCTCCGAAGAGAAGCCTGCTCATTCACGTCGGATGCATTGGGCACATCGTTGGGTTTCCCCGCAGGGCAAAGCTAATACCTGTACACCTCAGGACTCTCGGCCGTATAAATCTCCCCGTATACCATTACCGACTCTTCCCCCGGCAATAGCATTGGACGTGAGCGCCTCCCCAATAGCAGATTCCGCGCTGCCTGATTGAAATTATCACCTTCAAAACAGAACGTATCCTGTAGCCCTAGGCTGTAGCATTTCCCAACGGCGTCTATGAATAGTTCCCCGTGCGAGTGGTGATACTCTGCGACCCCGATGAGTTTCGTTTTAAGCAAATCATTCCACTTCCCCACGGCATCTTCACTGTCCTCGATCAAGCCGAAGATGATGTCGCTCGCTGCACATTCTTCGCCCAGCCCGACACGACCGACCCTTAAGCCACTGAATGTGGACAAGATCATGGCTGCTGGGTGCCCCTCCGGAATTAAACTTTGTGCTTTGTTTGGTAAAGCGACTCTGCGCTCTGGGTACCAACCAGCGCTCTGGAAGAAAGGAAGTATGTCAGTCGGAATTTCCATTACTCATGTTTACTTTTGCTGAAGGGTTAGCGCTTTCTAGCCCTCCCTCGCTACTGGGTTCAATTTACACAGAGAGGGGAAGCGTGCATTTTTGTTCGTTACTTTGCATTGCTAGCTCGATGATGCGAATGGTGTCTCGCGCCTCTTCGGGCTTAACCGCTAGCTCGGCGCGTCCGGCGATCGCATCAGCTACGTTTTGATAATAGGCCTGGTAGCTGCCCGCCAGCGTTTCCACCTGCCCTTCTACGTGCAGCCCGTCGATTTGCGTGTTGAGCATTCCCCAGCGCTCCTTTGGCTCCTCACCCCAGCCAGGTTCAGCCGGGGTGAGGCCGCGCTTTAGCGCCTCCTCTTGCGGGTCCATGCCATATTTGACGAAGGATCCTGCCGAGCCGTGCAGAATGAAATGGGGCTCCTGCCCGCGCACCAGCATTCCCCCTTTGAGAATCACTTTGAGCCCGTTGTAGTGCAGCGTTAGATCAAAATTGTCGATCGCCTGGGCAAAATCGCGCTGCACTCTGAGGTCGGCAGTCACCATCTGCGGCAAGCCAAATAAAACCTGCGCCTGATCGATCAGGTGAGAGCCAAGATCGAAGAGAATACCGCTGCCCTCGCCCGCTTCTTCTCGCCAGGCGTTGGGCCGAAGGAAATTTCTGAAGCGATCGTAATGGGCCTCGTATTCGACCAAACGGCCCAGAAGATTGGTGCTCAACAGCTGTTTTACGGTCTGAAAATCGCCATCCCACCGCCGGTTGTGATGGACGCTGATCAGCCTGTTTTGCTTGCGCGCCAGATCGATCAACTGCTGGGCCTGGGCCGACGATGTGGTGAATGGCTTTTCGACCACAACGTGCTTGTTAGCGAGTAGGGACTGGCTGGCCAACTCAAAATGGGAGCGATTGGGAGTCGCGATCACGACTAGGTGAATTGCTTCGTCTTGCAGAAGGGTGGCGGCGTCTTGCACCACCTCAACCGATGGAGCGCGATCGAGCGCGGGGTCGTGATGGCGCGTTACAACTTTCGTTAGCCTCAGGTGAGGAACTGACTGAATAACCGGCACGTGGAAGGTACGAGCCGCCATGCCATAGCCAATCAGCCCGACGCAGATTTCATCCACCATTTAGTCACCAGAAATTAGCAGGGTAGGTTGGGTGAAACGCAGTGAAACCCAACACCTTCAACCTAAGCTTTCATCTCTTACTCACGACCAATTTCTTCATCAAACTCAACTGCTTGTGTTGTGCCCCAATCTGCCGAATAAGCCCCATCTGCAACATGGCGGTGAAAGCTCGAATAGGGCCAATCTTTCGGTCCACTTACCAAATTGTGTTTCACCGGATTGTAGTGAATGTAATCTACATGCTGGCTAAAGTCGGCCTCATTGCGAATTTGATGTTCCCAAAACCGTCGCTGCCAGATGGCTTGCTCTCCTTTGCGAAGGCGGGCAGTAGATTGTTGTTGTTTGTAGTCTTCAGGGCACCACAGGCTAAACCGGGCTTTGATGCGCTTCCACCGGGAGGGAAAGTCGGCGTCACCTTGGGGCAGGGACCAAATGCTGTGGACATGGTCGGGCAAAATGACGATAGCGTCGATGGTGAAGGGAGACTCTGTTTTGGCGATATGAAAGGCTTTGCGAAGTAGGGCTACGGTTTCGTTGCTGTGAAACAGGGATTGCCGATTGTAAGTGACGACAGTAAAAAAGTAAGTGGCCCCTGGGGTTTGGGCTCGGCGGTAGCGCATGGATGGGTGAAGGAATTTGTGCGCTTGGGGTGGAGTTATTTGGTAGGAAAACTATCAGGGAAGTTGGGTTACGCTGGCGCTCCACACAACTTATAGAACCTCAATCCTCGATCGCCTCAACACCAAGCTGCTTAAGTCGCTCAAGGTTGTCGTGCATGGCTTTGAGCTGTTCGGGGGAGTGCCCCTGCCAATCTGTGATCTCGCCCGTGACCCGAAGCGGATCGTGGGTGCGGTATGACTTGGTCGGGTTGCCGGGGAATTTCTTGTCAGTCAGATTGGGGTCGTCTTCGATTGGGCCAGTTGGTTTCAAGATGTAAATTCTGCCAGGCGCTTCACCAAGAGCTAGCTCGGCCCCCCAGATGGCCGCATCTAAGGTGGCGGTTAGATAAACGTAGGCTGCTTTTTTCTGCTTGCCGTAGTTAGAGTTATAGCCGGGCACGATTAGGTCGCCTGGCTTAAGGTTGGCCTTTGTGCCGTGATAGAAACGCTGCGAATTTAGGTCGTTGATGGCTGACATTGGCTCGCTCCTCATACTATTTGGCACCGATGCTCACGATCGCACCATAGGCCATCAGTCCTTTAGATTTTCTTGCGTTAGATCGAGAAAGTTGTCGAGAATTTTGGTTTCGGTCATCTTAGAAGAGAGGTATTCCAGCACTTCTTCAATAGCTTTTGCGGCAGAGCCTAAATATAGCGGCTGAGTTAATAAGTTTACCGTTCCAAATAAACAACTGGCACAAACATAGCTATAGCTGCGATCGCAAATACGTCAATTGTAGTTAGGGCACCTCGGCTCAATCAGTCTTGTTTGCAAAGTAGGTAATCCAAAGCCCTTGACTCCTCGTGCTTGTTCTTAACAAGTTTTGAATTTCTGAGATTTCCTTTATACATCCGATCGCAGGGCTTTGTAATGTTTCTGTTTTCTCAAGGGTTGAAAACGCTGAGTGCCGTCGCGTGTTTAGTGGCACTTTGTCCGGCTGCTTTGGCCGTTCAAATTAGTCAAGCTACTGCCCCAGCGGTGATGCCTCCAGCAAGCAGTGCGATCGATTGTGCAACAGAGCAAACTCAGCTAGAGCAGTCTGTCGCAAATGGACTGGTTGATCAGGCGCGGCAGCATGTCAACGATGGGCAGACCGAGGCAGCTGCGATCGCCCTAGCTCAAGCGTTTGAAGCGATCGGGCAGGTGGAGGATGTTGGAGCCAAAGTTACGTTGCTTGATCAAATTATCAACAGCTATGAAGGTAGTGCCGATCGCAGTCTGTTAGAGCAACTGGTCAATCAGGCTAATCCACCGCAGCGGCAGCAGGTTGCCGCCGTTTTGCCGCAGGCGGTGCAGGTCACGCAGAGCTTAAGCAGCGGCTATAGTGCCATAAAAACTCGAACTCTCACCTCGATCGCCCGTTACTACGGCATCTTGGAGCAGCCGCAGCAAGCTCAACCCGTTTTGACTAAGGCCTTGCAAGCAAGCCAGTCGATTAGCGGCGCAGAGTTTCAAACCAAAGCGTTGACCGACATTGCTCAAGTTTATGTGGCGATTCGTCAGCTGCAAGCGGCTGTTCCTATCTTGGCGCAGTCGCTTCAGTTTGCTCAAGCTGCTACCTATCCCGATGCCAACCGCAGGGCATGGGCGCTAGAGCCAATCGCTCGACTCTATGCTCAGCTTGGCGAACCCGATCGCGCCCTACAAGTCGCGCAGCAGATTGAGGATGCTCCTTATTACCAGTCCATCGCTATGATCGCTGTGATCGATGAATACTTGAAGGCTGGACAGCTCAATCAAGGTGGACAACTCAATCAAACTAGACTACTTGATCGTGCTGTTGCGATCGCCTTAGATATACCGGCGGATGACCAGAGAGCCATCATTCTCGGTGCGATCGCTGGTCGGTATGCTGGAGCCAGACAACCTGATCGCGCCGCTGAACTGTTGGGTCAGGCGCTAGAAATTAGCGCTCGCACTCGCACCACAGTTTCTGAACGAGAGCAGGCAGCCGTTGCGATCATTGTGCGGTATGCCGCAGCGGGGCAACGTGATGATGCCCTGCGTTTCGTTGGAGATTTTGACGACCCAACGGCGAAAGCAACCGGGTACGGCGCGATCGCCTTGCTCTATGCCGAAGCCGGACAGACCGAGCGCGCTCAAGCTGCCTTAACTCAGGCAGTGCAAAACATTGCTGCGATCGCAGACATTAGTAGCCGCAACCTGGTCAGACAGCAGTTGATCGATCAGGCAGTGCAGAGCGGATATTACGATCTGGCGTTGCAGGTGGTGCAGACGGTCGATCTTGCAGAAGAACCAGAACAGACATCCGTATCCTATAGTCGCGCTCAGGATCTAACCCAGCTTGCTAATCAAGCGATCGCCGCTAACCGCTATGATGATGCTCTGAAAATTGCGCAGGCTATTTCACCAACCTATGTTGAGTGGCGCGATCGCCTATTTTTGCAAATTGCTCGTGGTTTTGCCGAGGCTGGAGAGTTTGATCGTGCTCAAGCCATTGCCCAGGAAAATGTTGATCCTGGCTTTCAGGCTCAAGTTTTTGCGGTTGTTGCGGCCCAGGTTCAGCTGGTTGTTCAACAAATTGACCCAGCGACTGAACTGTTTAACCAGTCTGTTCAGCTGGCCAACACAATTGATTCTGCTGCTGAAAAAGCCGAAGTGCTCAGGGCGATCGCAGATGAACACTTTAGAGCCAATCAACCCGAAGCAGCGACGCAACTATTGAATCAAGCGGTTGAGCTGGTGAAAACGATCGAAGATGAGGAAAGTCGTCTTTCTACGCTACAGGCAATTTCTGCACAATTTTCCGCTGCCAAGCAACATCAGGCCGCGATTCAGGTGACGGACGCTATTCTTGATGCACCCGTGCGCCGTTCTGCCGCAATCGCTGAGGCGATCGCGGCAGCAATTGAGGGCGGGGACCTATCAACTGCACTCGCGACGCTAAACCGTTTGGACGACCCAGCCACAAAAACAACTCTGCTGCTTAAAATCGCCGATCGCTACACCCAGCTGGGTCAGCGATCGCAAGCGGCAAGTTCTTTGGCTCAGGCCTTTCAGATAGCGCAAACCATTCCCGGTGAGGAATCGCAGACCATTAACGTTCGAGGTGGTGAAAATCCGTTATCCGTTGAAGACGAGCAAGATCGAGGCAGCTTGTTGGCGGCGATCGCGCTGAAATATGCTCAGATTGGTCAGGAGCAGCAATCGCTGCAAGTCGCTCAAGCTTTGCAAGATCCTGCTGGTCGTAATGCCTTGATTCTGCGACTACGTTGTTATGGGGCTACGCCAGCACAGTGAGTGCACGATCTTGGTCGAGCCGCGTTGTTGGGTGCAACGCCCCGTTAGGGCATGCGCGCGTCGGTGTCGGCGAACTCGGTCGCTACACGGCGATAGACCTGGAAGTTGCGGGTTCGGCGGCCGGTGGTGTCTGTCTGCTCTTGCACAACTGCCAGCAACGAGCCGTCTTTGGAGGCGACCCGGCGTGCCGATGCGATCGCTACACCACCGGCTAGCGCGGTGCTGTCGAGGGTGTGTGCATCGACCCGCGTTAGCGTGTGGGCGTCGGGGCCGTCGGTGGGAGCGTCTGGCAATGCGGGAAGCGGGTGTGGGGTTCCGTCTGCTTGGCCGCCAAAGGTGATTTCGTTCGCTGGACCGTTGGGTTCGATCTGCCAGCGCACGTGCAGGGTGAGCACGCCAGGGGCTGACTCGGCGATCGTATAGCGACCACTCGCTGGGGGGGTAGCGGCCTCGTATAACGACAGTTCGGGCACGAGCTCCCATGTACCGAGATATTGGTCGATGGGCATCACTGTCTCCAAGGTGGTAAATGTGGTGCGCTCTAACTATAAATAAGTATTGGATCTGTCAGCTAAACTTTTTCGTTAGGTGGCTGCTGGGATTTGGGCGCGGCGATCGCGCATGGATGGGTAAAGGAACTTTTGCGCTTAGGGTATGTTGTTTGGCAAGAAAACTATCAGAGGGTTGAATTATGCTGGCGCTTCACCCAACCTGCAAGCTCAACAGAGAACTTTACAATTGGGACTTCCGCTCATTGTCGATATCTTGAAAGGATAGTAGAATCTGCTTGAAGCCTGTAATGGTTTCTCTTTTTAAGATATAAGCAGCTAATAAAAATAGGAATTTCTGATATGGCTTTAGATCAACTTGAAGCATTTTTAAAGAAAATGAAGTCTGACCCTGCACTTAAAAATGAGGTGCTCGGAGCATCAACTGCAGATGATGTTGCGCGAATAGCACTAAAACTTGGTTTTGAATTTTCAGGTGATGAATTACTGAGAATGTCAGGAAAGAACTTTGGCGGAGTTACTGTTGTAAAAACCGTTCTTCCTGGGGAGTATAATTAAACGCTTTTTGAATATATGATCATACAAGTTAGCTAGTAGGTTGGGAATAAAACTCTGCTGAGATTGCTGGGTTTCTTTGTGAACTCAACCTACAAGAGATCTGCGATCGTACTGCTCCTTGGCACTCAATAACCTGGCTTCGCCTGGATAAGCTGAAGAACTTGGTTATCTTGCCCGATTATCTTTAATTCATCCACCTTGACACCAACAGCTTGGATTGGCGCGTCAAAGACGAATAAGCCGTTAGTCACCTCATTGCTCAGAGTTCTCCCATCACTTAATTTTGCTTCCATCACAGCCACTTCTGCCGAGCGGCTTCGGCCAAGCAGAATAAGCGAAGTATGCACACTTTGGGTAGGGCCAAAGTGAATATAGTCAATCAACTCCGTTGAAACGGCCTCAGAAGATTCATAGCTAAAGGTTCCTCCATTCGGAGGGGCCCACCAAACACCCCAAGGCAAACGCGAAGCGCGAACATACGCTCCCTCTGGAGGGGTTGGCCAGCCCTGGCAAACCACAATTGCGGTCGTCGGCGTCTGTTGTTGCGCTTTTATAGCGGGGGCATGTTTACACAACCCATCTCGCCTGGCGGCTCGTTCCGGCGTGAGTCCCCAATCATCTATTAACCAAAGACACCAAATTACTGCAATCACGCTAAGCGGAGCTAGCAGCATGATTGCCCAGCTGGTTCCTTTAAGTACTCTCGACATCTTGCGAAACCTACCTGGTGCGGCCAATTCACAAACTATGCTTAATGACTGACTCTCACTACACCAGTTCCCAAGAGCTCTACTTAAGGGCTTGGACCATGACTCACCGCACAATGGTAGGGTGAAAATAGAACTTTCTGGGATTGTTGAGTTTACTTCGTCAACTCAACCTACAAGAGAGCTGCGATCGCACTGAGATTTGGGTGCGGGCGATCGCGCATGATGGGTGAAGGAATTTGTGCGCTTAGGGTAGATTGTTGTGCAAGAAAACTATCAGGGGAGTTGGGTTCCGCTGGCGCTTCACTCAACCTACAGTAGCTATCAGAAAGCATCATCGGAAGCCACCTAAAATAGCTTCAGCTAAATTAAGTCACATAAACTTTAACATTGCCTCAGCCTTTTCACCTGCCCTATTTTTGCTTAGGAAAAGCATTGAAATATCACCGTCAGAGCTGATTTTCACTGGAATTCCCTCATAAAGATATGCTGATCGTGCCGCAGTTGTTCTAGCTCCAGCTAGATCACCTGCGTCATCATGAGTTGCAATCATTGCACCGAAGGCAAGCACATTCTTGTCATCAAACACTACGGCTCCGTCTATGCCAGCAATTTCTAGAAGGAGCCTCTTCTTTCTCTTCTCATAACTAATGTTACCCATTTCAATGGGGTATACAGCAGGTCTTAACATTGATCTAGCGCTGTCTGAAGTCGCTCCTGGCTTAATGATTGATCCCTTATTAATGATTTTGTCAACGACCTTGTGTTGAGGGTCGTATATCAAAAGGGCACCGTGTCGACGATAGCTTAGATCAAAAACAAGATCGAACAGGTTACAACCAACTCTGTAATTTCCAGTAATATCTGTTATGGAGTTCTTGAAAGTATAAACTGAGTAGATGTACCAATTGCCTTTTCTATACGCAGCAAGCATTCCAGAACGATTTAGAATAAGAATGTCATGGCGCGCAGTTAAATGAAATGAAAATTCATTCCTCTCGAGGCGTGAAACAAAGGGCTGAACAAAATCAGGACTAAATTTATATTCAGAGGGCTCAGTAGTTTCATGCCAAGCCACCTGTTCATAATTAATGTATCGGCTAGAGTAGTCTACTCGAAAAAAAGCGTTCTGGCTGGATGCTAGCGGATCAATTATTTTTTGTATCGAATCTTGTGTGATATCGAGTGTACCAACTCCAGAACTAACTATAAGATTCAGAGAGATAGGCTGGTTCTCATAAGTGCGAAACCTAAGTCCTTCAGCATAAGCAAGTAACTTGTCCCATTCAACACTAGGAGCCTGACTTGATAACCAAAACAAAACCAGGTCTTCTCTAATTTTTCCAAGTGCACTCGGGGTGGGCGTTGTTGGCATTAGTGAAAGCCAGTTAGGTAACTGAGCCTCAGCAAAATCATAGAGTTTGTGAAGATCAGGCGTTAAAGACCTATGACAGCAAAAATGAACCGTAGTAGAATCGTATGAGAGTGAATATGCTTGAGAGCCTACAGTACCTAAATACCACTGTGGAATAGTATCAATGATTGTTTGAAGTACAGTTTCTACTTTATTCAATTTTTTCCTCTAGTTTTGAAGTCTTTTATTGCGCGTACTATCGTCTAAAAACTACCTGTATAAGAATTTTTTGCGTTTCCCATGAATATTACTTAACATAAAACCCGGTTCGTTAACTCATGTTTGCATAACCAGATCTACTGTAGATTAATAGGAAAAGTTACTTTCAGGTTTGCTATCTTCTCAAAATATTCTAACTTCCTTCGGAAATACATTTTTTGGAGTATCCAGGCAGTTCCTCCGACTGCTGTACCAACTATAGAGGCCCAGATCCACGAGATGGAAGAAAAAAGTGCAGCAAAAATAATAGCGACACTTGCAACGTTAATAGCAAAGACAGTTACTTCTGCACCCCTATAAGCAAGACTGCTAGGCAGGTTAATTCGGGGAAGGGAATCGTTTGCTTCAAAGGGTAAGTAGAGTTTGATGTTTTCTGCTTGATCAAGAAAATATCGCCTAACTTTTCCTGCACGTCTATACAGCCTGATAATGTTTATGGCTTGATTAACTGAATGATCTAGGGTAAGCAAGCCAACAATGAGAATAAATGAAAATGTCCCTATGACTATATAGCGTGCAGCCTCTTTCGGCATAAGACTTAGTACTCCCGGAATGCTTGCAATTGTTGCCGCTACTATAACAAGATAGAAGTTCACGCTACTTGCTTTTGACTGCTCGATCTGAACCGCTCGTTGTTGAATTGCGTTGAACTCCGCTAATAGAAATTCAGCTCCAATACTTTTGTCACTACTTGCCATTTTTTACTCTTTTCTTCTGCGGTGTTTCACTGATTTAGTTCTTGATAAATTAGAGCCTGAATTATTTATTTCTTGCTCAAAGGTATTCTAAAACTAAAATCTATATGCATAATATGCTTGTCATTGATACTAAATAAATAGCTGCAATAAGTTTACAGAGGCAATGTATAAAAATTCGGCTTCACGGTTGACGGGGAGCGATCGCACCACTATCCTCTTACATTAAGCCGTTCAGCCAGAGCGGTGACCACGCAGAGCTCGAAAATCTTAGCGCTGCCGGTCGGTGCCGTTAACACCAACAGACAGCTAACCCCGCAAATCTTGCACGCAGATTGCGAGGCTAGGCTCATCGTACCCTAGCCCCCTCAGTTTGCACTTCAGCTGCGGGTGGCTGGGGTTTTCGCGTTCTGTTTCTTTCCATCCACAAAGGAAACAGAACCCATGTTTGAATATCTCGAACCCGATGCCAGCGATGACCAAGAGACCGAATCCCTGCCGCTGCCGCCATCTGGGGCAGCTAGCAAAGGCACCCGGTCCCTAAACCCCGAGAAAGTGCGTCACATGCTTTACGGCAGCCTCGCCGGCATCGATCGCACCATCAAAATCCTCCACGCCCTCGGCTACACCGACCCCAATGACTGGAGCGACCCCATCCCCATGCCGCCCAACAGCGACACCATTGGGGTCACCTCATCAGGAGGCACCATCTGGATGGCGATCGCCACCAAAACCGTGCTGATTGAGTAACGCCCACCGCCATACCCGACGGCACACCCCTCTGCCGTCGGGCATGGCCACCAACATCAAGCCACTCCCCCGCGACTCGGCATACTGAGCAGCCCGTTTAACAAACTAAGATCGCTGCAAAGCAAACTGGCACAGCAGTTTAGCTTACTGAGGCCAATGTAAAGCGAAGTGGCACAGCAGTTTAGCTTGCAGAGGCTGCTGCAAAGCAAACTGGCACAGCTGTTTAACGAAGTGGCACAGCAGTTTAGCGTGTTGAGGTCGCTGTTTAGCGAAGTGGCACAGCTGTTTAGCTTACTCAAGCCGCTGCAAAGCAAAGTGGCACAGCAGTTTAATGCTTGTAAAGGGCAAATTGCCAATTGCGCACCGCAGTTTCTTAAACTGACCCAGCACTGTAGCCCTGGCCCACTACCATGCACCCCCGCATTAAACCTATTTAGTGCAGCATTTTGCCTAACACCTGGCTCTAAAATACCTGCATACACCGCCCACCCAGCCGGCAGAATCCCCGTGCCCACCGAACTCTGGATCGACACCCTGCCCTCTGCGATCGGCGACATTCTGCTGGTGTCAGATGGTGCGTCGCTCTGCGCCCTCGACTTCGCCGACTACGAAACTCGCCTCCTGACCTTGCTCAAAAAGCGGTTTGCAGCGGTAACGCTAACACCCAGCACCAACCCCCAGGGCTTTAGCGATCGCCTCAAAGCCTACCTCGCGGGCGATCTGCACAGTTTCGACGCCGTGCCCGTCAGCCCAGGGGGCACCGCCTTTCAGCAGCAGGTGTGGCTAGCGCTGCGCCAAATTCCCGCTGGCACCGTGGCCACCTACGGCGAACTGGCGAAAACACTGGGCCAACCCACAGCCTATCGAGCAGTGGGCATGGCCAACTCACTCAACCCCATCGCGATCGCCCTGCCCTGCCATCGCGTCGTCGGCACCAAAGGCCAACTCACCGGCTACGCAGGTGGCCTAGAGCGCAAACAATGGCTGCTGCACCACGAAGGCGTCTATTTGGCCAACCCAGGCTCAATCCAGCAAGAACTAGCGCTCGGGCTTTAGCTATTGCGTCGGTTCAGTAAGATCGCAAAGTTCCAGCCCCTCTCCCCCAGCCCCTCTCCCAGAGAGGAGAGGGGAGCCGGACCTCTCAAAGTCCCTCTCCCAACTTGGGAGAGGGATTTAGGGTGTAGCTTGCTTCCCGCAGGGTGGGCCACGAAGGCTTCAATCTGGCCAACCGAGGTGCGATTCAACAAGAATTGTCGCTCGGGCTTTAGCTACCTATCGGGGCGACCCAGCCTGGAATAATGGGAGATAGCCGTTTCCTTTGGCACCACCCATGACCACGTCTGCACCGGATCTGCGATCGCCCCTCACCCTGCCCGAGATGGGCTGCGGCACCTGGGCCTGGGGCAACCGGCTGCTGTGGGGCTACGACCCCACTATGGATGGCGAACTGCAACAGGTCTTTAACCACTGCCTCAGCCACGGCGTCACCTTATTCGACAGCGGCGACTCCTACGGCACCGGACGGCTCAACGGCCGCAGCGAAGTCTTGCTGGGGCAGTTTGCCCAAAGCTACACGGGGCCAAATCAAGATTCCCTCTGCCTGGCGACGAAGCTAGCCGCCTACCCCTGGCGTCTCACCGCCGGGTCGGTAGTGAAAGCCGGAGCCGCCTCCGTCGAGCGGCTAGGTCGCCCCATTGACCTAGCCCAGATGCACTGGTCTACCGCCAACTACGCTCCCTGGCAAGAAGGACCGTTTCTCGATGGGCTAATAGAGCTGTGCGTGCAGGGAAAGGCACGGGCCATTGGGTTATCGAACTTTGGCCCCAAGCGGCTTAAGCTGGCCCACCAGCGGCTTCAAGATCGGGGGCTGGCGATCGCCACGCTGCAAGTGCAGTATTCGCTGCTGTCAACCTACCCCGTGACCGAGCTAGGCCTCAAAGATCTCTGCGACGAACTGGGCATTCGCCTAATCGCCTATAGCCCCCTGGCTCTAGGATTGCTGACCGGCAAATACTCGGCTCAGGGGCCGTTTCCCTCTGGCCTGCGAGGCCTGTTGTTTCGCCGACTGCTGCCCAAAATTCAGCCGCTGCTGGAGGTGCTGGGGGCGATCGCTGCCCATCGCCAAAAAACCTCGGCTCAAGTAGCCCTCAACTGGTGCATTTGCAAAGGCACAATGCCGATTCCAGGGGCCAAAACCCTAGCTCAAGCGCAGCAGAATACCGATGCCCTGGGCTGGCGGCTAGACGCTGGAGAAATTGAAGAGCTAGATCGAGCAGCCAACCGCAGCGACGGTCGCATGGTGCAGAACAACTTTCAGTCTCGCTAGCCTATTCCTTTAGATAGATATGGATGATTTTTGCCTACATCGTTAACTAGAGATTAAGAGTAGCCGCAGGGGAGATGCGCGGTGACTTACCGGTCTCGATAATGGTCGCATCAGGCAAGGCAGTTGAGTTCCTATCCCAGTTTTGGAGAACCCCCATGCTGCGTTACGCGTTGCTTTTTTTAGTTGTCGCTTTGATTGCCGCGTTCTTTGGGTTTAGTGGTGTAGCCGGCACCGCCGCAGGCATCGCCCAACTTTTGTTCTACATTTTCCTGGCTATCTTTGTCGTGTCGCTGGTTATGAATCTCGTCAAGCGCGCCTAGGCTTTTGAAGCCAGCGAGCGATCAGCAACAGACTTGTTTTGCGCGAATGATTCCCCCTTTGCTTAACGGCGAAAGGGGATTTTTTTGGGCATAAACCCACCTACAGGTCAGAAAAGTCAGCCTGGCCTATGGACCGGTTGGTTGGCAGGTTGAACGTCCGACCCTGCCGACCTTTCCCTGGCTACTTGGCCAACCTGTTAGCTCCCCACTACTTCGCCCCGCGCAGGGCCACCATCCACCGGTTGGGCTTGCTCTTGGTGCGGGCCGTGACCCGCCAAACCCGACTGCCGCTGAGATGGTTAACCACTGCCACCATGCCAATCAGCGCTTTAAGCCAAAAGTAGACCGGCGACAGCACGCAGTAGAGCAGGCCGTGGCGACGGGTGTAGGCCGACTCCTTGGGGCGCAGCAGCATGGCGACCGACACCTGCAGCACCACGCTCAGAGTCAATAACCCCATCAGCACCAGGTTGAGGTTTTCAAAATTGAGGTCGCGATCGCGGCCGCTGAGGTGAATGCTGAGCAGCATCGGCACCACCTGCCACACCAGCGGATAAAAAAACTGGCTAAAGAGCAGCATCAGCACCCAGTAGGGCTTTTGCACGGCATCTAACCGGGGCGATCGCGCTACGCGACCTAGGTGCAAACCCGCTACCTCTAGCCAACCCTGACTCCACCGCTGGCGCTGAAACCACAGCCCGCGCAGGTTATCGGGGGCCAGCTCGGTAGTGACAATTGCCGGGTCATGCACCAGGCGACACCCCCCCAGCAGGCCCCGCACCGTCACGTCAATGTCTTCGGTGAGGCGGGTGTGGTGAAAGCCCAGGTGGCGCAGGGCCGAGGTACGCCAGTAGCCGTTGGAACCACCAAATAGGGCCGTATCAGCCAGCAGCGATCGCCCGTAGTGGCTAATGCCGTAGATGCATTCAAACTCCACCGCAATCAGCTGGGTCAACCAGCTATCTTGGGCGTTGCGAATGATGTTGCGCCCCTGCACCACGTCGTAGCGGCCCTGGTACAGCCAGGCCCAGGCCCGACTGAGACAGTCTGCCGCCGGATGGTGATCGGCGTCAAAGATGCCCGTCATCTCGCCCGCTGCCACCTGAAGGGCGGCGTTGAGGTTTTCGGCCTTAGAGTGGCTGTGGGGGACGGGCAGCAGCACCAGGGCTGGGTAGCGCCGCGCCAGCACCTGCAAGCGGTCTTCTACCGGCAGCCGCGTCGGGGTGTTGTAGGCCAAAATAATCTCCCACCCCTGGGATGGCGGCGTCACCTGGGTCAACCAGTGCAGCAACGTGTCTTCAATGATGTCTTGCTCGTTGGGCAGGTAGGCCGCCACAATCACCGAGACAAAGGGCACCGAGACAAAGGGCGTTGAAACCAGGGGCACCGAAACCACGGGTAGGGCTTCCTGGGGCGGCAGCGACTCTGGCACTACAGACGACAGCCGTTGCTGCCGCACCCGGCACCAGCGCTGCAGCAGTCCTCGATCAAACCAGGGGTTAGACCGACGGCTGCTGTAGATCACAACGGCGGTTTCGGCGTTGATGATCACCAGACCAATCAGTGAAACGGCCAGTAAGGCCCATTGCAGTATCCCCAGGCTATGACCGTAGTCAAGAGCAGCAACGTATACCGCCATCGGTATGCACAGCAGCCAGAGGCTCAACCACAGTAGCCGTCTGGCGTTGGCCAGAACAGGCTCAGCAAACAGCGCCAAGCTCGACTTCATAGGCGGGGATTAACTCCTTACTTGATTAGGTGGAAAAGCCAGCAAACTGACGACATATCTTTGCCGCTAACAACCATGAAACACTGTACCAGCCCAGCCAGGGTGAGCTGATATAGGTGCCATAGATACCTGTAAATCCCTCGTAAGCAGCTTGCACCTGCTGATTGTCCCAAAAAAAAGTAAATTTTGGATGACCCGTTGGAGCGATTGCTAGCACTGGCACCCTCGGCGATCGGAACAAAGTTGAAGTACTCGAAGTCACAGCTAGTCTCGCAGGTCACTTTCTTGGGCATCGCGGCGGTAGCGAGGGTCGCGCCAGGCACCGCCGACCCCGCGCAAAATGCCCCGGCCAATTAGCCCAATGCCCCGGCCAATCACGTCGGTCAGCACGTACACAATACCGCTGCCCACCAGCGAAACCGCCGAGCGAAACCGGGGGGCGATCGCATCGCGCGCCTCCACCGCCAAGGTTACCGCCCGCTGCAGGCCCGAAAGCTGCTCCAATTCCTCCCGCCGGGGCACATAGATTGTCTGGTGCTGGATGCCCCGCTCGGTAAAGCCAAACAGCCGGTGCTGGCTCTCAAAAATCGCTCGGGGTTCATTGATCAGCCCATCCCAACGGTAGCGCCAGGAAAGGTCGTTGCGAAAGCGCTCAATGTCGCGGCTGGTCATCATGCGGCGGTGGTAGAGGTTTTTCTTCATCAGCTCCACGTCGGCAAAATGGTTGAGCATGGGCTGCACCACGGCGTTGGCTAGCTGAATCACCAGGTGCTCTAGCAACTCTTGGCTGCGGGCCATCGCCTCGGGAGTCGCGGCCTGGTAAAGGCCGCCGTCCACCACCATCGACTCGTTAAATAGCAGATGCCCCAGCAGCATCGGTACCAGGGGCAGCCGGTCTAAAATCGCTGCCTGCACTACGGGGGCCTCGGTCAGCAGGGTCGGCACCACGGGCTGCTCTAGGGTATTGACCTGAAGAGTGTAGTAGCGGCCAAAGAAATCGGTTACGGCAGCCTGCCACAGGTCTTGCAGCACCAGGGAGCTTTTTTCAGGCAGCTGCCCCGGCAGCACTTGGGCCTCACGGAGGTAGGCAAGGGCGTCTTCAACCTTGCGCAGCACTAGGTAGAGCAGCTCCCGCTTTTTGTCGTCGCGCAGAATGTCAGACTCTAGCGGCACATCGCTGGTGTTGTCTAGCAGCCCCTGCAATTTGCGAAACACCCGCTCAAACACCAGAGTAGCCAGGTCGCCCTGGTTGAGGGCCAGGCGATCTTGGGTGGCGATTCCGGTACGGCTACTTGTTTCGAGTCGGTACCCGAACGCTTCGCGATTCGCTAGGGCATCCCGCGGTCGTTGCGTTGGCCTAACTCTGGCTTCCGGTGACCCTGGCGGCACCCCGTTCTCCCAGGGAGAAGACAGCTCCCCTGGTTCCGTTCGGGGTCGCACAACGGGACGCTCAACAGGCTGCCCCTGGTCAGAGAAGTCAGGGGTGGCCAGCAGCCGCCGCACCAGCCAGCGGGCTGCCCGCAGTTCACGGTAGCGCCCCGCCAGCACCGCCTCCGACAGCAGCGAGCCGCGCCCGCGTCGCTGCTCTGCTTCGATCTGGGCCATCACGGCCTCAATTTGCTGCACCGACGATCGCCGCATGCTGATGCGTAGGGCGGCTAGGGCATTGGGTACCGGTAAACTTCTTCCAGCAGCGCCCTCCCGCATGGTGATCAAGGGACGCTGACGGCTCGCAATTGGGCTCAGGCCCTTGGTGAGCGGCGGCCTAGACGCGACCAGCTGCTCAATCAGCCGACCGAGATCGGTCACGGCCATACTGCGAGCCCCAAACCCATCGGCCCCCAGCTGCCGGGCTGCCGCAGCTAGCACCGGTTCGGTCTGGGCGCTGAGCACCAGCACCGGCAGAGTTGGATAGCGCGCTTTGATATCGGCGCAGAGGCGCAGCCCCGGCAGCTCATCGGGGCGACCCGCCCCCAGGCCCAGATCGAGAATTACCAAGTCGATGTCGGGACGACGGCTGGGGTCTTGGGTGGCCCAGGCATCGGCCCAGTCAGGGGCAGGCTCTGGAGTCCAGTCGGGAGGGGCGTCCGATCGCGTCTCCAGGCTAGCTCGACTGGCCAAGATCGCCAGGGCATCGTCGGCCTGGGTGGCTTCAGCCACTACAGCGTAGCCAGCGGTTTGCTCCAGCCAGATGCGAAGACCCAGGCGAAACACCGGGTCTTCGTCTACCAGCATGAGTCGCAGGGGGGCCGTCGTCATTGGGGCTCGGTGGAAGAACTGTCGTCTGAGTCATCACCGCCGCCGGGCACAGGGCGACCCTCAGCTTCCCAGATTGACCAGATGTAAGCTCGCTCGGCCGTCCAGAGGGCGATCGCCGCCCTGGCCTCATCGTAGAGCGCTCGCCCCGGCCCAATCTGGCCAGCCAGATTGATCGCTGCCGACAGGCTGCCGCCGTAGGCCAAGTCCTTGGCCTCATCCAAAATCGGTTTGTCCTCGGCGATTTGAATGGTGGATGTCCACTCCTGGATCAGCCCCTGGGCACGGCTGTAGAGGGCGCGATCGGGCTTAATTTTATTCGCCTCGGCGATCGCCTCGGGCAGCTTGTCCTGATTGGCCAGGGCCACCGCCGCATCGAGAACGGGCCGGTCTTCAATCACCTGAATTTCTTTCTGCCACTCGGCGACTAGAGATTGGCTTTCCACCCGCAGGGCGCGCCCTAGCTCAATCTCGCCAGCCTTAGCAATGGCGGCTTGCAGCGCCGCAACGGTGCCGGGTCGGGCCAGGCTGCGGGCCTCGACCAAGATCGGGCGGTCTTCAATGCGCTGCAAATTAAACTGCCATTGGGCAATCAGCGTCTGCCCTTGAATGCGCCGGGGTCGCCCCGTCTCTACCCGCTGGGCCTGGCGAATGGCCCATTCGTAAGTGGTGCGCTGCCCTAGCTTGGCTACCATATCGCTAAACTTCAGCTGTCTTAGATCGGTGAGTTGTTCGACCCACTGCTCCTCTGAGGATAGGTCAGCCTCCGCGTAGGCACTGTTCGCTGGGAGCTGATTGACGGCGCTGATGGCCTCCATTAGCCCAAATAAGTGGCTGTAGCGCGGGGTTAAGCCCTGACTCACCGGCTCAGCCTGACTAGCGAGCGTTTGGGCACGGCTCAGGGCTAGCAGCTCCTGGGCTTCGGGGGCCAGATCGGGGGTGGGGGGTACCACGCTAGCCAGCTCTAGGGCACCGGCGCGATCGCCCACGTCCCAGCGCTCGAGCGCCACATCTAGCACGGTCTTGCTCCAGCGATCGACATCGCTTTCTGCCGCCTGCCACACCTGGGCGCGCAGATCGATGGCGCGGGCCAGCACTACCGCCTGGCGCAAATTCTCAATCTGGTTAGTTTTTGCTAGCTCGCGGGCCTGCAAGAGCTGATTCCACCCCTGCTGCTCTACCTGAAACTGCCGCTGCCAAAACACATACCGCGTTGTCAGCCAGTAGTCGGTCTTGAGGTTTTTAAACTCTTGCAGGTGGGTCTTGGCCAGCTCCCAATCGCTGGCGGCTAGGGCGGGCCTTAGCTTAGCCTCAATGGCTCGGCCCTGCTCCCAGTCTTGTCGCCACTCAAAGATCACCGATTGGGCTGGCTGACGCAGCGGCGTATTCAAAGGAATTTGGTCGGCCAGGGCCACCGCGTCGTCGAGCTTGCCCGCCTGAGCCCAGCGGTTGGCCAGCACCAAAATCTGCTCTGAGGCATCCTTCAAGATTTCCTCGGAATCAGCGTAGTTAGCGTGGGTTTTGGGCCAATTGGCGGTCAGCAACACCGACTGCACCAGATTGTTGGGCTCACCCGTGCGGGCCTGAGCCTTGGCGCAGTAGAGCAGATCGCTGGCTGAATGAAAGGGCGTAATTTGCTCACAGTCGGGCAGCGGCGGAATCCGCGTCAGCCACAGCAGCGCCCAGCCGCAAAATATCCCTGACCCGGTGAGCAAGAGCACCCAGGTCGTTAGCCAAAACCATTCCCAAGGTTTAACCTGGCTGGGCCCATGGCGCTGCCGGTGTCGAGATCTCAGGGGCGATGAAGCCGGTGTCGATGCCATGACGTCAAACTAACCGAGAGCGAGCAGCAGCATCTCGACTGCCTGGGCGTTGATAACTAGCATGCTCACTGGCTTTGGGAACCAGGGAAGCCAGAAGATGCTGACACATTGTAGAGGCAATCTATAAACTTGATCGTAGATCTTTGAGCCAAACCTATCGGAATTGCACGCCATGGCACACCGCACTACACCACGCCAAAATCTCCGTCCCACGGGGGTAGCCGCCGCGGTTGGCCTTGCTCTGGCCTTGGCTACACCCGGTGTTGCCAACGACCCCCTGCGGCAGCTGCTGATCAGCCACATCTGCATCGCCTGCGACCTCAGCGGCGTCGTGCTTACCCGCGCCGATCTCGAAGATGCCGACCTGACCAATGCCAATCTGGCGGGAGCCAACCTGCGCCAGGCCCGCCTGCCCCGCGCTCAGTTGACCCAAGCTGACCTGAGCCAGACCAACCTGCAACAGGTGGTGCTCAGCGCCGCTGACCTGACCGGAGCCAACCTGTCGGGGGCCAACCTGCGCCAGGCCACCCTCACCGGCAGCACCCTGCGGGAGGTCAACGCTGCTGACGTCAATCTAGAACGCGCCGAAGCCCGCAACAGCGATTGGTACGGCAGCGACCTCAGCGGCAGCCGTCTAGATAGAGCCGTGTTCAACCACGCCAGTCTGGCAGCAACCGATTTGACCAACGCGACCTTAACCCACAGCCAGCTTTTTCGGGCCAACTTGATTGGTGCCCAGCTAGCGGGGGCCGACTTTACCGGGGCCGACATGCGCCAGGCACTAATTCGTGACACCGAGTTAGCCGGGGCTATCTTTACCGATGCCGACTTACGAGATGCCAATCTCAACCGCACCGACCTCAGCGCTGCTCGGTTCTGCAACACTCGCATGGCCGATGGCGAGATCAACAACGATCACTGCGCCGAGCTAGGGCTCAGCCCCGATCGCGCTGTTCCCTAAACGGGGTTGCTGGATACAGGTATGAATCAAAACTGCAATGGCTCTTGTAGGGGCAAACGGCCGTTTGCCCCTACTCAAATTCGTGCTTCAAGTCAGCAACACCTCCTAAACAGCCTGCATAGAGAATGGGCAATTGCTAGAGCGTCTAGAACGGAGTGTAGGGATTGTAGGGCAGGTCTGTACTGTCGCAGTCGACGCCGAGCTTGTGCAAATGCTTTCAATCGCGACTTGCTCAGCAAAATTCACAACAGATAAAACGCAGTCGTGCGAGCGAGAGCCCGCACGACTGCTGAGGGAAGACCGACCTTAACCAGGTCTAAGCTTCGACGCGCAGGGATGGCACGATCTTGACCGGGTTGGCCAGGTTCCAGAAGTTCGGCGAGGATGCGATCGTCGCCTCATACATCTGCTGGAATTTCTCGGGAGCGGCGTCGCCCTTCACCGTCAGCGTCCAGCGCATATCCTGATACCCGGCCTGGATTGATTCATCCAGCTTGAGCAGGCCTCGCACGTCGAGGGTGCCGGTGCTGTGGATCTCCACTTTCTCTAGCCGAATGCCTTCTACAGAGCAATGTTCGACAAAGGTAGTCAGAATGCAGGAATTGACGCCTGCCAACAGCACCTCCTGGGGGTTGGGTCCCATGTTGGTGCCGCCCAGTTCCTCAGGCTCGTCGATGGTGAGCGAGAAGTCGCGGGCGTAGGCTTGCCCAGCCCAGTCGAAGGAGGTCATGCGGGTGAGCGATCGCGTGCCGTCTACCCAAGCCGTAGTGGCGTGGAAGGCCATCTGCGCTTGGGCAGCATCCTGCTGAATGGCGGTAACTAGCTCGGTGACGCCGCTGGGGGCAAAGCCGTTGATGGTATAAACCTGCTCAGTCGTAGTCATAGTCAAACTCCTTAATTTTGGGGATAGAGAACTATTAAAAGCTGTGTAATGACCGCAGCCGTTTCGTTTGGCTATTGGTCGTCGTCCGACAAAAACTCGTGGGTCAGAGCCGCGATTTGGGCATATCCTGATGCGCTCAAGGCCCGCACGCTCTGCTCAAAGCTGGGATGGGTCATGCCCGCGATCAAAAACGCGTTTTGGTACGATCGCTCTTGAATGCGCTGCATCTCATCCCGTTCAGAGGCAGAAAAGGTGCGCCCTGTGACCCGTTCCAGGCTGGCAATATCTAATTGCACCTGGGCTTTAAAGCCTTGATCGAGGTAGCGAATGATGGCGATGTAGTCGTCAATGGCAGTGGCGATGCCTTTGGCATCCATGGTTTGAGCCATGGACTCAACCATCAGGGTATCGAGGCGGGCGTGCTGGGCCTCCTCCTGCCAGTGGTGCTTTAGCAAACTGCAAAACTGCGGGTCGAGAGCATCCTGCTGGTGACGAACGCTTTCGAGAAAGTGCCGCTGGGTCATCCACTCAATGTGCAGAGTCACTAGGGCTACGCCTAGGGGGCTATGGCTGAGCACGAAACCTGCGATTGCTTGGGGTGGCCCGATCATCTCGCAGCGGTGGCCAAACCCGGTCTCAAAGGCGGTCGCAAACTCGCGAAACAGACGAATGTGCTTGCTTTCTTCGGCGGCAAAGCCCAGGTAGGCCTGGGTGGCCGCAATGTCATCGCAGCCCAAGGTTTTGGCATGGTCAACCACCAGGGGCAAAATGAACTCTTCCACCAGCCCAAACAGGTGCAGATAGCTGTTGCTGCGAATGTGGTTGAGCAACCGGGCGGCCTCGGCATCTAAACTCGGAATCGCCTTGGCCTGTACCAGCGCCTCGGGCAAAAAGGGTCGGGTAAAGTCGAGGGGCCGATGGGGGCCAATCAGATCTTCTACCTGCCAGGCCACCCGCGCGGCATCTTTGAGAATTGCCGAATAACTGTGTTTTGGAACGGTTGCTGCGGTCATAGGATCTCCTGAACGTGAATGGGGGCTCGCCACGGCGATTGAGTCATTGCCCTAGGGCCGTTGGTTTAACTTGTTTTCAGATTAGATAGGGGGCCGTCGCCAGACCGTCGCCAAATCGTCCCGCCAGCGTCAAACCCAGACAGGTCTAGCTCTTTGGGAAAAATGTCTGATTTCCCGGCACTGATCGTCGCTGTCGTTTTTGCTGTGGCGGCAGCTGGGGGCTAAGTTTGAGGGGGCGATCGCTCAGCATCCTCCTCGTGCTCCGTAACCACAGATTCCCTAGCCGCTACATTTAGAGGCGGCTTTGTGATGATGAAAGTGCTGCAAGATCCCGCTCAGCTAGCTCACTACCGCGCCTACGTGGAGCTGCTGTTTTTTCTTAGTGCTTAAACGTTGAACCAGTCTTGGCGAGGAAGCTGCAAGACTGCTGCTACAGGGCCTGAGTGGATTGATCGGCAAAGGCGATCCCGAGCTAAGCGACCTAATCTGGTGGTATCTTGCTCTGATGTCATCCCCAGCCAACATCCGGTCTGCAACCTCGTGAAAGCTACTCACTCCTTAGTTCGGGTTTTTCAGAGCCGCAAGATGGCGGCCATTCTGCTGCTAGGCATTGCCTCTGGGCTACCCTACGCTCTGATGGACGATGCCTTCCGGGGCTGGATGACCAAAGCTCAGCTCGATCTGCGCACCATCGGCTGGTTCAGCTTGATTAGCCTGCCCTACTCGCTCAAATTTTTGTGGTCGCCCCTTCTCGATCGCTTCGTCCCCCCTCGCCTGGGCCGACGGCGGGGCTGGATGGTGATTGGGCAGCTGGGGCTGGTAGTGGGGATCGCAATTCTTGCCCTGCAAATGGCCGCGATCGCTGCTGGCCCCTTGCCCACGCCAGCCTCGGTGCTGCAACTCGTCGCCCTGATCGCCTTGGGGATTACCTTTCTCAGCGCTACCCAAGACATCGCCATTGATGCCTACCGTACCGATGTGCTGGAGGAGCGTGAAATGGGGGCCGGAGCCGCCACTTACGTTTTGGGCTACCGGATCGCCATTTTGCTAACCGGGGCGATGGCCTTTATTCTGGCCGATCGCATCACCTGGCCCTGGGTCTATGGGGTGATGGCCGGGCTGATGGGGCTGGGGGTGCTGGTCTCGCTGTGGGCACCGGAGCCGGTGCGCGCCGTGCACCCGCCGGACTCGCTGAAGCAGGCGGTGGTGCAACCCTTTGGCGAGTTTTTTAGCCGCCTGGGGGTGCAGCGCACAATCGCCGTGCTGCTGTTCATTCTGCTCTACAAGCTGGGCGACAACCTGACAGCAAAGATGGCCATTCCGTTTTTGGGCGACCAGGGGTTGGGCTTTTCGGATACCGACATTGGCACGATTCGTCAGGGGCTAGGGCTGGTGGCCACCATCGTCGGCACCCTAGCGGGCGGGGCTGCCCTCAGCCAGCTGGGCATCAACCGCTCTCTGTGGGTTTTTGGTGGGCTTCAGGCCCTGAGCAACCTGGGCTATTTGATCCTGGCGATTGTTGGCAAAAATTACCTAGTCATGGTGCTAGCCATCAACGTCGAAAACTTTTGCGCCGGGCTGGGGACGGCGGGCTTTGTCGGCTTTCTAATGAGTCTGTGTAATGCCCGCTTTTCGGCCACCCAGTTTGCCTTGCTGTCTAGCCTGATGGCGGTCGGGCGCGATCTGATCGCTGGCCCCGCCAGCGGCGAACTTGCCCAGCGCCTGCAGCAGTTTGTGCAGAGCAACCCCAACATTGCTGCGACACCCACTTTAGGAGGGGCTACTCAGCAGGGCTGGCCCCTATTCTTTGGCATTACGCTGCTCGCCGCCCTGCCCGGCTTGCTGCTGCTGCCCGTGTTTGCCCCCTGGCGCGATCGCGAGGAGGTCGACTAAGGCAGTACCCTTGAAGCAAGACGTTGCTGGAGTGCGGATATGCTCTTTTTGATCGTTGCGCTCGCGCCCTGGGTGCTCTTGCTCTACGCCGTGCTGGTCATAGCTGGCGGCGTGATGGGCTATGTGAAAGCCCGCAGTAAACCTTCCCTGATCTCTGGGCTGATTAGCGGCGCAGCCTTGCTCATCGCCTGGTGGATCACCCTGAGCAACAGCTACAACGCAGGTATAACTCTGGCCATCTGCCTTGCGATCGCGCTCCTGATCGTCTTCGGCCTGCGCTTCCGCAAGACCAACAAATTCATGCCTGCTGGATTGATGGCGATTGTGAGTCTGTTTTGTGCAGTTCTGTTTGGCGTTGCATTGGCCGTATAAATCTGTAGTCGAGATCAGTCTCAACCCTGATGAGGCGAAAATGAGCTGAGGCTGACAAGAAAGGTCGCTGACCTTCTGCGGAGTCAACCTACCAAGCTGTTAACGACTGGTGAACTGTGCCGCTAGATTCTCGTGGTGTAGACTAATGCCCATATTTGAGAATCCTTGAGGAAGTATGACCGTTCGTTGGTCAAAGACCGGTCCAGTGGGGCGATCGCGTCCGCATTATCTCTCCCGGCGGCGATTTCTGCAGTTTTCAACGACGGCGGCATCTGGTTTGGCCCTGGCAAACTGCCGACGCCCGGGCACTAATATTTCTAATGCGGACGGCAGCGCCCCTGCCGATGGCAATAACAAACCGCTCTATATCTACACCTGGTCTGACTACGTCGATGATGAGGTCTACGATCGCTTTACCCAGGCCACCGGCATCCCCATCGAGGTGCAGACCTACGACTCTAACGAGACTATGCTGGCGAAAATCCAGGCGGGCGGCGGGCAGCAGTTCAGCATTCTGTATCCCTCCGACTACATGGTGCAGCAGATGATTGAGCTGGGGCTGTTGGCAACTCTCGACCACGCTCAGCTGACAGGATTGGACGACCTGCGCGACCCCTGGCAAAACCTCACCTACGACCCCAATAACGCCCACAGCATCCCGCTTAGCTGGGGTACCACCGGGCTGATCTACGACACCACCAAACTCAGCCCGCCCCCCACTGACTGGGCTTATCTATGGGAGCGGCAAGACGCCTTGACAGGCCGGCTCACTCTACTCGACGACGTCCGCGAAACTCTGGGGGCGACTCTGACGTCGCTGGGCTATTCCTACAACACGACTGACCCTAGGCAGATCGAGGCTGCGTTCAAGCGGTTGCAGGAGCTGAAACCAGCGATCGCCCAGTTCTCCAGTTTTGGCTGGGAAGACTCGCTCATCGCAGGCGACCTCGACCTCTGCATGACCTACTCGCACTTGGGCAACGCCCTTCCCGCCGAGAATCCCAACCTGCGCTACGTCATTCCCACCTCTGGCAGCTCCCTATGGACCGATGCGATCGCGATTCCCAAAACCGCGCCGCACCCAGAGGCCGCCTACGCCTGGCTCAACTTCATGCTGGAACCTGAGAATGCCGCCTTTGCTGTACAGAAGCTGGGCTTTGCCACTCCCAGCAAGTCGGCGTTTGAGCTGCTGCCCGCCGAACTGCAAGACAGCGAAACCCTATTTCCGCCAGAGTCGGTCCTGGCCAACTGCGAGGGCATTGCCCCGCTTGATACAGCTACGTCTGACCTATTCGATCGCTATTGGACTGAATTGACCAGCGCTTAGCGACCTCGCTAGAGACCCGATCCCTTTTGTGCAATGCCGATTCATCGGCTACATGCGAAAGGAACCGGATCTCTCCCGATAAGGAATTCACGCGCTAATCAGCGGCGTTGCCCTCGCCTGAAAGTTGGCATTCACCAGCGCATTTACTGCTGCCTCAGGGTCTTTGACGCGGAACTGTGCCCCTAGCCGCACAAACTGCCGCTGCTGGTTGCCGCCAATCACCGCAATCACCGGCACTCGCGCATACTTGGGGTCATCGCCCTGGTTATTGCGAATTACGTTGCGCAGGCGGTGCTGCTGTTCAATGTCGCCCGCCAGACGCGGGTCTAGCTCCACCATCACCATGCGCACATCTTCAATTGATTCGGCATCGTCAATGATGAACTGCACGCGATCGTCGCGGCGATCGACCTTGCCCCAGATCATCAGCCGCTTGTCGGCGACAATGTGCTGGCCAATGCGCTCAAAGGATTTGGGAAAGACAACGGCCTCTGACTGCCCAGTCAAATCTTCAAGCTGGACGATCGCCATCCGATCCCCCTTCTTCGTCACCACCGGCTTGACGCTGGCGAGAATCACGATCGCACTCAAAGTTACGTTATCCGGCTGCTCGTGTAGCTCTGCCAGGTTAATCGGGGCCAGCACCCGCGCCGATCGCTGCACCGACTTGAGCGGATGGTCAGAGATGTAGAAGCCCAGCAGCTCTTTTTCCTGCCGCAGTTTTTCCTGGGCTTCAAAGTCGGCTACTAGCGCTGCTTTGGGCGCAGTTTCATAACCCGCCGAAGGGGTGGCGCTCTGGGTATCGCCACCGCCCAGCATCATGTCAAACAGGTTCCCCTGGCCGATCTCACGATCCTTGGCGCGGCCCTGGGCCCAGTCGAGCACCAGCTCTAGGTCTTGCATGAGCTGGTTGCGGTTGGGGTCAAGCTTATCCAGTGCCCCCGCCAGAATCAGCGATTCTAGGGCGCGGCGGTTGACCGAGTGTAGATCGACGCGATCGCACAGTTCCGCCAGCGAATTAAATGGCCCCTCCGCCTCGCGATTCTTTAGAACGCACTCGATCGCGCCTAGACCGACGTTGCGCACCGCTGAGAGGCCAAACAAAATGCTCTTACCCTCGGGGGTAAAATCGACTAGCGATCGGTTGATATCCGGCGGCAGCACCTCAATGCCCATGGCAATGCAGTTGCCGATGTGCATCTGCACCTTGTCCTGGTCGCCGCTGTTGGAGGTTAGCAGCGCCGCCATATACTCCACAGGATAGTTAGCCTTCAGGTAAGCGGTCTGAAAGGTAACAAACCCGTAGGCGGTGGAGTGCGACTTGTTGAAGCAGTATTCGGCGAACTTCACCATCTGGTCCCAGAGTTCTGTCGCCACCTTCTTGGCGACGCCTTTCTGCATCGCGCCGTTGACGAAGTTCTCCTGGTGCTTGAGCATTTCCGACATTTTCTTCTTCCCCATGGCCCGCCGCAGCAGGTCAGCCTGGCCAAGGGAGTAGCCGCCCATATCCTGGGCAATTTTCATGATCTGCTCCTGGTAGACCATGATGCCGTAGGTCTCACTCAGAATCGGCTTCAGAATTTCGTCGGCAAAGTCAATTTTTTCGCGTCCGTGCTTGCGGTTAATGAATTTGGGAATCAGCCCCGCATCCAGCGGCCCCGGTCGGTAGAGGGCGAGAACGGAGGAGATGTCTTCCAAACCAGAGGGCTTGAGATCCTTCACGATCTGGCGCATGCCCGACGACTCAAGTTGGAAGACGCCGCCCAGATCGCCACGCTCCAGCAGCTTGTAGGTGGCCGGGTCGTCCATGGGTAGGTCGTCTGGGTCGATTTTGGTGCCGTGGGTCGCCTCGATCAGCTCCAGGGTTTTTTGGATCATGGTCAGGTTGCGCAGACCCAAAAAGTCCATCTTCAGCAAGCCCAGGGCTTCTACATCCTCCATGTAGTACTGGGTGATCACCTGGCCGTCGTTGTTGCGCTGCAGGGGCACAATTTCGTCGAGGGGGTCTTTGGAGATCACCACCCCAGCGGCGTGCATGCCGAAGGTTTTGTTGGTGCCCTCAATGCGCAGGGCCATGTCGATCCAGCGGCGGGTTTGGGGGTCGTTGTCGTACTTTTCTTTGAACTCGGGGGCGGGAGTATCGTCGGAGATCATCACCTTGAGTTTGGTGGGCTTGCCCCGTGCCACCGGAATCAGCTTCGCCATCCGGTCCGACTCGGCGTAGGGAATGTCGATCACCCGCGCCACATCCTTAAGCACCGCCTTGGAGGTCATGCGGTTGAAGGTAATGATCTGCGCTACTCGCTCCTCGCCGTAGCGGCGGGTGACGTATTTGATCACCTCGTCGCGGCGATCGATGCAGAAGTCGGTGTCAATATCCGGCATCGACTTGCGTTCGGGGTTCAAAAAGCGCTCGAACAGCAGCCCGTGGTGGATCGGGTCGATGTTGGTAATCTCCATGGCGTAGGCCACTAGAGAACCCGCCGCCGACCCCCGTCCCGGCCCCACTGGAATATTGTTGTCGCGGGCAAAGCGAATGTAGTCCCACACCACCAAGAAGTAGGTGGGGAAGCCCATCTGGATCATCATCTCGATTTCGTATTCGAGGCGATCGCGGTATTCCTGCTCAATCTCCTCGTAGCTGGCCACTTTCATGCGTTTGACCAGCCCCTCCCGCGCCACATGACCCATGTAGGCCCCAGCATCTTCGTTGAACTCAGCGGGAATGGGGAAGTCGGGAATGCGCGACTGGCCGAGGATGCCGGTGTACTCTTCGATCTTGTCGGCGACTTCCAGGGTGTTGGCGATCGATTCCTCAATCACCTCTGGCTCAATGTGATCGCGGAACAGCTGCCGCATCTCGTCGGCAGACTTTAGGTATTCTGTGCCGCTGTAGCGCAGGCGCTTGTCCTCAGTCAGCAGCTTGCCGGTCTGGATGCAGAGCAGCGCGTCGTGGGCCTCCACATCGTTGCAGGAGATGTAGTGGGAGTCGTTGGTGCAGATGACTTTTATGTCCATCTCGCGGGCGATCTTCAGCAGCTCCACGTTCACTACCCGGTCTTCAGGAGAGCCGTGGTCTTGAATTTCGAGGTAGTAGTCTTCGCCAAACAGGTCTTTGTACCACTGGGCCACCTTGCGGGCCACATCGGGCCGCTTCTGCAAAATTGCTTGGGGCACCTCGCCACCGAGGCAGGCGCTGGTGACGATCAGCCCTTCGTGATACTGCTCTAACAGGTCTTTGTTGATGCAGGGGCGCGAAAAAATGCCCTTACCCTGTACCCCCTGCAAGTGCGAGATAGTGGTGAGCTTAACCAGGTTTTTGTAGCCTTGGGTATTTTTGGCCAGCACCACCTGGTGGTACCGGGGGCGGCGCTGCTGCTGCGAAATGTCGCCGTTGATTAGGTACATCTCGTTGCCGATGATCGGCTTGATGCCCACCCCTTTGCAGACCTTGATCAGCTCGATCGCGCCATACATCACCCCGTGGTCGGTGAGGGCGATCGCCGGCATGTCCAGTTCCTTAGCCCGCGCTACTAGCTGGGGCAGCTGGCTGGCCCCGTCAAGCAGGCTGTAGGCACTGTGGATGTGGAGACCAACAAAGGACATAGCGCCGCGATATAATAGTACAATTTTACTGCATCAGCGGCTTGGGAGTCAGGTTTCCCAACCCGAAGGCACCCAAGCTGCTCCTCAGGTTAGCGGATTATAGAACTACATCTAGCGAATCTCAAGAAATATAGAAATTTAAACCGCCATATATGGCGTGCCCTAGATCTTGCCCTCGCGGCCAAGCTCCTAGGTCAGGCAGCAGCAGCTTAATCGCCTAGTAGCGTCGGCGTCGCTAGGGACATCTGAGGAAAGCCGGCTAAATTAGGTGTAAACCGTAAGCAACCGTACCCAGTTCAAGCTCACTTCAGAAACCGGGTCGCGATCGCTGCTTTTGCCGCTTGAACGAATAAAGCTGGCGATAAACGCTCAACTCCATGGCCAGGCAGATAGACTTAAGCCTGAAAACTATTTGAGTCGAGGAACGAATTTGATCGGCTTACAGATTGATCTGGCTTGGCTGGCACAGCGCTTCAATGAGTAATGTCGAGCTGATACTGGCGCTTTTACAGGGCTTAGTTCGTTTAGCACAGCGGCAGCTCTTAAAACTTTTCAAACGGCCCTGGGTGCGATGGTATATGCGTTTGGGCCATGGTACCAAAGGCGCGTTCTATGGCCTGATCGGTCTATTCGCCCTCAACGATATTATTCACGACCAGCCCATCGTGGCGGGTAGTGAGGCGGTGCTCGCCGACCTGGAGCGTTGGCCCTTGGGCAGTGGGATACTTGGACTGCTAGCGTTTGGCCTGCTTGGTTATGTTCTGTGGCGCTCAATACAGGCCAGTATTGACCCGGGTCAGACAGAAGCGTTGAACATTCGCCAGGTGCTCCAGCGCTGCGGCTATGTTGTCAGTGGTCTAACCTACCTAGGCCTTGCTCGGAGCGCGGCTAAACTGTCCCTTAACTTGGTTGTCGATTTTGACGACACGATAGAAGGCCTGGCCTCCGTTCTATTCGAGCGAGAGGTAGGCCCCTGGATGCTTTTGGGCGCTGGTTTTGGCGTTATGGCAGTAGGTTGCCTCTATATTTACGGGGCCGCCTCCGGTGGCTACATCAACGATTTTCATCGCGACCTCTCTCGCCCTATTAGGCGATGGGTAATAGCCATCGGCAAAGTTGGTATTACGGCTCGCGGAGTTGGCTTCGTTTTAATTGGGGCATACCTGATCAAAGCTGCCTATCTAGTTGACGATAAATCTGCCGGTGGGTTGGGCAATGTGTTTGACGAGCTAGATGAAGAATTTTTGGGCGAATACTGGCTGGGTGCGATCGCATTTGGCTTTTTGGCCTACGCCGTCTATATGATTGTTGCAGCCTGCTATCGCCAGTTTCCAACGCTCAACCCGCCAGCCGCAGCCAAAAACGATTAATCTCTGCGAATTGCAAATACCAGCAATGAGCCATTCTGGAAAAGCTAGAGTCGTCAGCTTGTAGGGTGGCTATACCAGTAGGTTTGAGGTGAGCAATTAGCTATGCTACAGCGACACAGATGCGATAAACGCTATTGGCTAGCGCTCCTACCACTCATGGTCGCGGGCCTGCTAATGCACATTAGCTTTTGGTTTATACCCGCCAAAGATTTGATGGGTGAAGACATTTACTACATCTGGCTAGAAGGCAAAAGAATTATTGCTGGAGAAAACCCTTATGCCAGAGTTCTGGCTAGCGACATGAGGGACAACGATAAGTACGCCACCTACTTTCCTTTGGCCTATCTCCTCTCTGGCCTGGTTCAAAAACTTGGGTTTCCAGAATTTTTAGACTGGCTCTATTTATGGCGACCGCTTTCGTTTTCGTTTCACATGGGCATAGTCGCCTTGGCATTGAGATATTTTTGTGCGCGAGGCTTGTGGCTGCTTGGCTTTGCCGCCTCCGCTGTTCTTCTGCTGGGTCGTTGGAGCGTCTATGTTACAAGGGTTCACCATCTTGAATTCGCAGCCGTCTTTTTTTTGATGCTTTCTTTAGTTTTCTTGAGAGAGAAACCCAGGCTGTCATTGCTGGCCTTTAGCATTTCCCTAGGGATCAAACAGATTGCGATCTTCCTGCTACCACTTTATTTGGTTCACCTCTGGGTCAACGGCACTAAAGATAGGCGAATTCAAGCGGTAGGTTGGGGCTTTTTGATAATCCTAAGTATTCCATTTTTAACCTCGCTGCCGTTTTTATTCTGGAATACGGAAAGTTTTTTTAAGTCCATTCTCTTTTCGGCTACTCGTGCCGGCAGCTTGCACGTTGAAGGGGCGCCTTCCCTTGACGTGATTTTCTCTCAAAACATGCCTTGGTTGGTAGGTCTAAAGGCTAAGCTGCTGATGCTATTGCTGATGGGGCTGGTTTATCTGAGCTTCTGGAAAGAAAGAATCACTATCTTGGCTTCCTCCGCTGTGGTAATGATGGTGTTTCTTTACTTCAACTCAGTGCTATTTCTACAGTATTTTTTGTGGCCTTTGAGTTTAACGCTGTTAGCGCTGGTTGAACTAGTACCGCCTTTACCACCGCAAAATTTGGTAAGAGTTGATTGCAACGACCTTTAGGAAAACAAACTTTAAAGAACAAAAGTCTGATTGGCGTATCCCAAAACGTCAGGATTTGACCATGCCAAACATTTTTTCGCTCTTCTATTTTCGATCTGTTGCTACAGCTTATTCTGCCTCTGAAACTACCCCAGAGTTGTAGGTGGCCCAAGTTTGGCGCAGCCAGGGATGAATTTCGCGCGGGTAGAGTAGCCAGGTGCGCTCATAGGACTGGCTGAGGGCCTGCACCAGAGGCGAGATATCTTTGATGTCAGTAAAGGCGTTGTCGCTGTGTAGGCAAATGCCTTCGTTATAGGTGGTATAACCTCGGCTCCAGGTGCGGCGCAGACCGCTGTAGTTTTCGCCGCTGTAACCCTGCTGCTCTAAATGGGTGCGAACTGCGTGGAGAAAGTCATCCTGCTGGTCCGTTGAGAGCCGGGTGATTTCCAAGGTCTTGAGTAGGTCGCGATCGAGGTAGCGACGGCACAGATCAGCTAGCAGCGGGTCAGGGCTGTGTCGCCATCGCTGGAGGTGGTAGGTAAACACAATATCGTCGCCGGCCAGATAGGTATCTAAGGAGAGTGGGCGATCGGGAGTGAGCAGCCAAGCAGTCACCGTAGGATCAGCCTCTAGCTTGCCAACGAGCAAATCGGCTCTAGCCCGCTCAAAGGCCCGCTCTAGCAGCCAGGTGACGGAGATGTTTTTTGGGTGGTTGTATACCTGCACATACATAAAGTGGCGCACCACCAAATAGTGCTCGATCGCAGACAAGCCCTTGTGGGCCACCACCAGACGACCGCTCTGGGGCTCAAACCGCAGGGCCATCAGAATGCGATCGAGATCGAGCTGGCCATAGCTAGCCCCAGTGAAGTAGCTATCGCGCAGCAGGTAGTCGAGGCGATCGCAGTCTAGCTGACTCGACACCAGCTGCCACACCAGCGCAATGGGGTGCTCGTGAGTGTAGACCTGGTCCACGGCTGCCGCCAGCCCCTCGGCCCGCGTCTCTAGGGCATCGTGAATCTCCGGCAGTTCGCGAATCATGCGGCGGGTCCAGTGCTCGTGCTGAAGGCCAAACACCTCTTCGGCGGTGTGGCTAAAGGGGCCGTGGCCAATGTCGTGGAGCAGGGCCGCTACCAGCACCGTAGCCCGGTAGGGGGCTAGCTCAGGGTAGCGGCGCTGGATCTGGTCAAAGGCGCGCCGGGCGATCGCCATTACCCCGAGAGAATGGGTAAAGCGTGAGCTTTCGGCCCCGTGAAAGGTGAGGCTGGCCGGGCCGAGCTGACGAATCCGCCGCAGTCGCTGAAACGCTGGGGTATCGATGAGCTGAGTCAGCAGCGCCTCGTCGGGGTCGCTGGCGTGGAGCGTAATCGCGCCGTGGAGCGGGTCGTGATACGAGCGACTGGCCTTGGGCGGCCCCGCCTCGGGCAAAGATTCAGGACGCACTGGCTAGGACCGTGGCTTGACTCAGCATCTCTAGCGCCGCCTGGTACTGGGGGTCGTCATCGGTAGCCACGGTGTCGCGGCTGAGGGGCACGCTGGCGACAATGCGATCGGGCCGAATCCCCAATTTATTGATGTCGTGGTGGGCTGGGGTTTCATATTTGGCCACAGTCACCGCCAGCCCTGCCCCGTCCGACAGGTCAAACAGCGACTGAATTAGCCCCTTGCCAAAGGTGGTGCTGCCCACCAGGGTAGCCCGGCCATTGTCCTGCAATGCCCCGGCCAAAATTTCGCTAGCGCTGGCGGTGCCTTCGTTGACCAGCACTACCAGGGGCGCGTCGGTAATCGCCTGACCAAACGCCTCAAAGCTATCTAGAATGCCCTGGCGGTTAACCGTGTAGACAATCGTGCCCTGGGGCAGCCACAGCCGCGCAATCTCGATGCCAGACTGCAATAGCCCCCCAGGGTTGTTGCGCAGATCGAGTAAGTAGCCCTCTGCCCCTTGGTCGGCCAGCGTGCGAATTGCGGCGGCTACCTTCTCAGACGCATTGCCGTTGAACTGACTCAGCCGCAGGTAGCCTACCCGCTGGCCCGCTGGCGTTGTCTTGAGCGCCGCCACTACGGGGTTGAGGGTGATTACGTCGCGGGTCAGAGAAACCTGGCGAGCTGTGGTCTCGTCAGGGCCACGCAGTTGCAGAGTAACGGTGGTGCCGCGCTGGCCCCGCATCCGAGCAGCGGCCTCATCTAGGGTCAATTCTGTCGTAGCCACACCATCGATTTCTAGCACCACATCCTGGGGTTGAATGCCTGCCTGCTCTGCTGGGGATCCTTCGATTGGGGCAATCACCCGTAGCCAGCCAGGTTGCTCATCCTTAGAAATTTGCAGCCCTACTCCGGTCAACGCGCCAGCAGTGCTGGTTTGCAAACTGCGGTACTGCTCGGGGGGCAGCAGTCGAGTGTAGGGGTCTTCTAGCCCAGCCAGCATGTCCTGAATGGCCTGGTAGGTATCGTCCCGACTGGCCAGGGCGCGATCGAGGGCTCGCTGGCGAGTAAACCACCAGTTTTGATGGTTGAAGGTGTCGTCTACGTAGGCCCGATTCACGATGCGCCACACCTCTGCCACCAGATTTTGCTCCTCAGTGAGGGCAAAGGCAGGGCCTGCTGATACCCCACCGACCACCAGCCCCATCAGGCAAAGGCTAAGAATAGAAAGACGCAATAGGGGTTTAATCATAAACGCAGGGCAGAGGCAGGCAGTAGATTGAATGTGAACGAAATATGGTGTTGACCAGCGTTTCTAACTCATAGGGAGCCTGGGTTAAGGATCGACGATATCCCAGCCATTCGGTCAGCGCTTCACATTAGTTTATTCTGATCATTCTTTTACTGATTGCGCCCAACCAGTAGAGATAACACTTCTCTACCCGGTTCACCAAGCCCTGTAGTGAGCTGGTATCTAGCTATCCTTACGTTAACCGGGGAGGCAATGTAACGGAGTATTGCGAATTATAGCAAGGGTCTAATTTATCTCCCTGAGCTGGCGTGGGCCTGGGGCGAGCCTTTTGCCTTAGTTGCCTATTCCGGGGATGGCAGGATGCGTCTCAGGCCTTAGAATTTAAGTTAGAGAATTTAGCGTTGCCATTACGGCTATGTTACATTTTTCATTGACGGCAATTATTGAATATATAGAGTTACCCGCTTCATGTTTACTAAGCAAGTTACCGACTCTAAGGCCTTCCAATGGTTTAACGAGCGGCTAGAGATTCAGGCCCTGGCCGATGACGTCTCTAGCAAGTATGTGCCGCCCCACGTCAATATTTTCTATTGCCTGGGTGGCATAACCCTGACCTGCTTCCTGATCCAGTTTGCCACTGGGTTTGCGATGACCTTCTACTACAAACCCACGGTCACTGAAGCCTTCAGTTCTGTGCAGTACCTGATGACCGACGTCAACTTCGGTTGGCTGATCCGGTCTATCCACCGCTGGTCCGCCAGCATGATGGTGCTGATGATGCTTCTCCACGTGTTTCGGGTGTATCTCACTGGCGGCTTCAAGAAGCCTCGCGAGCTGACCTGGGTAACCGGCGTGGTGCTGGCCGTCATCACGGTGACCTTTGGCGTTACTGGCTACTCCCTTCCCTGGGATCAGGTAGGTTACTGGGCGGTGAAGATTGTGTCTGGGGTGCCCGGTGCCATTCCTGTGGTGGGCTCTACTGTGGTTGAGCTGATGCGCGGCGGTGAGGCCGTTGGGCAATCGACGCTGACCCGCTTTTACAGCCTGCACACCTTTGTTCTGCCTTGGGCGATCGCGGTGTTCATGCTGCTGCACTTCCTGATGATTCGCAAGCAGGGTATCTCTGGCCCTCTCTAGGGTTCCAGAGCCGATGGGAGCCGTTGCTAAGGCAGGCTCCTGAGTGCGCAAGTGTTTGAGGGCATGACGTTTAGTTTCGGCTGTACCGATTGCACTGGATGAATGGTTTAGACTTTGGGCCTGGCCCAACTGGCTGTAACAGGAGAAGTTTTTTCAATGGCGACCATTAAAAAGCCGGATCTAAGCGATCCTAAGTTAAGAGACTTGCTCAAGCAGGGCATGGGCCACAACTACTACGGCGAACCCGCCTGGCCCAACGACCTGCTCTACATTTTCCCCGTGGTGATTTTGGGCACCATTGCCTGCTGTGTTGGGCTGGCTGTGCTAGACCCTGCACTGGTGGGTGAGCCCGCTGACCCCTTTGCCACCCCCCTAGAAATTCTGCCTGAGTGGTATCTGTACCCCACCTTCCAGATTCTGCGGATTGTGCCGAGCAAGCTGCTGGGTATTGGCGCGATGACGGCTATTCCTTTGGGGCTGATGCTGGTTCCCTTTATCGAGAACGTCAATAAGTTCCAAAACCCCTTCCGCCGTCCTCTGGCCACCACGCTGTTTCTGCTGGGAACTGCGGCAACCCTATGGTTGGGCATTGGGGCGACTTTCCCCATTCAGGAATCGCTGACCCTGGGCCTGTTCTAGGCGGCTAACTCTAGCCAACATGCAAGACCTGCGTAGAACTGTATCGTTTTACGCAGGTCTTTTTGCTGGAGGTGTACTCTTTCGCTAAGCTACGTTTAGGGAACTCTGGTAGGCGTTGATACAGGAGTGGCTATGGCACGGGTGAGCACCAGAAAAGAGCATTTGCAGGTGGCTAGCAAGCTGGATGTAGTCGCCCAGGTGCAGCGCTGGTTTCACGATACCTGTCGATCGCTAGAGGGAGAGTCAGCTTGGGTGAGCAACCACTGCGATCGCCTTGCCCTGGCCCTTACTGAAGGCTTTACCAACGCGGTGCGCCACGCTCATGCCCACCTGCCCGCCGATACTGACATTGACATCGACCTCTCCCTAGCCGCCGACTGCGTTGAAATTCGCATTTGGGATCACGGCGACCCCTTCAATCCAGAGCTACTGCCCGAACCCCAGCCCGGCGAACTGCTGGAGAGCGGCTACGGCTGGTTTTTGCTGCGCCGCCTGGCCGACAAGGTCACTTACCATCGCTCTAAGGATGGGCGCAACTGCCTGTCCATCGTCAAGTACGGCACTTTTCCTACCTATTAGGCCGCATTGGAAGTTGTTTGCCGCTGCCAAGGGCAGCGTTTTGGGTAGCCTAGGGAGACTTGGCTGTCTTTGTGCTGTCTGCTATGGGTTCTTCCGCTACTAATCAGCCCATTGTTCAGGGGGGCACTAAAGACAGGTTTACTGGAACCTCAACGGTTTCTCGCTCAGGGAAACAGGGATCGTTGGTCTTTGTCTTCCTCGAAATTTTTTCCTGGGAGGGGGGCATTCAGTCCTACGTCAAGGATGTGTTGGCGGCTTACCTAGAGCAGCCTCATCCTGCTCCCGCCGATGTTTTTTTGCTGCGGGATGGGCCAGACTGTCTAAATCCCTACGATCGCTCCCCTCTGCGATTTCACTATTTGGCATCGGCGTCGCCAGCGGTAGGGCGAGCCAGGCTGATTGCGGCACTGCTAAAGCATTTGATGCTCCAGCGACCGAGCCAGGTGGTCTGTGGCCACGTGCTGCTGCTACCGCTAGTCTCGACCCTTTGCCGCTGGCTTAGACTTCCCTACACGGTGATGATCTACGGCAAGGAGGTGTGGGAGCCGCTGCCCGAGCGCGAGCAGAAGGCACTACGCCAAGCCAACTGGATTTGGGCGATCAGCCGCTACAGCCGCGATCGCGCCTGCATTGCCAATGGTCTAGACCCGGACAAGGTGTTCATGGTTCCCTGTGCGGTAGATGGCGATCGCTTTAGCCCTGGCCCCGCTGACCCGGCTTTAGTGGAAGCCTATGGCCTGGCCGACTGCCGAGTGCTGATGACTGTCGCCCGCCTGTGGTCGGGGGATATCTACAAGGGTGTGGATGTCACGATCCGGGCGTTGCCCGCCATCGCCGCCGCTGAGCCTACGGTGAAATATTTGGTGATTGGCCGGGGTGATGATCAGCCGCGGCTGGCAGCTTTGGCTGAGGAGTTGGGAGTGAGCGATCGTGTCGTGTTTGCCGGGTTTGTGCCCACCGAAGCCCTGGTTGCCCACTACCGCCTAGCCGACGCCTACGTCATGCCCTCCCAGGAGGGCTTTGGCATTGTCTACCTAGAGGCGATGGCCTGCGGTTTGCCGGTGCTCTCTGGCGACCAGGATGGCTCAGCTGACCCTTTGCAAGACGGACGGCTCGGCTGGCGAGTGCCCCACCGCAACCCCGACGCGGTAGCTGCCGCCTGTATCGAGATGCTGGCTGGTCACGACCCGCGCTGTCAGAAAGCGTGGCTGCGGCAGGAGGCACTGGCGGCCTTTGGCACCTCGGCTCTAACCGGTCATTTGGACCGTGCGATCGCCCGCTCTTTAGTAGCGGAGTAACCGCAGCGCTAGAATACAGAGTTAAGGCCAGGGCTTGGCCAATGCGGTTTAAGCCCCTGCCCGTGCCGTGCGGAGAATGCCCCTGTGAACCCAAATAGCTCTAAACAAGTTCAAGTTAACTTTTCGGGCCTGGGCTGCTGGCTCACCCTGATTGGGGTGGTCTGGCTGCTGGGGGCCGTTGGTCTGGGCTGGCTGGTGAAGTCGCTAGCGGTGCTGGTGGTGCTGTTGCTGGTGGCCCCAGTGCTGGGATTCATCGGGCTGCGATTTTGGCTGCGGCGCAACCTGGTGCAGGCTGCCTGTCCGGTGTGCTCCACCAACCTAACGGGAATCAAGGGGGCCGAGACTCGCTGCCTCAACTGCGGCACCCCGCTGCACGCCGAGATTGACGGGTTCTCGCGAGTGGCAGAAGAAGGCACCATTGATATTACGGCGGTAGATGTCACTGTTGAGGCAAAACCTATCCTGCCTGAGGGAGATTAATACTTAACTAGGGTGATGGGACAGGCTTTAACCGTTTGGGGTTCGGGTTTAAGGCAAGCCACGCACCTAAGACCTTGCACTCTGGACCTTACTCCCCACCAACTCATCACCTCGTTTTGGCAGGCTCCTAGCCCGGCTACGGTTAACCGCTATGTCGAAGTGAGTCTGTGTTGTTAGGATAGAGACCATAACGCTATAACCCTGGACCCCATCCCTATGCCCGCCGCCATTCAAGTCGAAAAAAACAAGCTTAAGCAGCCGCCTTTGGAAATTCATACCATGGGCGATCGCGTGCTGCGCCAGCCCGCCAAGCGGGTGGCCAAGGTCGATGATGAAATTCGCGCCCTAGTGAAGGAAATGCTGCAAACCATGTACAGCGCCGACGGCATTGGTCTGGCGGCTCCCCAGGTGGCGGTCAACAAGCAGCTGCTGGTCGTCGATATCGACCCTGAGAACGCCGCGAACCAGCCCTTAGTGCTGATCAATCCCCAAATCGTCAAAGTTTCTAAGGACATTGCCACCGGCCAGGAGGGCTGCCTCAGCATTCCCGGCGTTTACCTTGACGTAGTTCGCCCTGCGGCGCTAGAAGTTGCTTACAAAGACGAGAATGGTCGCCCCAAAAAGCTCCAGGCCAACGAGTTGCTGGCCCGCTGCATTCTCCACGAAATGGATCACCTTGCCGGGGTGCTGTTTGTTGATCGGGTAGAAAACGCCTTGGCCCTCAACCAGGAGCTGAAAAAGAACGGCTTTTACGCCAAAGATGTGCAGCCGATCACAGCCCGTTAATCGCTTTAGGGCCGTGGTATGCTGCCTCGTTAGGGCCGGGAAATTGGCCCCCTTAGCCGTTTAGGAGAAACCCTGTGACCCCCAAGAGTGGCCTGTTGTTGGCTGGTTCCTGCGTTGCTGCGATCGCCGCAGTGGGCTCGATCTTTGAGCTATCCTCCGGTAGCCCTGACTGGGGCACGGTGCCGACCACCGTCATCCTTGGTCTCTGCGTGCCATTGGTGGGCGTATTGTTTTACGCGGCGGTCAAAGACGCTAAGGCTAACCAAGAGTAAGTCCATGGTTCTAGCCGCCTGCCTTGGAAGTCTTGGCAATTTTTGGCATCCTTCCCCTCCGAGCAGCGTCTACTATAGAAACCATTCATAGAGGACGGAGCCATGGAGCCGAACCAAGATACTCCTTTGCTGACCCGGCGATCGCTGTTGGCCTCCACCGCCGCTGGCTCACTGGCCGTGCTGCTGAGTCGTCCGGCCCAGGCCTACGACGTGGTGCTCAACCCCACAGCTCCAGAGCTGGGTGACACCATCTCAGTAATCGTCATTCCCAGAGATCCGACCGCCACGACGCCCCCTAAGGTGACGGTCAACGATAGCCTTGAGTACCCCACCTTCCCCATCAGCGGCAATCGGTTTCGGGCGCTGGTGCCCACCAGCCCGCTGAATCCTCCTGGTCGCATGGTAATTCGGGTGATCGGCACAGAAGAAACCCGCAACCTGGCAGTGGGGCTCAAAAATCGCAACTTCCCTACCCAGCGCATTACTCTGTCGCCGAGTCAGAGCGACCTGGGCACTCAGCACGAGTTTGATCGGGTCGCGGCATTTAAGAATATCGTCAGCCCCGAGCGCTACTGGAATGGGCCACTGGTACGACCCAACGAGGGCCGCACCAGCACCCAGTACGGGGTGCGCCGCTACTACAACGGCGTCTTTGCCCAAGACTACTACCACCGGGGCCTCGACTACGCCTCTCCGACTGGCTCGCCTGTGGTGGCTCCCGCTGCCGGACGGATTGCCCTGGTGGGACGGTTAGCGGACGGGTTTGAGCTGCACGGCAACACCGTGGGCATCGACCACGGTCAGGGGGTGCTCAGCATCATGATTCACCTTAGCCGCATTGACGTTAGCGAAGGGGCCATGGTGCAGCCAGGGCAGGTCGTTGGAGCCGTGGGCAACACTGGCGCAGCTACCGGACCGCACCTGCACTGGGGACTGTATGTCCATGGGGTGTGTGTAGATCCAACCCCCTGGCGCGATCGCGGCTTTGAGTAGATCGGATAGGTGAATGAGTGGATGGGTAAGGGGTGATAGCGTGTGCACTGCTCACTATCTAAAACAGCATTTTCAAACGATCGCCCCATGAACAATTCCAGCAGTTACGAAATCTTGGCTCAGACCCAGCGGCAGCGGGTGAGCGATGGAGAAACAGTGCCTTTGATGAGGGGCTGTGAGGGATCGGCCCAAACTTTGGTGCTGGTATGGCCTCAGCTAGGTGACTTCGACAGCTTGGAGTATGCCTGGTGGTTGCAGCGCGAGACCGATACTCTGCGCCAGCGGGGCATTGCCGTGCGGGCGGTGGGCATCGGCGATCGCGCCTCCGGCCAAAAATTCTGTGACTATACCGGCTTTCCTGCTGCATCTCTGTTTGTCGATCAAACTGCTGCTCTGCACCGCGAGCTGGGCCTATACCAGGGGCTTACCCTCAACCTGCCGGGCTTGCAGCCTGGGCCAGCCGCCTGGCTGAATTTGATGCTGATGTGTGCGGGTATTGCCAGTCCAGGGACATTGAGAGAGGTGCTGCGGGGCTATACGGGCGATCGCCGCGCCCCCCAGCTCATCGGTGACGACGAAGTGGTCAAAGCCGGACCACTGCCGCCGCTGACCGGCAAAGCCTTCGCCGTTGTTGGAGGCAGCGGCTTTCAGCGACCCATAGAACTGGCTACTCTGCGCCTGCGCAACATGACTGAGGTGCTGAGTAACTGGAGCACCTACGTGCCCAACGCTGCCTACCTCACCCAGCGAGGTGGCACCTTCTTGTTTGATGGACAGGGAAATTTGCTGTACGAGCATCGCGATCGCGGCATTCTTGGCTTTGCCGCCACCATGGCTAACCCCCTCGCCTTCTTGGATGACCTAGCTCCCGTGGTGAATATTTCCTAGCGATCGCCCAATACCGACACCAGCCGCCATCCTGATAACCTTGAGGTTTGACATGGGGTGGTTGCCGTGGTTGAGCCTTTAGAGCAGCTGCTAGAAGAGATTGTCCTCCTCACCACGTTTTGTTTAGAGGCAATTTCGGTGCTGTGCGTCGTGGTCGGGCTGTTTAAAACGGCACTCCTAGCCGCCCGTCTGATCCAGCGGTACCGGGGTGACGAGTTTCCTTTCAATCAGGTGCGGCTGAGGTTTGGGCTATGGCTGGCCCTTGCCCTAGAGTTTCAGCTAGGGGCCGACATTCTCTCTACCACCGTGGCCCCCACCACCCAAGACCTGATCAAACTGGCCTTGATTGCCGTCATCCGCACCTTCTTAAACTACTTTTTAGGCCGAGAAATGGCTACCGAAATGGTCCTGGTGAAGGAGCAGCGGCAGTTGGACAAGGACGTGACGGAGTAGGAAGTAGGGGGTGAGGTAAATAGGGAGATTGGAGTGGGAGGATTTTGAGTTTTGAGGCCACACCCTAAACCAAAACTTCAAAGTTCAAAACTAAACGTTTCTCCTCCGGAGACGCTACGCGAACAAAACTCTCTCCCCCATACCCCATCACTCCCCTATACTCTTACTCCCTCACTCCCCTACTTCCCATCTCTTCGTCCTCCTCCCCCCAGTCCGACTCCGATCGCGGCGGCAAGTTTTGCAGCAGCACCTTGTCCACTCGGCGGCCATCCATATCGACGACCTCAAACCGCAGCCCTTCCCATTCAAAAAAGTCACCAGCATTGGGAATGCGACCCATGTGCCGAATGACGAAGCCCGCCAGGGTGTGGTAGTTGTCTTCGTCTTCGCTCAGTTCTTCGCGGTTGAGCAGGTCTTTCAGGTCATCTACCGGCAGTAGGCCGTCGAGCAGCCAGGAACCGTCATCCCGCTGGGTCATCATCGGGTCTTCGGCATCTTCTAGGGAAGGCAGATCGCCCACGATCGCCTCTACCACGTCGTTGAGGGTGACTAGCCCCTCGACGCCACCGTACTCGTCGAGCACCATGGCAAAGTGGGTACCCGAGGCTTTAAACAGCTCTAGCACCTTGAGCACATAGGTGCTCTCAGCCACAAACAGGGGCGGTTGCACCAGGCTAAGCAACGTCGTCGGTTCGGCGTTTTGACTGCGGTAGTTGGGCAGCAGAGCCTTGAGCGACACTACCCCCACGCAGTCATCGATGCTGTTCTTGCACACCGGAAAGTGGGAGTGGGCGCTCTGCATTACCAGCTCGCTGTGTTCGGTAAATGAGGCGTCTACATCCAGCCATTCAATGTCGGTGCGGGGGGTCATAATCGAGCGAATTGGGCGATCGCCCAGTTGCAGCACCCGTCCCATCATTTCTTGCTCGGCTACCTCAAAGGTGCCAGCTTCGGTGCCCTGGTCGATCAGCAAGCGCAATTCTTCTTCAGTGATAGCAGCGTCAGGGCGTTCCTTGAGCCCCATGAGATTGACGAGAAAGCTAGTTGACATACCCAGCAGCACCACAAAAGGAGTTGCCAGTCGAGACAGACTCTTCATGGGGCCAGCCACCTGGCAGGCAATGGCCTCGGGATAGCTGAGGGCAATGCGCTTTGGCACCAGTTCGCCCACCACCAGCGATAGATAAGTAATTAGCCCTACCACGATCGCCAAACCGAGCACATCGCTATAGGGAGCGAGAACGGGCACCTGATTAAGGATCTGGCTTAGGTTGGCGGCCACCGTGGCTCCCCCCAGGGCACCGCTGAGAATGCCAATCAGCGTAATGCCAATCTGTGCAGTCGATAGAAAATCGTTGGGGTTGTTGGCCAACCTGAGGGCCAGCCGTGCCTTGGCGTTACCTCGCCGAGCCTGGTGTTCTAGGCGAGCCTTGCGAGCCGACACCAGGGCGATTTCTGACCCTGAAAACACCCCATTGGCCACGATCAGCAGAAAAATGAACACACTTTTGAGGGCAATATCGGACATAGGGGGAGGTTAACGATGAAAAAGGAAGATAACAGTGAGCTAGCCTAAACCACAAAACCGTATGACATCTATAACAGGTTTACTACTCTGTATTGAACGGCATATCCGCCTGCTGTGGTAAAACGATTTAGTTGCTGGCTCCCTATCCTATTCCCTGAGCTGTTTTGCTGACTGTCAATCGTATACTGTCCCCCGATAGGGCCGCCCCTGTAGTAGCCACCCTGTCACTGACGGCGAGCGATCGCGCTAAATCTCGCCACCGCTTCACCGCAGACGATGGCACCGCCGTCTACCTCAACCTGCCGCGCGGCACCGTACTGCGCGGGGGCGATTTGCTTGGAGGCGATGCTGAGACAGTCATTCGCGTTGTGGCTAAGCCAGAGCCAGTAGTGGTCGTCAAGGCCGACTCTGGCTTTGACCTGATGCGGGCCGCCTATCATTTGGGCAACCGCCACGTTTCGTTAGAGCTAGCCCCAGACAGCCTTAAGCTAGAGCCCGACCCCGTGCTCGAAGCCATGCTGCAACAGCTGGGTAACTTAGAACTCACCACCGCCACTCTGCCCTTTGAGCCCGAGGCTGGGGCCTATCGCACTGCTGCCCCTAGCCCCTACGGCCACAGCCATGACCACAACTAAAGCTCAAGCCCTGCTGCGGCTGCTACAGCTCACCAGCCCAGCCTTGCCGGTGGGGGCCTACAGCTATTCTGAAGGGCTAGAGACCCTAGTTGAGCAAGGGGTGATTGCGACCTCGAACGACATGCTGCATTGGCTTACCCAAGAGCTGACCTACGGCTTGGTCGTTCTTGACGGTGCCGCCGTGGGGTTAGTTCATAGTGCTGCCGCTCAGGCTGGTTTGAGGGCTCAACCGGGAGAGGCCACTACCGAGGCGATCGCTCAGCTCAACCACCAGCTCTCGGCCCTGCGCGACAGCGAAGAAACCCGCCAGCAGAGCTGGGATATGGGCCGCGCCCTGGTGCGTATGGGCACCCATCTACACCCCGATCTCAAACCCTGGTTTAGTGCAGCGGGCAGCCCCTGCAACTTTGCTGTGGCCTTTGCTCTGGTGGCAGCTCGATGGGAGATTGATGCCCCATCGGCGGTGCTGGGCTACTTGCATAGCTGGGCCGCTAACCTGGTGACCAGTGCGGTCAAGCTGATTCCCCTGGGACAGACTATGGGGCAGGAGATGCTGCTGGAGCTATACCCAGTGTTGGAGGCGACGGGCGATCGCGCGATCGCCACCCAGGCCCTAGATGAACTCTCCCTCAGCAGCTGGGGCACATCGCTGGCCACCATGCAGCACGAAGTTCTTTACACACGTCTGTTCCGGAGTTAGCAGCAGTTCCAGGGGCAAAGGCCAAAGCTCAAGGTCTCACCTGCACCCCTGCACCTAAGCCCTTATCCCCTAAACCTTGGCATCTGGCTCTACCCAGCGCCCATCGGCCTTGATCAGGTTGATCAGCTCCGCCACGCCCTGATCCTCCGGCACCTTCTTAATCTCGTCGCGGCCCCGGTACAGCGAAATGTAGCCGGGGGTTTTGCCCACATAACCGTAGTCGGCATCGGCCATTTCACCTGGCCCATTGACGATGCAGCCCATCACCGCAATATCCAGCCCAGTGAGGTGCTTGGTGGCCTCGCGCACCTCATGGAGCACGTCTTCGAGGTTGAATAGGGTGCGACCGCAGGAGGGGCAAGCCACGTATTCCACCATAGTTTTGCGAAGGCCTAGCGCCTGCAAAATGCTGTAGCATACCGGAATCTCTTTTTCCGGCGCTTCCGTCAGCGAGACGCGAATGGTGTCGCCAATGCCCTGGGCCAGCAGGGTGCCGATGCCCGCAGTAGATTTGATCCGGCCATACTCGCCATCGCCCGCTTCGGTCACACCTAAGTGCAGGGGGTAGTCCATGCCCAGCTCATCCATGCGGTGGCACATCAGCCGGTAGGCGGCTACCATCACCGGCACGCGCGAGGCCTTGAGCGAAATTACCAGGTTGCGGAAGTCGAGGGATTCGCAGATGCGAATAAACTCTAGGGCGCTCTCCACCATGCCCTCGGGGGTGTCGCCGTAGGTAAACAGCATGCGCTCGGCCAACGACCCGTGGTTGACGCCAATGCGCATTGACTTACCCTGATCGCGTAGAGAGACCACCAGGGGCTCTAGGGTTTCGCGAATTTTGGTGCCGATGTCTTCAAACTCGCTCTGGGAATAGCTGGTGCGGCCTGCCTGGGGCTTTTCAAACACGTAGAGGCCGGGGTTAATGCGTACCTTGTCCACATGTTTGGCTACCTCTAAGGCAATCTTCATGCCGTTGTGGTGCACATCTGCCACCAAGGGCACGGGCTGGTAGGTGTCTTCTAAAATTTTGCGAATGTCGGCGAGGGCCTTGGCGTGGGCCATGCTGGGCACCGTGACGCGCACAATTTCGCAGCCGATCTCGTGCAGGCGGCGAATGGCGGCGGCAGAGCCCTTAATATCCAGGGTGTCTTCGTTGATCATCGACTGCACCACCACCGGGTTTCCGCCGCCGATGGTGATACTGCCCACGGGCACCGGGCGAGTTTTGCGGCGGTGAATGGTGGTGTCGAAGGGATCGAAGGCGTTAGATACAGAAGCTTGGGAAACGGGATTGGGAAGCGTTTGCATAGCCTGGGCTCAATGGTTGCCGGTGCTTAGATTTTGGGGAGCTTGGGCCGGTGCTGACCCTCACACATCCACCTCCCAGAGTGCCACAGAATGGCCGCTAGAGGATGCTAGAGCCGCAAATACTGGCCCCAAATTGTAGCTAAATGTGCTGCTAGATGCATTGCCCTCAAAGCAATGGCTGCACCCCTTGATAGGTGTCGATATTAATCTGCTGAAGCCGTTCGTAGGCGCGATCGATAGTACGCTGCCCCCGCAAAAAGCCCGTGCTCGCCCCCGGACAGATGTGGGCTAGAGTACCGCTTGAAAAGCGGGTTTTTAGCAGCTCCACCTGATGGAGCTGGCGGGGCCAGTGGAAGGTTTTGGAGAGGCGTAGCGGTTCTGGCTCACCCGTTCGGCTGGGCAGCAGGTGCCGTCCGGTAAATAGTACGCCGCCATAGGCGCGGTAGTAGAGGCAGGCCGACCCCGGCGAGTGGCCCGGAGTCCAAAAAGCTTCTAGCTCGGGGCTAAATGTGAAGCTGTGGTGAAACGTGGTGGTAGGGGTGTCTGGCAACAGGTAGGCCTCCTGCTCTTGCATCACCACTTCGCAGTCCAAGGCTTTTTGAATAGCTGCCGCCCGACCCATGCCGCCCCGATGGGTAATGAACAGCTGTTGCACCCCACCCTGGGCCGCCAGCCAGGCGCGGTTGTCCTCATCCCAGGCCGGAGCATCAATGAGTAGATTGGCAGGCAGGCCCTCGGCAGTGTTGTTTACAATGAAGTAAGCCGTAGCTCCCTGGGTGTCGCGGTTGGGAGCAAAGGCATAGACGGTGTCAAACACCGGGCGCGGAGCCTTGGGGCTGGGGGATGAAACCGGCGCTGAAGCTGCTGTCATGGAGGCGGGTAAGGGGTGAGAAAAACCGTTGAAACGCCTATACTAGCTGAATCGCGCCCCCGTCGCCCGCGCTAATTTCGTTGGATCAGCCGCCTCAAAACGGTGATTCTGGCTTCGATCGTTGCACTCCACTGGCTACTCGATGGTGTTTTTCTGGCTTATAGTTCTTGGTCTGCTGACCTATGTGCTGCTTCAGCGCAGCGTTAGCCGCATCACCCGTACCCCCGTGTGGCTGCTGTGGCTGGTGATGATGCTGCCAGCATTTATTCTCACCGCCTGGGTAATGGTCAACGGCAGCGAAAAGCCTGCCCCCACCGGGCTGCTGCTAGGTCTATTTATTGCCTGCCCGATTCTCTACTGGGCGCTGATTCAGAAGGGGCGCATTGACCCACCCAAAGCGGCTAACGTCGAGGGCGCGATCGCAGACGCCAAGCTACTGACACCACCGCCCAAGCCCGTCCCACGTCCCATCGACAAAGACGAAGAGGCGATGCTGCAGGGCTGTTTCCCCTGGTCGGTGTACTATCTGCAAAACATTGAATATCGCCCTCAGGCCATGATCTGTCGGGGCCAGCTGCGCTCTACGCCCACCGTGGCCTACGACACGGTGCGAGAGAATATTCGTCGCCACTTCGGCGATCGCTTCTTAGTCCTCTTTCAGGAAGGTCTTCAAGGCAAGCCGGTGTTTGCCCTGGTGCCCAACCCTCAGGTGGAGAAGGGCGATCGCAGCAACCAAACCCTGACTCGTCCTGGGCTGGCCCTTGGCCTGTTGCTCGTCACCCTGTTTACTACCACCGCCGTGGGCACCTACCTGGCGGGCGTTACCGAAGAACAGCTCCAGGCCATGCCCGCGCTCATTCTGCAGGGCTTGCCTTACGCCTTAGGGCTGCTGGTCATTCTCGGCTGTCACGAGATGGGTCACTACCTGGCCGCCCGTCGCTACAAGATGCGGGTCACGCTGCCCTACTTCATTCCGGTGCCGTTTTTCTTGGGCACTTTAGGGGCGTTCATTCAAATGAAGTCGCCAGTGCCCAACCGCCGTGCCCTGTTTGACGTGGGCATTGCTGGGCCTTTGTCGGGCCTGGTGGTCGCGGTGCCGCTGCTGCTGTGGGGGCTCAGCCAATCCACCATCGTGCCCATTCCCGAAACCGGCGCTAGCCTGCTGAATTTTGAGGCCCTAGACCCTAAGGCGTCCCTGATGCTGACCCTACTTTCTAAGCTGGTGCTGGGGTCAGCGGTGTCGGCCGATGAGGCGATTCACCTACACCCAATCGCGATCGCGGGCTGCCTGGGTCTGGTGGTCACTGCCCTCAACCTCATGCCTGTGGGCCAGCTCGACGGTGGCCACATTGTCCATGCTATGTACGGCCAGCGGATTGGCGGCATTGTGGGCCAGGTGGCCCGGCTGTTGGTGTTTGGCCTCGCCCTGGTGCACCCTGAATTAATGATCTGGGCGATTCTGCTGTTCTTTATTCCGGCGGCAGATCAGCCTGCCCTCAACGATGTCAGCGAGCTAGACGACCGCCGCGACATGCTGGGACTGGTGGCCTTGACACTGCTGGTTATGATTGTGCTGCCAGCACCGGGCATTCTTACCCGGCTGCTGTATTAGCCCCAGGGCTGCCTGTTGTTCTGGTAACCGCCATGTCCCAAGACCTGACCCAGTGGATTACGGAGGTGCGCACCCTCCAGCGGCAGCTAGCCGACACCCAAAAAGAGCGCGATCAAGCCTACAACAGCGCCGCCAACTGGCGTCGTCTCTACGAAACTGAAGCCCGTCAACGGCGAGAAGAGGCCGCAGAGTTTCAAGCCCGGATCGAGACTCTGCAGCAGCGCCTCGATGCCGACCCCAGCGCTGTGCTGGAGAAAGATTTAGATTTGTCCACCGTCAACTCCCTGCAGGAGCTACAGCAGCGGCTCGATGGACTGGTGCAACAGTGCCAAGACCTCACCCAAAAATTGCAGGCTGAGCAAGCAGCCCACGCTCAAACTCGCCAAACCCTGACCGCTGCTCTGGGCGACACCTTCGATGCGCTGAAGTAGGGGCGTTCCTACTGCGCCCCTACTCCCAGAAGTTGTTAGGGTTTACCCCTAGCCGCCTGCCACAAAGATGTACCGCAGCAAGAAAATAGCGGCCAAAATCCACATACCGATGGTGGTCTGCGAGGTTTTGCCCTGGAAGGCTTTCATGAGAGGATAGGCAATCAGCCCCATGGCTAGACCTTCAGCAATAGAGAAAGCCAAGGGCATCATGATGATGGTCAAAAAGGCGGCGATCGCATCGGCGGGCTCATCCCAATCGATATTCTTAGCTGCCGACATCATCAGCACCCCCACAATAATCAGCGCCGGGGCGGTGGCAAAGGCCGGAATGCCCTGCAACAGAGGAATAAATAGCAACGACGCCAAAAACAGCACCGCGACCACCAGGGCTGTAAAGCCGCTGCGTCCCCCTTCGGCAATGCCCGAGGCTGACTCAATGTAGGTTGTCACCGTTGAGGTGCCCAACACGGCCCCAGCAGTAGTACCCACGGCGTCGGCCATAAACGCCTTTTCCACCCCGGGGAAATGGCCCTCGCTGTTGATGTAGCCCGCCTTAGAGCCCAGCCCAGTCAGGGTGCCAATGGTGTCAAACAAATCCACAAACAGAAACACAAAGACAATGCTGACCATTTGCCAGAAATTGATGCGGAACAGTTCCCCCAGTCCGACAAAGGCCTGACCAAACAGATCGATCGGGGCCGGAGGCACTGCCATCAACCCCGTCGGCCAGGGCGACACCCCCAAAACCCAGGCCAACACCGAAGTTCCCAAGATCCCCCACAGCAGCGCCCCCGTCACCCGCCGAGCGAATAGCGCTGCGGTGATCGCCAGACCAAGCAGGGCCATGGCCGTTTGGGGCGATCGCAGGTTGCCCAGGGCCGTCAGCGTGGCCTCCGACGGCACAATAATGCCCGCGCCCTTTAGAGCAATGTAAGCAATAAACAGACCAATTCCCGCTGTGGTGGCGTGCTTCACCGCATCGGGAATGGCCTCCACAATGTGGCTGCGCAAGTTAGAAACGGTCATGAGAATGAAAATGACTCCCTCAATCAGCACCGCCGCCAGGGCCACCCGCCAGTCAATTCCCAGACCCAGCACCACCGTAAAGGCAAAGTAAGCGTTGATGCCCATCCCAGGAGCCAGGGCAAAGGGCAGCCTGGCATAGAGCGCCATGACCAAGGTGGCCAGCGCTGACGACAGGCCCGTGGCCATCACTAGTTCCCCAAACAAATCTCCTGACTCGTTGAGAAAGATCGCGTTTGACAAAATAGCTGGGTTCACAATCAAGATGTAGGCCATCGTGACGAAGGTGGTCAGCCCTGCTAGCGATTCAGTGCGAAAGTTGGTGCGATGGCCCGCAAAATCAAAAAACTCAGCAATTCTGTTTCCCGGCCCCGAATTCGGTGGCGCCTGCGGCAGTTGTTCAGTAGGCTGGCTCACGGTAGACCTCCTGATAGGTGGATAGGCAGTTGGCCATATAGACCCACAAGGCCCATAGACTCAGCTTTAGTCCACGACATCTAACCCCTGTGGATCTGCTATCAGAGCTACAATCTCTGCTTTTTTCTATGCAGTTATCTTCCCTAGCTCAATTCCTAAAGTTGGACGCTGGGAGGCTTTGAGCGAGCCATGATTACTTTCGCCAGGGCCAGCGAGTGCCCATTTCTGTAGCCGCTGACCAACCTAGGTACAGCACCAGCAGGGCAACGCCTAAAAGAAATGGGCCAAGATCATCGGGCATAGCTAGGGTGCTCCAGGGTGAACAAAGCTGCCCTTTAAACCCTAAACCATGGCGATCGCACTCACTGCCAGTTCAGCGCTCACCGAGCACAGAGAATGCCACACCGCTCTAAACACCCTAGGCTCACAGGGGCGATCGCCCCACTTGTAGAAGTAGAAGCCTCACCCCTTCATCAGCACTGCTAGCCCGTGGGGGTCTTATTTTGGGCACCCTAGGCCGGTTACCTTTGGATTAGAAGCATGGACGCCTTCGACCTTTGGGCTATGGCCCCTAATTACTACGGTGAGTGGGACAGTATTGCAGTAGCTATGGTGCTTTCCCTGGGGTTAGGTTGGGTACTTGCTGGCTTCCCAGGTATTCCCCGCACCTGGCTCAACGACGACTGGCGGCAGTAAATCACAACAGCCTTCAGTACTGTCTTAGGAATCCGCAGGTGACTGAGGCTACGACAGATCTCTTTCTAAATTCTTAACCCAGCTGCAACTACGGTTGGCTTTCTCAGAAGCCCAGCGAGTGAGGGCATGTGAGACTGCGATCGGGACCGGACTGGGGCTAAGGCATCTCCATTCAATTATTTTCCCCAGCGCCTCCTCACTTGCTGGTGTTGGGGGTAATAATCACTGTTCTAACTCCAGGCTGGCCACTAGAGCGATCACTGTTCCTGATGACTCGTTAGCTGGGTATGGGAGGAATGGCAACCAGCTACTACAACAATGAGCTAATTCTAGACTCAGTGCAACGTCAGGTTTTTTGCTTGCGTTCTGCTCTAGCTGCCTTGAGTTCTCTGCTCTTTAATTCGGCTGCTTGATAAGCATTCACGTAGTCTTTTCCCCCTAGCATCACGTCACCGTAATACTCGTAGGGCGGAGCACCGTAAATCGGCAGCGGAGGATCATCTGGGTAATCTTCCCGGGCCTCTTCAACAGAGGCTTTCAATGCCTTGATGCTGAGGCTTTGGGCGGGAAAGTAGTAGATTTCTTGCTGGGCCTTATTTATATGCGGTAGCGTCGGGTCGATAATATCTTCACCCAATTCAATCCAGGCGTGTTCGATAGGCTCATACTGCCCGTTATTCAAAACCACAAACCCTTGGACGTAGGTCGCTCCAGTCAGTGTTAGCACAGCTCGATGAGTGTTTTCAAAGGGAGCGCCTGCTTTGCTTTTGATTTGTTCAAAGATTTCGAGGGAAAGGGGTTCATTCAGGGTTGGGGGCATTGGGCATGATTTTAGAGTCGCTACTGCAGATCGTAAGCATCTGTGCGGCGTATGTCTATTGCCGCTAGGCCGATGTTCAGGTCGTTTAGTGAGTGCTAGCGCCAAAAGGTTTAGTCGTAGCGGGTTGGGGGTGCGATCGCACTTGAGATGCTAGGTAAGCCTGCTCAAGCAATGCAGTCTTGGTTTTGTCGCTGGCTCGGTGTAGACAGAACCTCTATGGGCAACCAATGCAGGGGACGCTTTTACCAGCGCAAGGGGGTTTCAAGCTGCGTTGAGCTGTTCTAGTGGTGCTTCGCATTTTTATCTTGGGCTATGGTGAGGTTGTACTTTGATGAACTCCTATGGCTTTAATCCTTGCGGGTCTTTTGGCGATTGCGTTGTGGGCCTTCCCGACTTGGTCAGCTTTTGCGATCGCAACTCCTGCCCCCCAGTCTCTGGGTGCCATTCCTGGCTTATCGGAGATATTTGCGGGAGAGACACCTAAACTCGGGATCACGGATGGCAAGCTGTTACTCTGCCCATCAACGTCTAACTGTGTCGTTAGCCAGGGTGCTGACAAAGACCACGCGATTGCGCCAATTGCCTACACAACCAGCCGGGAAAAAGCTCGTGAGCTACTAACTAAAGTGCTGGGTGTTGTGCCCCGTACTGAGATTGTGACCCAGCAGGAAAACTACATCCGAGCTAAGTCCACCAGCCGCATCATGGGGTTTGTAGACGATACTGAATTCTACTTGCCCGAGGATGAGCCAGTTATCCATGTTCGAGCAGCAGCCCGCTTAGGAGAATCTGATTTAGGCGTAAATAGACGGCGATTGGAGCAGATTCGCTTCGCCTTACAGGACTTAGGTATTTAGTTGGTCGTAGCCAGTGTTGGCAAAGCCGCCTGAAAGAGCATCGCATTTCAGTCTCGCTCGAGAATTCCTTATAGTTTTCTTAATAAAGCGTTCGAATGTTTTGTTTTTGACATTGGCTAAAACGTTATAGCCACTACAATAAACTTCAATTTTTGTAAATTCTTCAGGAACTGTAGTGGCTAGTGAGATACCGCTAGATTTAGCCATGATGCCGTTTGGCTTTACACAGGCGTGGCCTAATGCCCGATAAGGTTTGAACTAACAGCAGACTCAGTAGAATGGCGTGATCTGTGCCTCAGGAAAACCTAATTCCTTCAGTGCGGTGAACAAGCTGCTTTCTACGGTGCTGGAAATAAACTCAGCATCGTAATTTCATCTACCATCAAGCCAGTGGAATAACCATGTTACGCAAGTATGTCATTGATGGCCCTAAGCCTGGCAACAAATAAAAGGCAGGTTGTACGATATTAGCAAGGCAGTGACGACTCAGCACTGAATGACTGTATACAGTGATTTTAAGGAGTAGTCGGCATGATTAAAACGCAAGGTCTAGCCTCAGTCTTGGTTTTAGCTTCTACAGTGGCCGGTGGGTTAGGATGGCGCTGGCGACAGCAAGCACAGCGGCTTCAGTCATTGAGAGCGCTGCCCACACCACCAGGTCATTGGCCCAGTGGCAATGCCTTAGAATTAATTGCTTTAGCTAAAAACGGTAGGTTTTCACAGAAGTTTTTGGAATGGACCCAGCAATATGGCCCGCTGTTCGTAGTTTGGCTCTTTAATAATCCAATTTTGATAGTATCAAAACCCAAACTGATCGAGCAAATTCTTGTCCAGGGTCAGAGTGACGGCATCTTCGCCAGGAGTCCTAATTTTTATGGGGCCTATCAAGATGTCTTTGGAGTTCACATCGGCAATCAAAAGGGTCAAGAATGGAAGTGGCGGCGGCAGGCTGCTGCCCCGTCATTCAAGCCCAATCAATTTTCGCAAAAGCTAGACGTGATTGTTGATAGCTGTATGGGTGTGGTGGATGACATTCAGCAGCTCGCTTCAAAGCAAGAGATTGTTTGTGTCGACTCACTCTTTGTTAACTTAACTATGGGAGTAATTGCCCATTTCCTCTTGGGGGTGTCGCTGGATGGTAAACCAAACTTTGAGGGAGAGCCCCCCTTTGAGCCGCAGAAATTATACAAAGCCTTAGCCGTACTGGAAAAGCAGGTGTTGCTTCAGTCTGCGGGCAAAAGCAAATGGCTAAAGTATTTGCCGACTAAGGAAGGGCGCACATACAAAAATGCTCAACAATACATAGAAAATTTCCTTGCACCTCGCGTGGCTATGGCGCTACGGTTGGCTAGAGAGCCCAACGCTCAGTCTATAGCTGGGGTCAGTCAGCAGTTTCGAACCTTGATGCTGATTCAATTCGCAAAGAATCCCCAACACAATCTAGAAACTCTAGTTGCTGAAGCGAAAGCCTTCCTTTTTGCTGGTCACGATACCACGGCTCATACCTTATCGTTTGCTGTCGGAGCCCTGGAGTTGACCCCTACGGTACGCCAGAAATCCCAAGCTATTGTTGACGGAATTTGGCAGCAGGAAGGCTGCCTTAACACCTCGGTCATTAAGAAATTGACTTATATTGAGGCAATCGTTAAGGAGACAATGCGACTTTATCCCGTAGCGCCTGGCATTCCTTTAGTAGCCACTCAAGACACTGAAATTAACGGCATACAGATTCCCCAAAAAACAGGTATAGAACCCTTTTTCCTAGGCGCGGGTAGAGACCCCGAGATGTATCCCAACCCGGATGAGTTTCACCCAGAGCGCTGGCTTCAAGCAGATGAAGCAGAGGGCATGCCTGGGAAACAGCCCCTACACCTTGGCTTTTCTTTAGGGCCACATTACTGTCTCGGGGCTCCCTTAGCGCTTTTGGAAGCTACGATCATGCTTGCGGCTTTGCTGCACTACTTTGACTGGGAGTTGGTTAATGGTTCTACATCGCTAGAACAGTTTGATTAGAACTTGACTATCTTTCCGCGCGATCGCATGCCAGTAAGGTTCAAAGTGCGCTTATCTACCCAGCCACAGGCAAAATCACTGATTAGCCAACAGGGCCAGCATAGTCAGTTCTCACACGATTGCGATACTTTAAAGCCCTATCGACATTAGGAGAATGAATTAGTTTATGCTCCTAGAATTCTTCTGTTAGCTATAGCTATAGCCATAAAGGTTGCGACGTTGCAAGGTTAAGCACCTCTTCCATAGCAGCCCGTAAACCCTAAACATAGGGTAGAAGCTTGCGAATTCTGTTTTTCAACCAACCCCAGCACCTCTCAATCCGTTTTAGGTCAGGAGAACAGGGTGGTAGGCAAAGGAGTCTGCCTCCTGCGGCCTCAATTGACTGAGCAATCCGTCCGCCGTGGTGAAACGTGGCATTGTCAAGATCACCCAGGCTCCTAGTCGTAACTCGGACATTAAGCAGGTCTCCAGCAACGTTTCAAAGACACTTTGGTTGCGCGCTCCGCTTACCATCAACGGCGTAATCAGTTAATTGCCCTCGATACCCAGCAATCATGTTTATTAACCCTTGCCGTGCCCAGACGTGAGGTCATATAGCAATCCGTGGATAGATCTGGTCGTCAACGAAGGCTTGGTCAACGACTTTTCGAAAGGGTTAGCCGATCATCCACGGATTGCTATATTCCGTCTACTGCAATAAAGGTAGCTCCACTGGAAGCATACAAAAAGCGCCCCCTTTCGGGAGCGCTGTTGTTCTAATCAATCAGTGGGGTAGTCGTCGAGGACTAGCCGATGATTTCAGGCGCCTCAGCGGTAGCGAGGTCGAGGGGGAAGTTGTGAGCATTGCGCTCGTGCATCACTTCCATACCCAGGTTCGCCCGGTTGATGACATCGGCCCAGGTGCCAATCACGCGACCCTGAGAATC